>CALXJJ010000005.1 GCA_944388605.1 uncultured Clostridia bacterium
AAAAATAAATAATAAATTAAAATAATTAAATAAAATAATTAAATAAAAAATAATAAATAAATTAATAATAAATAAATTAATAATAAAAATAAATAATTAATTAATATAATAAAAAACAAAAATAATAAAATTAAATAGAAAAAATATAAATAAAAAAATAATAATAAAACAATTAATAAAAATTATAGAAAAAATATAAAATAGTAAAAAACAAAAAATGAGAATAAAAAGTATGAAAAAAAAATGAAAGCCTTGGGTCTATATATTATAAACTCTAGAGAAAATATAATAAATAATATATATCAAAAGCATAGATTATTTTATGACTAGAACAAAAGAAGACATTAATAGTTTTGTTTTTATTTATATCATTGTAAAGTCGCGTCTTTGTTCTACAACGTGAAATTGTAAAACAATTTTTCAGTGCAATTTAGTAATTATAAACTCAAAAAACAAGGCTCTTAAAGAGCCTTGTTTTGAAAAGTTGAAGAGAAAATAGCTTGTTAAACTTTTATTTCTTCTTTACTCTTTTCCTCATTATTTTCTTCTAATATATTTATTTCTTTTTGCTTTTTTTGTTTTAAATTATCTTTTGCTACTGTCATTAAAAGTTTTATTCTATTTGTTTGATTTGCTTCACTCGCTCCAGGATCGTAATCTATAGGAGATATATTTGCTTCTGGAAATTTTGAACGTATTGTTTTTATTACTCCTTTTCCAACTACATGGTTAGGTAAGCAAGCAAATGGTTGTACACATACTATATTTGGTATACCATGCTCTATATATTCTATCATTTCAGCAGTTAAAAACCAACCTTCACCTGTTTGGTTACCTATTGATAAAATATCTTTAACTTTATCTTCTAAACTCCATATGTTACAAGGTAATAAATATCCTTTTTTTGATTGTTTTAATGCTATATTTACATCTTTTTCTAATACATCTATTAATTTAATTGCTGTTTTGAATATTTTTGCTTTCATTTTATCTGTTTTAATTAATTGATTAAATGTAATTTTGTGTGTAGCAATAAATTTAATAAATCCCATAAAGTCAGGTAATATGACCTCAGCGCCTTCTTCCTCTAGTTTATTAGCAACAAAGTTATTACCAAATGGATGATATTTTATTAAAACTTCACCAACAATTCCTACTTTAGGTTTTTCTATACTTGTATCTAATTCTATTTTTTCAAAGTCGTTTACTATATCATATATACTTTGTTTAAATTGTTTCATATTTGATTTTTGTAATAAAGATTTACATTTGTCCATCCATTCATCAAATAGTTTTTGTGTTTCTCCTTTATGTATTTCATATGCTCTATTTTTAGTAAGCATTTTTTGCAATAAATCTGCATATATAACAGTTTTTAATAATCTTTCTATAAGTGGTATTGTAATTTTAAATCCAGGCATTTTTTCCATTCCTACAACATTGAATGATATAACTGGTATGTTTTCAAAACCTGCATCTTTTAATGCTTTTCGTATAAATCCAATATAGTTTGTTGCTCTACATCCCCCACCAGTTTGAGACATAATTAGAGCAGTATTGTTTAAATCGTATTTCCCTGATTGTAATGCTTCTATCATTTGTCCTGTAACTAATATAGATGGATAGCAAGCATCATTATTTACGTATTTTAATCCTGTTTCAACTGTATGGCTTGTACATTCTCTTAATAATTCCACATTATAGCCACAAGATCTAACAGCGGATTCTAGCAATTCAAAGTGTATAGGTGCCATTTGTGGTATTAATATAGTATATTTTGGTCTCATCTCTTTAGTAAATATTTTCTTTTTCTGTTCATAGTTTCCAACTGAACTTAGTTCTTTATTTTCTTTTTCACGTTTATTCATACTAGCAAGTAATGAACGAATACGAATACGTACAGCTCCTAAATTATTAATTTCATCTATTTTTATAAGTGTGTACATTTTTCCATAGCTAGATAATATTTCTTCAACTTGGTCTGTTGTTACAGCATCAACTCCACAACCGAAAGAGTTTAATTGAACTAATTCCAAATTATCATGTTTTCCTACAAAATCAGCAGATGCATATAATCTAGCATGAAAAGTCCATTGATCTACTACTCTTATAGGACGCTTTACTTCTGTTTGCATGCAGACACTATCTTCTGTAAGTACACAAAGTCCTAATCCTGTAATTAAAGTATCTATACCATGGTTTACTTCTGGATCTACATGATATGGTCTTCCAGCTAAAACAATTCCTTTTAAATTATTTTCTTTCATGTAATTTAAAGTTTCATTGCCTTTATTTTGTATATCTTTTTTACATTTTTGATATTCTTCTTCAGCTTTTTTAGCAGCATTTAAAAGTTCCTTTTTAGTAAAATTATATTCAGCAAATTCCGGAAGTTCTAAAATCGTTTCTGCCAAATGTTTTGTATCAAATGGAAGAAAAGGATTTAAAAATTTTACACTTGATATTTCTTCCACATTGTTCTTGAGTACTTCTGAGTATGATATTACAATAGGACAGTTATAATGATTATCTGCTTTTTCATATTCTTTTCTTGAATATGGCATACAAGGGTAAAATATTGTTTTTATTCCTTTTTCTATTAAGCTAATTATATGACCATGTGAAAGTTTAGCAGGGAAACATACTGATTCTGAAGGCATAGATTCTATACCTTTTTCATATGTTTTTCTAGTGCTTTTTTCTGATAAAATAACTCTAAAACCTAAATTTGTTAAAAATGTAAACCAGAAAGGATAATCTTCATACATATTTAAAACTCTAGGTATTCCTATAGTTCCACGTTTAGCTTCACTTTCTTCTAAAGGAGTATAATCAAAAATTCTTTCATATTTATATTTTACTAAATTAGGTAGATTTTTAATTTCTACTCCAGCAATACCTGCACCTTTTTCACAACGATTTCCAGAAATATGTTTTGACCCATTACTGAATTTATTTATTGTTAATAAACAGTGATTTTCACATCCATTACATCTTATATGTGATGACTCAACTTTTAATCTATCTAATTCATCAAGTTTTAGTATAGTAGATTTATATTCCATATCAAGATTTGTTTCATATTGTTCTTTTGCAAGTAATGCTACACCATAAGCTCCCATAAGACCTGATATATCTGGTCTTATTACATTTTTTCCTACTATTAATTCAAATGCTCTTAAAACAGCATCATTGTAAAAAGTTCCACCTTGGACTACAATATAATCTCCTAAAGTATTTGTATCTCTTACTTTCATAACTTTTTGAATAGCATTTTTTATAACTGAGTAAGAAAGACCAGCTGATATATCTCCTACAGAGTAACCTTCTTTTTGAGCTTGTTTTATTTTTGAATTCATAAATACAGTGCAACGTGAACCTAAGTCTACAGGAGTTCTAGCTTCAATTGCTTCTTGTACAAATTCTTGTATGCTAAGTCCTAAACTTTTAGCAAAAGTTTCAATAAAAGAGCCACAGCCTGATGAACAAGCTTCATTTAGCATTATATTGTCTATTGCATTATTTTTCATTTTTATATATTTCATATCTTGACCACCAATATCTACTATACTAGTAACATTAGGTGTAAATTTTTTTGCAGCAGTATAATGAGATATAGTCTCAATTTCATTTAAATCTACATTAAGAGCAGTTTGAATTAATTTTTCACCATATCCAGTAACTCCGCTATAGCGAATAATTGCCTTTTCTGGTAAAACAGCATATAGTTCTTTAAGCATTTTTATAACACTTTGTAAAGGATTTCCTTCATTATTATCATAAAGAGAAAAAGCCAATTTACCATCTTTATTTATTAATACTAATTTGGTTGTAGTAGAGCCTGCATCTATACCAACAAAACAGTCTCCCTCTAAATTTTCTAATTTTATTTTCTCTACTTTGTCCTTGTTATGTCTATTTTTAAATTCTTTGTATTCTGCTTCGACTTTAAAAAGTGGAGCAAGAGGTTGTGAAGTATTATCATGAGAAACTTTTAACACTTCAATTTTGCTTTTTAGTTTTTCTAAAGAAATAGGTTTAGATTCTATTGAATCTAAAGCTGCTCCTTTTGAAACCAATAAATGAGCTTCTTCAGGTACAATAATTTCTTCAGGTTTTAAATGAAGAGTCTCTATAAATCTTTGCCTTAACTCAGATAAATAATTTAAAGGTCCGCCTAGAAAGGCAACTTTACCTCTAATTGGTCTTCCACATGCAAGACCACTAATAGTTTGATTAACAACTGCTTGGAAGATAGAGGTAGCTATATCTTCACGTGCAGCTCCTTCATTTAATAATGGTTGTATATCTGTTTTAGCGAAAACACCACAACGAGAAGCTATTGGATAAATTATTTTGTGTTTTTTAGAAAGTTCATTTAATCCACTAGGGTCTGTATGTAACAGTGAAGCCATTTGGTCTATAAACGCACCAGTTCCTCCGGCACAAGTTCCATTCATTCTTTGTTCTATAAATTTATCAAAGTATATTATTTTTGCATCTTCTCCACCTAACTCAATAACTACATCTGTTTGAGGTATGTATTTTTCTACAGCTCTTTTACATGCAATTACTTCTTGAATAAAGGGTAAATCTAAAAATTTGGCTACAGACATAGCTCCAGAGCCAGTCAAAGCGATTGTAAATTCAGTGTCTGGGAAACGAGTTGTTAAATCTTCTAAGACTTCACAAACCGTATTTTTTGTGTCTGAAAAATGTCTTTGATAATTACTATATATATTATTTAAATTTTTATCCATTACAGATATTTTAACAGTTGTAGATCCAACGTCTACACCAATATGTAATAACTTATTCATAAAAACCTCACATTCTGACAATTAAAATTATCACAAACTTATTAAATTATATTAAAATAAATTAGACTTATTCAGCATTTATTGTATATTCAAAATGCAAATTTGTCAATGTAATTATTTGGTAAAAAGTAGTTCTAAAACGGACTGGCTATGAATAGTAATAGACAAGAAAGGAAAGTGATAAAATATGAATAAAAAAGTTTTAATAGGACTTATTATTTTAATTATTTTAATAGGATTAATTATTGTATTATCACAGAATATTCAAATAGAGAAAGAAAATGAGATAGAACCAGAAGAAGAAATATCAGATGTAGATATGAGGAAAACTATGGTAGTGTTGTATTATAAAAATGTAGAAACAAATGAATTAGAGCAAGAAACAAGATTAATTGATGTAAAGCAATTAATAAATGAACCATATATTATATTATTTAATTTATTAAAAGAAACTCCTCAAAATACAAAACTAGTAAGTGTAATACCTGAAGGAACAGAAGTAAATGGTGTGCAATTAGAACAAGATACTTTATATTTGGATTTATCAAAAGAGTTTATACAAAACCATAAAGGAGGAGAGATTGAGGAAAGTTTAACAATATATTCTATTGTAAATACTTTAACAGAATTAACAGAAATAAATTCAGTAAAAATATTAATAGATGGTCAGGAAAATATGCAATTTCAAGATGGAAAAATTGGATTTTCTGAAGCATTTGTAAGAAAATAATAATTATTTTAAATTCTTTAAAAATTTATAAAAGTTAAAAGTTTTACATGCAGTTGTAAAACTACATAGAAAGTTTTCTATTTGATAAAGAGAGCAAATAATGCTTTCTTTTTTTTGTTCTTTATTGCATTTATACATATACAAAACCTCCAAATATAATAAATTTGCAAAATAATATCAATTTATTATATAATATGTAAAACAAAAAAGGAAGTGACAATATTGAATATAGAAGAGAGAATAGATGATTTACAAAATGGATATAAAATTATTCAAAATAGAAATGGATTTTGTTTTGGAATAGATAGTGTATTATTAGCTGACTTTTCAAAAGAAATAAAAAATAATAGTAAAGTAATAGATTTAGGCACTGGAACAGGAATATTACCAATATTGTTATGTGCTAAGACAAATGCAAAGAAAATAGTAGGAATAGAAATACAAGAAGAAGTAGCAGAAATGGCAAGAAGAAGTGTGTTATTAAATTTACTGCAAGATAGAATAGAAATAAAAAATGAAGATATAAATAATTTAGATAAAATATATAATCACAAAGAATTTGATTATGTTATAACAAATCCACCATACAAAAAAATAGGAACAGGGGAAAAAAGTAATCAAAAAAAAGAATTAATATCAAGACATGAAATAAAAGCAAATTTTGAGGACTTTGTAAAAGCAACTAAATATTTGTTAAAAGATAATGGTACAATGTTTTGTATACATAGGCCAGAGAGAATAACAGAAATTATAACAACCTTAAAAAAATATAAATTAGAACCAAAAGAAATGAAATTTGTATATCCGAAAAAAGGAAAAAATGCAAATTTGGTATTAATAAAAAGCATAAAAAATGCAAAAGAATTTTTAATAGTTAAAGAGCCTTTATATGTATATGATGAGAATATGAAATATACTAAAGAGATTCTTAAAATATATGAAAATAGTTAAAATAAAAAATTAAAAGGAATGAAATGTAAAATGGATAAAGGAATATTATTTTTAGTAGCAACTCCAATAGGAAATTTAGGAGACATAACAATAAGAGCGTTAAAAACTTTAAAAGAGGTAGATTATATAGTTGCAGAGGATACAAGACAAACTTTAAAGTTATTAAATCATTTTGAAATATCAAAACCACTTTTAAGTTATCACAGACATAGTTCAGAAAGTAAAGAAATAGAAATAATACAATTATTAATAAAAGGAAAGAATATAGCCATAGTTTCAGATGCAGGCACTCCTGCTATATCAGATCCTGGAGAAAAATTGGTAAAAAGAGCAATAGAAAACAATATAAAAATTGAGCCAATTCCTGGAGCTTGCGCATTAATAAATGCTTTGATAGCATCAGGATTAGATACGGACAAATTTGCATTTTATGGTTTTTTACCACAAAACAATAAAAATAGAAAAGAAATTTTAGAGCAAATTAAACAAGAGAATAAAACTTTAATTTTATATGAAGCACCACATAAAATTAAAGAAACATTGATTGATTTATCTGATATATTAGGATCTAGAAAAATTGTTCTAGCTAGAGAAATAACAAAGATTCACGAAGAATATATTAGAGGAAATATTGATGATGTAATAAAAAATGTAGAAAATCCTAAAGGAGAATATGTTATAATTATAGAAAAAAGTAGTTTAAATAAAAAAGAGAAAGAAATAGAATTATTAAATAATAAAACACTTGAAGAACATTATGAATATTATAAAAATAAAGGGATTGAAAAAAAGGAAATAATTAAAAAAATAGCAAAAGATAGAAATGTACAGAGAAATGAAATATATAAATATTTTTTAAATTATAATTAATTATATAATTGTTAAAAAAGTTTTATTAGAAGAGAGAGTACTAATTTAACTATGAATTTGAAGAAAAGCCAAAAAAGATTAATAAATAAAAAAGTTAAAGATTTTTTAATAAATATTCCTAAAATAAAAAAGTTATTTACTTAAAATATTAAAATTTTATAGTAATAACTTTATTTTTTTAGATTCTATCCCTTAGAATCATTTATAATCTTAGTAATTTGTTTTGCACATTTAGTACAAATTAGTTTATCTTTATATGGAGTTAACCCTTTAGAATTTCCACAAAAAATACAATGGGGTTCACTCTTTTTTAATATTATAGAATTACCGTCAACATATATTTCTATGGGATCTTTTTCTGCAATACCGAACTGATTCCTAATTTCTATAGGAATAACAACTCTACCTAATTCGTCCACTCTTCTAACAATTCCAGTCGATTTCATACAAAATCCTCCTTAAAACAACAAATTTCGACAACAACATAATTATCATAACACAAAATATGGAAAAAAGCAATATAATAAAAACATAAAAAACATATTTAATAAATAGAGCATAAAAAATATAGCTTGGAATAATATTTAATAGGTGATTAAATTGTTAAATATATTATGGCCAATTATAATTATTATATCCATAATTTTTGCTATAATTTCAGGTAATATGGAAAAATTAAATTCATCAATCTTTGAATCTTGTGGTACTGCAATACAATTAAGTATATCATTATTAGGAACAATATGTTTATGGAATGGAATTATGCAAATAGTACAAGATAGTAGTTTAATAAAAAAAATAACAAAATTGCTACAACCAATATTCAGATTTTTATTTCCAGACATAAAAGAAGGCTCAAAAGAAAATAAAGAGATATCACTAAATATAATTGCAAACATTTTAGGACTAGGAAATGCTGCTACACCTTTAGGACTAAAAGCAATGAAAACAATGCAAGAAAAGAACAGTAATAAAGATACTTTAACTAACTCTATGGCAATGTTCATAATACTTAATACAGCTTCTTTACAATTGATACCTACAACAGTGATTGCAATTAGAAATTCATTAGGGTCACAAAATCCCACATCAATAATTGTTCCTGTATGGATATCAACAATATGTGCAGGTATTGCTGGAATAACATTAGCAAAAATATTTATAAGAAAATCGAAAACTAAAAATTAAGGTGGAAGAGAAAAGTGAAAATTATTAATTATGTGTCAGTAATAGCAATACCAAGCATTATTTTACTAATACTATTATATGCTTTTATGGAAAAAAACAAAGTATTTGATATATTTTTAAAAGGAGCTAAAGAGGGATTACAAATAGTATTACAAATATTTCCAACACTTGTAGGAATATTTGTAGCGGTAGGAGTTCTTAGAAGTTCTGGAGTTTTAGATGCAATAATAAACTTTGTATCACCTATAACAAATTTACTAAAAATTCCTAGCCAGATAATGCCACTTGCATTAATAAGACCTATTTCAGGAAGTGCATCTTTAGCAGTTGCAACAGATATATTAAATACTTATGGAGTAGATAGTACGATAGGTTTAATTGCATCAACAATAATGGGATCTACTGAAACTACTTTTTATACAATAGCTGTTTATACAAGCGCAGTAGGTATAAAAAAAATTCGATTTGTATTATTAGTAGCATTAATAGCTGATATAGTTGGAATGATTACTTCTGTAGTTTTATGGGGAATTATGTCGTAAAAATTTTGTTGACAAAAACATAATATAGTTATAAAATATTATATAAATTAATTCATAAGGAAATAGAAATGTTAATTGATATTTTATTATTCATAATTATTTATATATCTATTAAAAAGATTATAATTCTTATAGGGTCCCATATTATAAAGAAAAAATTAAATATAATTAGTAGAGGCAATAGTACTTATTTAAAATAATATTATGTCCTTAGAAATAATTTGTACTAACCTCTACTTTATATATTAATGATGATAATTTTCATTATTTAGAATTTTAAAAGAACGGAATAGTTGTTCTAGCAAAAAAATTCTAATTAATTGATGAGGAAATGTCATTTTTGAAAAAGAAATAGATTCATTACAAGAATTTATTAATTTATTAGTTAAACCTAAACTTCCTCCAATAACAAAAGTGATATGACTATTGCTTAAGCAAATATTATCAATATGAGAAGCAAACTTTTCAGAACTATATTGCTTCCCAAGCGAATCTAAACAAATTATATAACTATCTTTTTTTATATGTAGTAAAATAGAATTACATTCTTTTTCTTTGATATCTTGAATAATCTTTTCATTTAGTTTATTAGGTAAAGAAATATCAGGAAGCTCTATTACCTTTAAATTACAATATTTAGATAACCTTTTAGAATATTCCATGCAAGCATCTTTTAAATAACCTTCTTTTAATTTTCCAATACATATAATATTTATATGCAACATATTAAACCTCCAAATTAAGCAATTTCTATAAATTTACTTGTGCA
The DNA here is from genome assembly GCA_944388605.1 of uncultured Clostridia bacterium. Lineage (GTDB taxonomy): Bacteria > Bacillota > Clostridia > TANB77 > CAG-508 > CALXJJ01. The sequence goes on from CALXJJ010000005.1 coordinate 9,871, forward strand.
TTCTCTATTTGCTACAGAGAGGCTAAGTGAAGATTCATCATAATTACTATGAATTAATTCTTCAACTACTGTTTTATATGCAAGCTCAGGAAAATTATTTTCTTTACTAAGATGACCAAGCAAGACTTCTTTTAGACCATATTTTAATAAATATGCAATAGTTTTTCCAGCCATATAATTAGGAAGATGACCATTAGGTCCTGCTATTCTTTTTTTCAAAGAATATGGATATCGAGAGCATTTAAGAACATTAGGATCATAATTTGATTCTAACATGATAAAAGAACTACCTTCAAGTTGATTAATTATAGAATTAGACATATGACCTAAGTCTGTAGCAATACTAATTTTTTTATTATTATGAGATATATTAAATCCACAAGGATCAATAGCATCATGTGGAATGGAAAAAGGATGTATTGTTAAATCTCCAATTTCAAAATTTTCACCAGATGTAAAATTTTTTTTATTATTATTCAATACTTTATCACGTTGTTCTGGCATAGCATCCCAAGTCTTGGAAGTTGCATATACAGGGATATTATATTTTTTAGACATAGTACCAAGTCCTTTAACATGGTCTTGATGTTCATGAGTTACTAAAATTGCATCTATCTCGTTTGGTGATATATGTATATTTTCTAAAGCAATATCAATTTTTTTGGCACTTTCACCAGCATCAATTAATATTTTAGTATTTTTAGATTCTATAAGTAAGCTATTTCCAGTACTACCACTGTATAAGCTACAAAATTTAAACATAAGTATTCATCCTTTGCAATATAATCTTATTCAGAAACCCTTTGAATTTTAGCTCCAAGTTTTCTAAATTTTTCTTCTATGTTTTCATATCCTCTATCAATATGATGTATATTATAAATTTCTGTTTCACCATTAGCTATAATTCCAGCAATAATAAGAGCTGCACCAGCACGTAAATCAGAAGAATAAACCGGTGATCCAGAAAGAGATTTTACACCTTCAAAAACGGCTGTTTTGCCTTGAGGAGTAATTTTGGCTCCCATTTTATTAAGTTCAGCTGTATATTGGAATCTTGATTCCCATATACTTTCATTAATTATACTAGTTCCATCTGCTATTGAGAAAACTACTCCCATTTGAGGTTGCATATCTGTTGGAAATCCTGGATATGGTGCAGTTTTAATATTTGCTTTAAGAGGTCTTTTATTGCACCATATACGTATAGTATCTCCACCATCTGTTTCTACATTTGCACCCATTTCTATTATTTTAGCTGTAATTGATTCTAAATGTTTTGTTATACAATTTTTAATTGTTATATCTCCTCTACTGGCAACAGCAGAAAGCATAAATGTACCAGCTTCTATTTGATCTGGAACTATGGAATAAGAAGCATTACCATGTAGTTGTTTTACACCATTTATTTTAATAACATCAGTACCAGCTCCTCTTATATCTGCTCCCATAGTATTTAAAAAGTTAGCAACATCGACAATATGAGGTTCTTTAGCAACATTTTCTATAACAGTTGTACCTTCTGCTAGTACAGAAGCAAGCATAGCATTTATTGTTGCTCCTACAGATACAACATCCATATATATAGAATTACCAATTAACTTTTTGGCTTTAGCTGTTATTTTACCTTGGCTAATATCAACTTTAGCACCTAAAGCTTCAAAAGCTTTAGCATGTTGGTCAATTGGTCTAGCTCCTAAATTGCAACCACCAGGTAAACCTACAGTTGCAGAAAGTTTTCTACCAAGAAGAGAACCAATTAAATAATAAGATGCTCTAAATTTACTAGTTTTATCTAAAGGTGCATTAGAAGAAATAATAGAAGAAGTATCTATACTTAATTCATGTTCTCCTAGCCATTCAACTTTAGCACCTAAATCTTTTAATATATCACATGAAATTTTAACATCACTAATATTAGGTACATTTTCCAATACGCATTTTCCGTTTATTAATATAGTAGCAGGAATAATTGCTACTGCTGCATTTTTTGCACCACTGATTATTACATTTCCTTTTAATCTTGTTGGACCTTTAACTACTAGTTTATCCAATTGTATATCATTCCTTTCGTATATGTTAAAAATACTACATCGAAATATATATATCACAAAGTGATAATTTTTACAATATAAAAAATGAATAAATTACTTTTTAGCTGTTAAAATTTTATTATCTTGGAACCATTCAAGTATTTTAAATTTAAATGTAAAACCAGCCTTTTTTTCGTTATTTATTAAATTATATTCTTCATTAGATAAATTATCTTTTATAACTTCTTTAGATTCTTTAGGTACAATACCAGAGGTTACATCAACAAAACACAATGGAGGAAACATTACACACCACCAATTTTGACCTTTTGCTTCTCCTATTTCTACACGTAATGCATCATATGTCCCAGCTGGTAAAGAAATGTCGCCATAATTTTTAGTTGGGAAATTATATTTTCCAATATTTACATTAACAGAATAATTAAATCCATTTTCATATACTACATTTTGAGCTATATTTTGTAAAACTTCAATGTTTTCATTAGCTATTTTCATAGCTTCTTCTTTTGAGCAAGTATTGCTACAAAGAGAGTTCATATATTCAATTAATTTATCACGCACTAAATATTTTAAATTTTGATCTTCATTAGAATCACTATTAGCAATAACATGAAGTCTAAAAACACTATCTGCTATATCAGATGAAACAGTTTGAGCATATGAACTAGCACATAAAAATGTATACAAAAATAATAGAAGAAATAAACAAGAGATTAATACAAATAATTTAAAAAATTTTTTCAATTTAAAAACCTCCATACATAAGCAATAAATAATGCTTATAAAATTTATTAATAGAATTATTTACTTTTTTAAAGAAATTATACATAAATGGAAAAAAATTTTATTGAAATATTACAACAAAATTACACGTATTTAAAAGACTAAAATAGATATAAAACCTTATAAATAGCTATAAATAAGCTAAAAGTCGAAAATAGTCGGAAATTTAATTTGTAATATTAATGAAATATTATTGACATATTTGGAAATAAATGGTAATATTTAGCAAGATAAGAAAATTCTAGGAGGCTTAGATTATGAGATATGCAAAAGAAAAAGTTGAGAAACTATGTAGTTTCTATGTAAGTGACTGGCACTTAGCAACAATGCTTTTACCGTATATAAATAAGAAAGTAGATGAAAAAGTAGAAGTTATAGCAATCTTAGAAACCAATTTAAAAGAAAATATAAAAGTACTTTTGAACAAATTAAATTTGAAAAATATGGAAAAAATAGATAAAATTGATTTTGATAAAACAAATGCATATAAATATGAAAATATCGTAAAAAAAATAGGAGATAAATTAAATAATGAAATTGTAATTATAGTTAATGGAAATAAAGAATATATAGAAGCTACAAATAATAATATAAATAAAGTAATTGAAAAAAATATAAATAAAATTAATAAAAAAATAAAGATAGTAAATTGTTATGAAGTTACAGAATTTAATACAAATATTAAAGAAATTTTAGATGAGCATGATAAAATATTAAATACATCAGGAGAAAAGGAAAAAGGAGAGGTCTTTGAAGGTTATAGTGATGTCAAAATAAATGAAGCAAAATAATTAAATAATATTCAAAGAAAATATGAAAAAACATTTGACTTATTGGCATTAAATGATATAATATAGTAGCAACATCATAAAAAAGGAGCGAAACATATGAATGAAAAATATGATGCCAGTATGGAAAAAGTAAAAAAATATGGTCAAGAGCATCTTCTGAAATTTTATGATAAATTATCAAAAGATGAAAAAGAAAAATTGTTAGATGATATACTTACAATAGATTTACAACAAATAAATAAATTGTATGAACAAACAAAAGTTGAGAAGAATTTTACATCATCTAAAATAGAACCAATACCATATATTGATAAAACAAAAATGTCAAAAGAAGAATTGGAAAAATATGAGAAAATTGGTGAACATGAAATAAGAAAAGGAAAATATGCTGTAGTTACTATGGCAGGAGGACAAGGAACAAGATTAGGGCATAATGGACCAAAAGGAACTTTTGATATAGGATTAGATTCACATAAATCTATATTTGAAATATTATGTGACAATTTAAAAATGGCAAAAGAAAAATATAATGTTACAATACCATGGTATATAATGACAAGCGATGAAAATAACAAAGAAACAGAAGAGTTCTTTAAGAAGAATAGATATTTTAATTATCCAAAAGAAGCTGTAACTTTTTTTAAACAAGGACAATTACCAATGGTAGATGAACAAGGTAAAATCTTATTAAACGAACATGGACAAATAAAGCAAGCAGCAGATGGACATGGCGGGATATTTGTTTCAATGAGAAAAAATGGTATTATTTATGATATGCAGACACGAGGAATAGAATGGGTATTTATCGGAGGAGTAGATAATGTACTAGCTAAAATGGCAGATCCAATTTTTATAGGAGTAGCAATAGATGAAAAAGTACAAGCAGTAGGAAAAAGCATAGTAAAAGTTAGTCCAAAAGAAAAAGTAGGAGTTTTTTGCAAAAGAAATGGAAAACCAAGTGTTATAGAATATACTGAAATTACAGATGAAATGGCAGAAGCTAGAGATAGAAATGGAGAGCTTTTATATGGAGAATCACACGCTTTATGTAATTTATTTAATATAAAAGCAATAGATATGTTTAGTAAAGACTTTTTACCATATCATAGTGCACATAAAAAAGCATCATATATAAATGAAGATGGTAATATAGTAAAACCAGAAAAACCAAATGCATATAAATTTGAAGCATTTTTATTTGATGCATTTGAGTCTTTAGATAATATGGCAATTTTAAGAGTTAAAAGAGAAGAGGAGTTTGCACCTGTAAAAAATTCAGAAGGTGCCGATTCACCTGAAACAGCACGAGAATTATATAATAATTATTGGAAGAATAAATAAAATGAGAGACTTCTTAATCGCTCTTAAAAGGCGAAAGAGGTCTTTTTGTTAAAAGAAAGGATGAAAAAAATGGAATACAAAGAAAAATATAAAGAATGGTGTAATAATCAATTATTTTCAGAAAAAGAAAAAGAAGAATTGGAATCAATAAAATATAATGACGAAGAAATAAAAGATAGATTTTATAAAGACTTAGAATTTGGAACAGCAGGATTAAGAGGAATAATAGGAATGGGAACAAATAGAATGAATAATTATACAGTAGGAGTTGCAACACAAGGACTTGCAAACTATATAATTAAAGAGCAAAAACAAAATAGACCAGTAGTAATTTCATATGATTCAAGGCATATGTCAAAAGAATTTAGTAGAGAAGTAGCACTTTGTTTAAATGGAAATGGAATAAAAACATATATTTTTGAAGAATTACGACCTGTTCCAGAATTATCGTTTACAGTCAGAAAACTTGGAGCAATAGCTGGAATTATGATTACAGCTAGTCATAATCCACCAGAATACAATGGATATAAGGTATATTGGGAAGATGGTGCACAAATTGTAGCCCCAAAAGATATGCAAATAATAGAAGAAGTAAGAAAAGTGAAAGATTTTTCAGAAATAAAAAAAATGAATCAGGAGGAAGCTATACAAAATGGATATTACAATATAATAGGGAAAGAAATAGATAAACAATATAAAGAAGAACTAAAAAAATTAGTATTAAATCCAGATATAATAAGAAAAGTGCAAAAAGATGTAAGAATAGTTTATACACCTTTACATGGAACAGGAATAAAAATTGTACCAGATTTATTAAAAGAACTAGGATTTGAAAATGTTTATGTAGTACCAGAACAAGAAAAACCGGATGGAGATTTTCCAACAGTTAGTTATCCAAATCCAGAAGATCCAAAAGCTTTTGAGCTAGCATTAAAGCTTGCAAAAAAAGTTAATGCCGATGTAGTATTAGCTACAGATCCAGATGCAGATAGATTAGGTGTATTTTCAAAAGATGATAAAACAGGAGAATATATTACATATACAGGGAATATGTCTGCATTACTTATTGCAGAATACGAATTAAGTCAAAGAAAAGAAAAAGGAATATTACCAGAAAACGGAGCTATGATAAAAACAGTAGTATCATCAAACTTAGCAGATGCAATAGCAAGAGAATATAAATTGAAATTAATAGAGGTATTAACAGGATTTAAATATATAGGAGAACAAATAAAACATTTTGATATGACTAAAAAATATAGCTATCAATTTGGATTTGAAGAAAGTTATGGATGTTTATTTGGAACATATGCTAGAGATAAAGATGGAATTGCAGCTGTTATGGCTCTTTGTGAACTTACAGCATACTACAAATCACAAGGAAAAAGTTTATGGAGTCAAATGATAGAAATATATGAAAAATATGGATATTATAAAGAATCGCAAGTATCTATAATATTAAAGGGTGCTGATGGAGCAGAAAAAATACAACAAATAATGAAAAAATTAAGAGAAGATGAGCCAAAGGATATAGATGGAAGAAAAATATTAAAAATAAAAGATTTTCAAATAGATAAAATAAAGGACTTTGTAAATAAAGAAGAAACAAAAACAGGATTACCAAGATCAAATGTGTTATATTATGAATTGGAAAATGATGAATGGTGTGCAATAAGACCATCAGGAACAGAACCTAAAATAAAATTATATGTTGGTGTAAAAACAAATAGTATGAAAGATTCAGAAGAAGCACTTAAAAAATTAACAAATTATATGAAAGGAAGAATAGAAGAGTAAAACTCTTCTATTCTTTCCATCCGTTTATATGTCCTCTTTTAATTGCTCCTATAATATTTGCTCTAACATTAGGAATATCTAAATTAAATTGTTTAATTAAGGTTTTCATATATTCTCTTTTAGAGATTCCATCCATAGGGCAATTCTTATTCATAACAACTTGATTTTGCCTTTTAATAAAATTGCGTATTTCTTTTTCAGAAGTAAAAATTAAAGGTCTTATTAATGTTATTTTGCTTCTATCCATATAGCTTATAGGAGAAAAAGTATTAATATTTCCAGCATAAAGTAAATTTAAAAAGAAAGTTTCTAATACATCATCTTCGTTATGACCTAAAGCAATTTTATTACATTTCTCTCTTATACATATGCTATTTAATATTCCTCTTCGTAAATTTGCACATAAAGAACAAGGATTTTTCTCTTTACGAATATCAAATACAATTTCTTTTATATTACTATTTTCGATTATTAAAGGAATATCATTATTAATGCAAAGATTTTTTAAGAAATCAGTATCAAAAAATTCAAATCCAGGATTTACACTTATAGCTATTAAATCAAATTTTTTTGGATAAAACCTTTGGAGAGATTTTAATGCTAATAAAAGAGTAATAGAATCTTTGCCACCAGAAAGAGCAACAGCGATTTTATCACCATCTTCTATCATATTATATTTTTCAATGGCTTTTCTTAAAAAGCCCAGAATTTTTTGCATAAATTTTCCATTCCTTTCTTTCTGAATTAAATTTATTTTAGTACAATAGTATATTAAATTATAGCATGGATATTTTTATAAGTAAAGAAAATTAAAACTATACTTGATTAATTAAAAGAAATAATGTAAAATATAAAAGAAGAATTTGTAATAAGATATGTATCAGTAGCTCAGTTGGATAGAGCAACAGTTTCCTAAACTGTGGGTCGGGGGTTCAAATCCCTTCTGGTACACCATATACAAAAAGTCATACAAGTATTGAAATATCAATGTTTTGTATGACTTATTTTTATACAATAGGAAAGTTATCCTTTCCTATTGTATAAAAGTCGCTACGCTCTAACGACTGCACACAATTTTGACTTCGTAAAATTGGCTTAGGAACAAATTTACTAAAAAGCTAACGAGGAAAGATAAAATTAATATAAATTTTAAGGCTTTCCGATTTTTTCTTGAATAGGAAAAATCGACTTTTTCATATTCAAGAAAAAACAACATTGCACAGGAAAATTGCTATGCAATTTTTCGCGTCGACAAATCTTTACGCTTCTTCAAGAACTTAAATATATTTCAGATACTATTAATATAATAAAAAGTGATATAAGAACAATAAATCATATTGACATTTTTAATAATACAGTATATATGTATAAGGGGGATTGAAATGCAAGAACAATTTATGAAACAAGCGTTAAAAGAAGCAAAAAAAGCATATAATAAAAAAGAAATTCCTGTAGGAGCTGTTATAGTAAAGAATGGAGAAATAATAGCCAGAGGACATAACATAAAAGAGATGAAAAATGATTGTACAAAACATGCAGAAATAATAGCAATTCAAAAAGCTAGTAAGAAATTAGATTCATGGAGATTAACAGATTGTGAAATGTATGTTACATTAGAGCCTTGTAGTATGTGTGCAGGAGCTCTTATACAATCAAGAATAAAAAAAATTCATATAGGGTGTATGGATGAAAAAACTGGTGCATGTGGTTCAGTTTTAAATTTATTAGAAGATTATAAATTTAATCATAAAATAGAAATTGAAAAAGGAATATTAAAAGAAGAATGTGAAAAAATCTTAAAAGATTTTTTTAAGGAATTAAGAAAGACTAAAAAAGGAGAAAGATATATGAAGTGTAGGTAAAATTAAAATAAATGTACATAAAATATAATTTATATAGTGCAGTAATAAGATAATTGTAATAGGAGTGCATATAATAATGCTACTTGAAAAAAAATGAAAATATGTAATAATTGGTAAAAAGGAGTGGTATCGAAGTGGTCATAACGAGGCTGACTCGAAATCAGTTGGTCAGTGAAAACTGGCACGTGGGTTCGAATCCCACTCACTCCGCCATATACTAATAACAAATAAGATTGGAATGATATTAAGAATGGATGTAAAAGAAAAAAAGCATGTTATAAAAAGTTATTTAGGTCTTTCAGCTTTAGTAATAATATTTATATTGGTTGCTATATCTATAATGAAATATGAAGTAGAAGGAGAAAAAAATATGCCTTTTTTACTTTCAAAAATAATGGTAATAAGTACAGCAGAGGGAGTTAGTAAAGAAGAAGTACAAGAAGGGCAAAAATGGAATTTAGATGTAATGCAAGATAACGACGTATATATAACAATAAATAAAAATGAAGAATATAAAAAAGAAGATATGATAGAAAAAGTAATACTAGAAAATATAAAAATAACAAAAGTACCTAAAAAAGGTACAGTCAAAATTTATATGCCAAATAGTTCGGCTGGTAAAGTATATGAATTTAAACAAGAATACGAAGTTATAGATAGATTAGAGTATAATGGGGCAATGCAAAGTAATCCAAAGACATTGGAAATAGGAAACCAAGGAGGAATGATACAAATAAGATTTGCTAATACATATTTAGGGGAATATGTTTCATCTAATGATGATGTTATAAAACATGATGGAACATTAATTTCAAAAACAGATGCAAATTTGGAAGATTTACAATTCAGTGTGAATTTTGATTTGATTATAAAAACAAAAAATGAAAGTTATAAAGCAAATATAAATTTAGACTTCCCACAAGGAGATATTATTAATGAAGGAACTGGAACAATGACAAAAGATGATGTATCAAATATAATTTTTAAAAGAATTTAGGATTACAAATATATAACCTATAGCTATTAATAGTTATAGGTTATATATTTGTACATACATAGTCAGTGTCACTTTTTTTGTGAACTACATATATTATAATATATTTTTTTTATTTGTCAAACTATTTTTTTAAATTTCCAGAAAAATTTATAACCACACATTTTTTATATAAAAAATGAAAAAATACTTGATAAAAATATAAAAAGGTTATATAATCATTAATGGTATGAGTTTCTAACTCTTGTATGGAAGATAAAACCAATAGAAAATCGTGAACCTTGTCAGATCCGGAAGGAAGCAGCAATAAGCGACAAATTTCTATGTGGATGTTATCTTCCATAGAGGAGTTACACTCACACCAGTTTTTATATACGGGGTGATTTAGTTGCAATATACTGCACTATATCGAAAATTTAGACCACAAAAATTTGAAGATATTGTGGGTCAAGAACATATTACAAAAACATTGAAAAATCAAATTATTGCAGGAAGAGTAGGACATGCATATTTATTTAATGGAGGTAGAGGAACAGGTAAAACAAGTGCAGCAAAAGTATTAGCAAGAGCAATAAACTGTTTAAATCCACAAAATGGAGAACCATGTAATGAATGCGAAATATGTAAAGCAGCACTATCAGGAGCACTAACCGATATTGTTGAAATGGATGCAGCATCTAATAATAGTGTAGAGGATATTAGATTAATAAGAGATGAAGTAAATTTCTTACCAACTTTAGCAAAATATAGAGTATATATAATAGATGAAGTTCATATGTTATCAACAGGTGCTTTTAATGCGTTATTAAAAACGTTAGAAGAACCACCACCTCATGTTAAATTTATACTAGCTACAACAGAACCACAGAAATTGCCTGCAACAATTTTATCAAGATGTCAGAGATTTGATTTTAAAAAAATATCAAATGAAAATATAGAAAAAAGATTAAATTATATATGTAATGAATGTAAAATAGAGATAACAGAAGATGCTTTGAGAATGATAGCTGTTCTTGCAGAAGGTGCAATGAGAGATGCACTTAGTATTTTAGAAAGATGTATACAAGATGGAACAGAACAAATAAATGAAGATAGAGTAAGAGAATTAGTAGGCATCCCAAAATTAATATATATAAATAAAGTAGTATCTAGCATTATTAATAATGATGTAGAAAACGCCTTAGAGACTACAAATGAAGTTATTAATGACGGAAAAGATACTAATAATTTCATTTGGGAAATTATTAAATATGTAAAAGATATATTAATGTATAAAACAGTTGGAAAATTGGAATTATATAACAATATAGAGATAGAAGATATAAAAAAGTTATCAGATAATATAGATAAACAAAGATTACTTGAGATAATATATAAATTGTCAGAATTAGAAAATGACATGAAATGGTCATCTCAAAAAACAATAATGTTTCAAATAGGAATCATAAAACTATGTTCAAATATTAGTATATCGTCTAATAGAACAAATAATAACATAGATAATACAAAAGTACAAGAGCTTGTTGGAAGAGTAGGAAGAATAGAAAATGAAATAAGAAGAATTGAGAATGGATTATCCACAAATGTAGCACAAAATGTGAATAACATATTTCAAAATACATCTAAAAAAGAAAATAAAATAGAAAATATTCAGCCTGCTAAAATAATACCAAAAACAGAATGTAAAAATGCAAAAAAAATGCAAGGTTGGAATAAAGTATTAAATAATTTGAAACAAGATGGTAAACTTTTGTTATATACAAATTTGATAAATACTGTTGCATATGAATTAAATGATATGACAATAGGAATAGAATTTACAGGAGGATTAAATCCATTTGGAAAAACAGTATTAGAGAAAAGTGAGAATGTTGCAGATATAACTAAATTGGTTTCCATGGAATGTGGTAAACCAATGCAAATTAGATATATAACTGAAAATATGGAAAGTATATTAGCAAGTAATGTTAATAATCAAAAGTCAATAGCAGAAAATACAGCTGAAAGTTTAGGACTACCATTAAATATAATTGAATAGGAGGATTTTATTATGTCAAAAAGAGGAGGATTTCCAGGGGGAATGGGAGGATTTGGAGGTATGAATCTAAATCAATTAATGAAAGAAGCAAAAAAAATTCAAGCAGATATGGAAAAATCACAAGAAGATTTAGCAAGTAAAGAATTTGAAAGTACAGCAGGTGGAGGAGCAGTATATGTAAAATTTTCTGGAAATAAAGTATTGAAAGAAATAACTATAAAAAAAGATGTGGTTGATCCAGATGATGTTGAAATGTTACAAGATTTAATATTAACATCTGTAAATGAAGCATTAAGAAAAATAGATGAAGCACAATCGCAAGAATTAGGAAAATATAATATTCCTGGATTAATGTAGAGGTGAAAATTAGATATGTCATATTATTCACCATCAGTAGAAAAATTAATAGAAGCATTTGAAAAGTTGCCAAGTATAGGAAATAAAACAGCTGCAAGATTAGCCTTTTATATGTTAGATGCGAGTCAAGAAGAAGCAGAAGAATTTGTAAAAGCAATTCTTGACGCAAAGAAAAATTTAAAATATTGTTCTAAATGTTATAATATTTCTGATACAGATCCATGTAATATTTGTTCAAATGCTAATAGAGATCAATCAGTAATATGTGTAGTAGAAGATGTAAGAGATGTTGTTGCAATGGAAAGAACGCATGAGTTCCAAGGAGTTTACCATGTTTTGCACGGTTCAATTTCTCCTATGAATGGAGTAGGACCAGATCAAATAAAAATAAAAGAATTATTGTCAAGACTTATGGATGGAAGTGTTAAAGAATTAATTTTAGCAACAAACCCAAGAGTAGAAGGAGAAGCAACAGCTATGTACATATCTAAATTAGTAAAGCCATTAGGAGTCAAAGTAACGAGAATAGCGCATGGAATACCAGTTGGTGGAGATTTAGAATATACAGATGAAGTTACATTAAGTAAAGCTCTTGAAGGAAGGAGAGAGTTATAAAATATTATAGAGTAGCATAAAGAAAAATATTTTGCTACTCTATAGAATTCATTAAAATTTCGCAAATTTCTTTTGTGGAATTTTTTTTAGCTAATAATTTTGCTCTGATTTTCATAGTTTGTAATTTAGTTGATGAAGAAAACAAATCTTTTATAATATCAGGAGCATAATCTGATTTTTTTAACCAAATTGCTACACCTTTTTCTTCTAAAAATTCTGCGTTTTGTTCCTCTTGACCTGGTATTGGATTAATTAAAAATAGTGGAACGCCAGAAGCTAGGCTTTCTGTAGTTGTAAGTCCACCAGGTTTGGTTACAACTAAATTAGAGATACTCATCAATTCTGGTATTTGATTTGAAAATCCAAATACCTTAATATCAAATGGTCTTTTACAATTGGAAGCAATTTCATTAAAATGTTCTTTCATTTTTTCATTTTTACCAGCTATTGCCACTATTTGTTCGTCAGGAGCATATTCTATAAAATCACTAAATAATTTTAGAGTCTTAGATTTTCCAAGTCCAAATTCTCCGCCACCGAAAAATAAAATAACTTTTCTTTGTTCATCTAAATTAAAATTCTTCATAATGGCAGATTTATCAAAATGTACTAAGAACTTATTAGAAAGTGGAATACCAGTTGGAAATATTTTTTCTGGTGGAACATAATTTTGTATTAATGCATTTTTCATTCCAGAGTGAGCAACAAAGAAAAAGTCTATAAATTCTTTTCCTACAAGCCATTGATCATGTGGAGCAAAATCAGTCATTATTGTTGCAAGCTTACAATTAATTTTGTGTTTTTTCTTTAAATAACTAGTCATTTGTGTTCCAAATGGATGTGTAGAAATAACTAAATCTGGTTCATATGCTTCAAATAATTTTAAAAGTTTATGAGCCATTAATTTATTAGAGGTTGAGCTTATTTGTGCTAAAGCGCCTCTTTGAGAATTACTATATACTTGACCCCATGCCCAAGGAGCTTTTTTCGCCATTTCTTTATATGCGGTTGTTGTGACTTTATCTAAAGCCTTATTTATAAATTTTATACAATCAACTAACATTGTATTTGCTTCTGGAAAGTTATTTTCTATATAATCTTTTATGGAATTAGCAGCTGATAAGTGACCGCCACCATATGAAGCGTAAAAAATTAAAATTCTTTTTCTCATATCAATTAATTCCCCTATATATTTTGTAAAAATCAATATTATTTTAACATAAAAAAAGATAAAAAACAATTAAGAAAAAATTAAATGAATAAAAAATGAAAAAAAATACAAAATATAAATAACAAAACTTTATGAAAGGAAAAAAATATGAAAAAAAAACTAGTTTTAGGATTATTTATCTTGTCAATAATAATGATATTTATAATATTAATAATATTTACTAAAGAAGAAGAAGTTTATGCAACAAGTTCATCAAATACGTCAGATGTGCAATTAATGGCAAGAGCAATTAATGGAGAAGCAAGGGGAGAACCTTATGAAGGACAAGTAGCAGTAGGAGCAGTAATATTAAATAGAGTAAAAAGTTCTCAATTTCCTAATACTATAGCAGGAGTAATATATCAACCTGGAGCATTTACAGCAGTGGCAGATGGTCAAATAAATGTACCAATAGAATCTGGTTCAACTGTAGTGAAAGCAGCACAGGATGCATTAAATGGATGGGATCCAACTGGACGGAGCATTATATTATTTTAATCCAGATACTGCGACAAGTGCTTGGATATGGTCAAGACCATTAATAAAAACAATAGGAAAGCATAGATTTTGTAAATAAAAAGAAAAGTAAATAATGTGAAAAAACAAGGTTTTAACACTAATAGCTACAAACACTATCAAAATTTTCATGAATTTTGAGATGGCTAATATTAACCTCTAACATTCTCACGAATTTAATAGAGGTTATTAAATAAAATTTTTGTTAGAGCGTAAATTTGCTCGAATGGGGGTTAATATGAAAGAAAAGATAAAAAAGAACTGGCAATATATAATTATGATAATTTTAGTTGTTGCATTAATTGCCTTGGGAATAATTTATATCAATAAAACAAAAGAATATCAAACTGCTTCAGAAAACAATTATAATATGGCTTTTTATGAACTTATAGACTATGTCCAAAATGTAGAAACATATTTAGCTAAAGCTCTTATTTCAACTACTCCAGAACATGGAGCAGAAACTTTATCTCATTTATGGAGAGAATCAGATTTAGCACAAAGTTATTTATCAAGATTACCAATAGGTTCACAAGAATTAGCAAATACAGAAAAATTTTTAAATCAAGTAAGTGATTATAGTTTTTCGTTATCAAGGAAAAATATAAATAATGAATCTTTAACTGATGAAGATTTAAATAATTTAAAAGAACTACACGGATATAGTGTAGAATTGGCAAATACATTAAATCAATTAGCAGTAGATATGAATGATGGAAGAATTAATTGGAAAGATTTGGCAAGTGATAAAAATACTTTATTTGCAAAACAAGTAAGTAATATATCTCAAGATAGTTTTGGTAGCCTAGAAGAAAATTTTCATGAATATGCAGGATTAATATATGATGGTGCTTTTTCAGAACATTTAACAAGTATAGAAAAAAAAGGATTAACAGGAGAAGAAATAAATGAAGAACAAGCCAAAAATATTGCAATAGAATGGGTAGGAAAAGATAGGGTAGAAGAAATTAGTAATAATGGAGTATCTCAAGATGCTGACATACAAGTTTTTGATTTTAATATAAAAATAAAAGATGATGAGAACGATATTTATAATATATCAATAACAAAAAAAGGTGGACATGTATTGTACTCAAACTATAATAGAACTGTAGAAACAGAAGTTATAACAGTCGAACAAGCAAATAAGATAGGTAGAGAATTTTTATCAAATCATCAATATCCAAACATGGTAGAAACATATTATTTAAATCAAGGAGGAATATTAACAATAAATTATGCATATGAGCAAGAAGGAGTAATAATATATCCAGATTTAGTAAAAGTAAAAATAGCACTAGATAATGGAGAAGTTTTGGGAATAGAAGCGAGTGGATATATAAATAATCATGAAGTAAGAAGTATCCATACAAATGGAACAATATCAAAAGAAGATGCAAAAAGTGTAATAAATAAAAACTTAGAAATAACAAGTGAAAGATTAGCAATAATTCCTACGCAATGGCAAACAGAAGTATTATGTTGGGAATTTAAGGGCAAAGTGGAAGATAGAGAATTTTTAGTTTATATAAATGCTAAAACAGGAAAAGAAGAAGATATATTAATAATAGTAGATACTCCAAATGGAATATTAACAATGTGAAAAAATGGTTGCATATAAAATGAGTAAAAGGAAACAATAATACTAGAAAACGAAAAGTTTTCTAAAGGAGGATATAGTTATGTCTGGAAACAGAAATATAATGTCTGAAAACTTAAAAGAAGAAATTGCAAAAGAGTTAGGTGTATATGAACAAGTGAAAAAAGACGGAGGATGGCAAAATGTACCTTCAAAGACTTGTGGAAATATGGTAACCAAAGCAATAGAAATTGCAAATAGAAATACAAAATAATTTTAACACCATATAGAAAAATATTTTTCTATATGGTGTTAATTAAAAGATTTTGAAAACTTATATATCACTTAAGCGTAATATTTTAATTATATACTTGTTAGTGTTGCATAAAAGAAGAATATAGCATATAATAACTAAGTAATGTAGAAGAATGGGAAAGGAATGAAAAAATCATATGAAAAATATAATAGTGGATGATATTATAAGAGAATGCAATGGAAAATTAATTATTGGAAATAAACAAGAAAAATGTGAAAATTTTGTAATAGATTCAAGAATAATTAAAGAAGGAGATATTTATGTAGTAATAAATAGCGAAAAAAGAAATGGTAATATTTTTTGTGAAGAAGCACTAAAAAAAGGAGCAAAAGGTTGTATTGTAAATATAAACGATTTTGAAGTAAAAAAGTTAAGAGAGTATGAAAAAAATGGAAAGTTTATAGTACAAGTAAAAGATACAATAGAAGCGGTACAAAAATTAAGTTCATATAAAAGAAATTTATATGATATTCCAGTTATAGCAATAACTGGAAGTGTTGGAAAAACTAGTACAAAAGATATGGTAGCTAGCGTAATAAGTCAAAAATATAATGTATTAAAAACAGAAGGAAATATGAATAATCACATAGGACTTCCTTTAACAATATTAAGATTAAAAAATCATGAAGCTTTATGTGTGGAAATGGGAATGAACCATTTAAAAGAAATATCACTATTAACAAATATTGCAAAACCAACAATAGCAATTATTACTAATGTTGGTACATCACATATAGGAAATTTGGGATCAAGGGAAAATATATTAAAAGCAAAATTAGAAATATTAGAAGGATTAAAGGAAAATGGAACTTTAATTATAAATAATGATAATGATATGTTAAATAAGTGGAGCAAAAATGCTGGAATAAAGCAAAAAATAATTACATATGGAATTGAAACTAAAAGCGAAATTATGCCAATTAGCATAGAACAAAGTGAAAATAATAGTATATTTAATATAGATAATTGCAAAATAGAAGTTCCAATTGGAGGGATACATTTTATATATAATGCATTATGTGCAATTTGTGTGGGGAAAATTTTAGATATACCAATAGAAAAAATCGCAAAAGGAATAAAGGAGTTTGAACTTACTAAAAATAGGATGGAGATAAGCAAATTAAAAAATGGAATTACTTTAATAAATGATTGTTATAATGCAAATTATGATTCAATGAAAGCTGGATTAGACTATTTAGGAAATTTAAAAAATACTAGGAAAATAGCTGTATTAGGAGACATGTTAGAATTAGGCAAATTTTCTGAAGAATTACATATTAAAGTAGGAGAGCAAGTTATAAAAAACAATATAAATATATTAATAACAGTAGGCGAATTTTCTAAAATGATAGCAGAAAAGAGTAAAGAAAAAATGTCTGAAGTATATATTTGTAATAATAATGAGCAGGCAATAAAAATATTATGTGATATAATGAAACCAAATGATACTATATATTTAAAAGCTTCGCATTCAATGAATTTTAATGAAATAGGAGAAAAAATAAAAGATTATGAATCTTAAATGTTGTAAAAAAGTGAAATACAGAATTTATTTCAATCAGTTAGTATATATCCAAGCTATGAGAAAACATTAGAATAAAACATAATGCTTTATTGTATAAAAGTCGCTAGTCGCTACGTTCTAAGATTGCAGTCAAATTTCTTTCATAAAATTGACATATGAACAAATTAGTAGAAAATTAAATAGGAAAATATTAATGTTTTCAGATTTGTTCTACAATAGGAAAGTTATCCTTTCCTATTGTATCAAAGTCGCTACGCTCTAACGACTGCATACAATTTTGACTTCGTAAAATTGGCTTAGGAACAAATTTACTAAAAAGCTAATGAGGAAAGATAAAATTAATATAAATTTTAAGGCTTTCAGATTTGTTCTTAATATACTATATGTTAAATTATATGAAAATAGATAGTAAGAAAGGAATGATATAAAAATGGTAGACATAGAAGTTGTAAAAAACGAAATCAAAAATAGATTATCAGAAGATAGATATATACATTCTTTAGGAGTAATGGAAGAATGTGAAAAATTAGCAAAATTGTACAATGTAAATGAAGAAGAAGCTCGATTAGTTGGGATAAGTCACGATATAGCAAAAGAAATGAAACTAGAGGAGTATTTGGAATATGCAACGCAAAATAAAATACAAATAGATAGGATAGAAATAGAAATACCAAGTATTTTACATGGAAAGATAGGTGCAGATATAGTCAAAAAGAAATATAATTTTACAGAGGAAATGTGTAAAGCAATCTGTTATCATACTACAGGGGTAGAAAACATGTCTAATTTAGCAAAAATATTATATGTTTCAGATAAAATAGAAAAAAATAGAAAAGAAGAAAATTATAATATTGAAAGAGCAAGAAAATTAGCAGAAGAAGATATTAATAAAGCAATAATATTTTTATTAGAAGAAGGAATAAAATTAAATATTGATAGAAAAAAATTACTTCATCCTAATAGCATATTAGCAAGAAATTATTTAATAAAAGAAATATAAAACTATTTAAAATCATAGTTATATGTGATATAATATTACCACCATTAAATGGGAGGATGTTGAAATGTTATTTAAAGACTACTATAAAATATTGGGATTGGAAGATAATAAAGCAACAAAAGAAGAAATAAAAACAGCTTTTAGAGAACAAGCAAAAAAATATCATCCAGATGTAAATGTAGAAGATAAAATTGCAGAAGAGAAATTTAAAGATATAAACGAAGCTTATAAAGTATTAGAAAATATTAATACAAGAAAAAAATATGATAGGGCTTGGAATGCTAATATAGGGAAAAAAAGAGAAAAAGAGCAAAATAAAAAAGACGAGATGTTTACAGATTTATTTAGTATATTCGTTGGTCCAAGAAAAAGGAAAAATATAAATATGATAGAAAAAAAGAAGCAAGCAATGAGGGGAGAAGATATCGAAACAGAAATAAAAGTAGGAATTGAAGAGGCTTTTTATGGAACAGAAAAGAAGATATCATTAAGAGCAGTAAATGGGAAAATGAAAACTTTTACAATAAAAATTCCAGCAGGAATAAGAGATAATGAAAAAGTACGTTTATTAGAACAAGGAAAACCAGGAACAAATGGAGGAAGAGCTGGAGATTTATTAATAAAAATACAAATTCAAGATTCAAATATTTATAAATTAGTAGGTTATGATATACATACAGATTTACTATTATCACCATGGGAAGCAGCACTAGGAACAAAAGTACCAGTTCAAACAATAGATGACACTATTACAATATATGTGCCTAAAGGAATTGAAAGTGGAGAAAAAGTAAGAATACCAGGCAAAGGATATAAAGATGGTAGAGGAGGAAGAGGAGACTTAGTTACCACTGTAAAAATTATGGTACCTAAGAATATGTCTGAAGAAGAAGTTAAACTTTTTCAAAAGCTGAATGAAATATCTAAGTTTCAACCAAGAAAACAATATATTGTTAACATAAATTAAAGAATAATATTGACATAATTTCAAAAAAATAGTATAATAAATGCTAGTGTTACAAGAGACAAAATATGTGAATATTATTCATATAGATAAAGGGGTGGAATTATATGGAATATATACAAGGAAAACATTTTAGTATAACAGACCCACAAGGAGTAAATACAATAATATATAGAATTAACAAAACAGAAAAAGAATATTTAAAAGACTTTCCGAAATATACAGTAGAAAGATTAGAATATGCAGAGGAACTAAAAGGTGATTTGAAAAAGAAAACCTTTTTTATAGATGAGCCCTCTGATACAGGAGAAGACCTAGTATTTTTATCTTTTGGAAAAGAAAAAGTAGTTGTAAATATGGGTGAATTGGAAAATAATAAGATAAAAATATCTAAAAAACCAATACCCGTAAAGTTTAATACATTATATTCAGAAAAAGAAACAGAATATAAAGAATTTAAATACACTCCTAATTTAAAAAGACCAATAACAATAATAGACCCAGAAACAACAGAAGAAATAAAGCCAGTTCTTTATTTAGATGAAAATACAAATGAGGTGAAGGGAAAGTGTAAATTAAAACCATATAAATCATATTTTTCATTTGAGATTAAAGACAATAGTGATCAATAAAAGGAGGATTATAGATGAGTCAAACAAATGTAGATTCAAAAAAGCCTACAATATCAGTAGTAATGTTTGGAACAGAAAAAGAAAATGATAGGTATATAGTAGAAACAAATGATAACATGTCATCAGAACAAATAACTAATATAGAACCTATAATTCAATTGGATAAAAACATATTAAGCATATTAAGTAAAGATGATATTTTACATACTGATAATGGTGAAATTAAAATGAAAAGCGGAGCATTTAAGAGAATAGAAGAAAAAAGACAAGAAAGACATGCTTCAAATAAAATACAATCAGATAAATCAAGATAAAACTTAGAAAAAGGTGAAAACCATGAAAGATAGATTAAAAAGAACTCTAAAAAAAAATAGGACAAGTTTTATAATTATATTAGTACTATGGGTTATAATATCCATAGTACTTGTTGCGCCTATTGCATATGCAATAGGTAAATCACAAGTAAATGGAGTTTTTAATCCAAATACATTTATACAAGAGCTATTCCCAGCAATAACTAGTTTTACATCGATAGGAAAAATTTTTAGTGAAGGATATTTAAGTATATATGGTTCTGTATTATTATATTTTACAATAATATTTATTATATTATCAGCAATAGGACTATATAAATCGAGAATTAAAAGTGATTATACAGATATTGAACACGGATCAAGTGATTGGAGTGAAAATGGAGAACAATATCAAATTTTAAGTAGAAATAAAGGAATTATATTAGCACAAAATAATTATTTGCCCATAGATAAAAGGGGAAATATAAATACTTTAATTGTCGGAGGATCAGGATCAGGTAAATCAGCATCATATTCAATACCAAATGCATATCAAATGCTAGGTTCATATGTTTTTACAGATCCTAAAGGAGAGCTTTATGATAAAACAGCAGGTTATTTACAATCACATGGATATGAAATTAAAGTATTAAATCTAGTTAATCCTGCAAATAGTGATGGATATAATCCTCTTATGCATATTGCTAGTGAACTAGACGTAGACGTTATTGCAAATACAATAGTAAAAGGTCAAAAATCAGACAGTTCATCAGATCCATATTGGGATGATATGGCTGAAATGTTATTAAAAGCATTAATATATTATCTTTTAGCAACAAGACCAGAAGAAGAACAGAATTTAGCTAGTTGTTCTGAACTAGTAAGAGCTGCAAATAGTAATGGAGGAAATAATCTATTAACAGAATTAATTAACCAATTACCATATGATCATCCAGCAAGAATGTATTATAAATCAATAGAAATAGCACCAGAAAAAACATATGGTTCAATTTTAAGTTCATTACAATCTAAATTAGGTAAATTTGATTCAAAAGAAATAGCAGAAGTAACATCTACAGATACAATAAATTTTGAGGAAATAGGAACAAAGAAAACAGCAGTATATGTAATTTCTTCAGATACACATACTGCATATGATTTCTTACTTACTATATTCTTTTCACAAATGATACAGCAATTATATAATTTTGCCGATGAAAATGGAGGAAGATTAAAAACACCAGTATTTTTCATATTAGATGAGTTTGCTAACATAGGAAAAATACCAGATTTCGATAAAAAAATATCTACATCAAGAAGTAGAGGTATACAATTTAGTGTAATATTACAAAATTTAGATCAGTTAGAAGCAGTTTATGAAAAGTCATATGAGACAATAATGGGAAATTGTGATACACATGTTTTTTTAGGTAGTAATTCATTTAAAACAGTAGAATATTTTTCAAAAACATTAGGAGAAAAAACTATCTCAAGAGCAAGTACATCAATAAATAGGGATAAACAATACCATAGGCAAGGAGTAAGTGATTCAGAGCAAATAATGGGAAGGGCACTAATGACTCCTGATGAATTAAGAAGAATGGATAATGATTTATGTATTATATTTGTTAAAGGAATAAAGCCAGTAAAAGCAAAAAAATACTATTATTTTGAATCAAGTATGGCAAAAAAACTGGAGGAACATACCCTTAATCATAATAGCTTTGATGCAGGAAATAGAGGGGTATGGAGGAAGTATAATCCATATAATCCATGGGTACCAGAAGAAAAAGAAGTAAAACAACAAGATTTAAAAATTGAATCATTAGATGACTTGTTTGAAGATTTAGATGAGAAAGAAGAAAAAAATGAAATAAATATAAAAGAAGATAGTAAAAAAACTAATAATCTTAAAACTGAAGAAGCTCCAGTATTACCTGGAACAGAAGAAGAATTAGATATACAAAAAGAATTAGAAGCAAAATTTGATGAATTATTTGGATCAGAAAATAATTAAATAAGTAAAAACAAAAACGAAGCTTATTAATAATAAATAATTGTTAATAAGCTTCGTTTGTTTTTATACAATAGGAAATGATATGAAACTTTGAGTTGCGTAACTTAAAGTTTCATATCATTTCCTATTGTATAAAAAGGATTACACATAAATTTACTAAAAAGAAAAAGATAGAAGTTTTAAGTTTTAATTAGTATAATTTTAAAATTTTCAGATTTGCTATAGATACAATCCAAACCATAAAAACAAAACAAAAGTTTGCAAAAGCTGTTGACTTTAACAGTATATGTGTGATATAAAATTATACAAAGGAGGCAGAGTACAACAAATGAAAATATTGCATTTAGCAGATATGCATTTTGATAGTCCTTTTTCTATGTTAGATGATATTTTAAACATTGGTATAGAAAGAAGAATTGATCAGAGAAATGCATTAAAAAAAGTAATAGAATATGTAAAATTAGAAAAAATAAAATATTTGTTAATAGCAGGAGATTTATATGAGCATGAGTACATAAGAGAAAGTACAATAGAATTTATAAATAAATTATTTATTGAGATCCCAGGAACAAGAGTTTTTATCTCTCCAGGAAACCATGACCCATTTTTAAGAGAATCATATTATAGTAATTATAAATGGAGTGAAAATGTACATATATTTTCTAACAATTTAGAGGTGATAGAAACACAAGAAGCTGATATTTATGGAATTGGATTTACAGACTTTTATGAAGAGGAATTAGATGTAGAAAAAATAAATATTAAAAATAAAGAAAAAATAAATATATTATTGTTACACGCAGATTTAAACGGAAATAGTAAATATAGACCTGTGTCTTATAATAAAATAAATAATTTGGGATTTGATTATGTTGCATTAGGGCATATACATAAAACAAATTATTTACAAAGTAAAAATATAATATATCCGGGTTCTGCAATTTCATTGGGATTTGATGAATTGGGAGAACACGGAATGATTATGGCAGATATTGAGAAAGGTATAGTAAATAAAAAATTTATAAAATTAGATGAAAAGGAATTTATTGAATACAATTTAGATATAAGTGAAATTAATTCTATAGAAGAATTAGTAGAAAGAATAAATGAGATAAAAATAAACGAAAATAATAAAATAATTAAATTAATATTTAAAGGAATAAAAAATTTTAATATTAATTTGAATGAAATTGAAAGATTAATAACGAATAAACAAATAATAAAAATAAAAGATGATACAAAAATAAATATTAATATAGAAAAAATAAAAAACGAAAATACATTAAAAGGATTATTTATTAAACAAGTATTAAATGAAATACAAGATGAAAAAATAAAAAACAAAATAATAGAAATAGGATTAAAAAGTTTTGAAAAAAAATAAATTAAAATAAATAAAGGTGAAAAAATGAAAATTAAAAAAATAAAAATAAATTCGTTCGGAAAATTAAAAAATAAAGAAATTAATTTTAATAAAAAAATAAATATTATTTATGGTGAAAATGAAAAAGGAAAATCTACTTTATTAAAATACATTATTTCTATTTTTTATGGATTATCAAAAAATAAAAGAGGAAAAGAAATATCTGAATATGAAAAATATATTCCTTGGGACGGAGGAGATTTTTCAGGAAAAATAGAATATGAATTAAATAGTGGTGAACAATATGAAATATATAGAAGTTTCCATAATAGGGAAATTAGAGTATATAATGACATGAAAGAAGAAATAACAAATCAGTATCAAATTGACAAAAATAGTGGAGTAAAGTTTTTTGAAGAGCAAACAAAAATAGATGAAGAAATGTTTAAAAATGCTTTAGTAAGTTTGCAAGGTCATGTAACAATAGATTCACAAGTACAAAATAATTTAATGCAAAAGATTGCAAATCTTTCGGATAGTGGACAAGATGATATTAGCTTTAATAAAGTAATAGACAATTTAAATAAAATGCAAAATGAAGAAATAGGAACATTAAGAACAAAAGATAGGCCATATAATAAAGTATTAGAGAAATTAGAAAAAGCACAAATTGACTTAAAGACAATAGAAATAAATGAAAATAGATTAGAAGAAATAAGAATAGAAAAAGAGAAAATTTATGAAGAAAATAATGGCGAAACAGTTGTCAATAATATAATTATGGAAACCAAAAGGATAGAAGAAAAAAAATCAGAAGTAGAGAAAAAAAATAATTTTATAAAAAAAATAATAGATGAGAATAAAATAAAAATAAAAAATCTAGAAAATGAAAGAGAAAAAATAATAAAAGATTATGAAAAAAATAAAAATAAAAAAGAAATAAAAAAAATAAATAAAATTAATTATTTAATTATTTTTTTTATTTTAATAATAATAAATATTGTTCAATTAATTTTTTTAAAAAATAAAATAATAAATTATTTATTATTATTTTTAATTCCAATTTTTTTATTAATATATTTTATTAAAATAAAAAATAATAAAAAACAAACAAAAATAAATAAAAAAATAGAAAATGAACAAAAAAATAAATTAGAAAATAATATAAATATTTTAAATAGTAAAATGGAATTATTAAAACAAAATAATAAGGAAAATAAAATTAAAATAGAAAAAAGCAGAGAGGAAATTGAAAAAATAATAGAAATAGAAAGAGAAAATATAATAAAAAGATATATTAACAAATTAAGTTTAAATAAAATAAATGAAATATTAGATATTGAAAATTTGGAAAATAAATTAATTAAAAATAATAATAAAATAAATAACAATAAAATTAAAATTAAAGAATTAGAAATAGAAGAAAAAAATATAAAAAATAAAATAGATGAGAAAATTAATTTAATAGAAAAAATAGAAAAATTAAAAAATATAAAATGTGAATTAGAAGAAAAAAATAAAATATATGAAGAAACAAAAGAATTAATGAAAAGTGCATATGAAAAGATGAAAAAAAATATAACTCCTAAATTTGTAGATAATTTATCACAAGCAATAAATAAAATATCAAATGGAAAATATAAAAATATTTCGATAAGTACAGAAAAAGGAATAATTGTTGAAAATGAAAATGGAAAATATATTCCAGTCAGTTTATTAAGTATGGGTACAATAGATGAATTATATTTATCATTAAGAATTTCTATGATAGAAGAATCATCAAATGAAAGTATGCCAATTATATTAGATGAAGCATTTGCATATTTTGATGATGAAAGATTAGAAAAAACGCTAGAATATTTAATAAATTATTCAGATAAACATCAAATAATTTTATTTACATGTACAGATAGAGAAAAGAAAATCTTAGATAAAAAAAATACAGAGTACGAAATGATAAAAATATAATAATTGAAAAAAAACAATATTTGTGATAAAATAGATAAGAAATTTTGTAAAATATAAATTAAGGAGAATGATTATGTTTCAAAAATTAGAAGGTGTAGAAAAACGTTATGAAGAAATAACAAAAAAAATAAGTGATCCAGAAATTATTGCAAAGCATAATGAGTGGAAAGATTTAATGAAAGAGCATAGTGATTTAGAACCAATTGTATTAAAATATAGAGAATATAAAAATGTAAAAAAAGACTATGAAGATGCAAAAGAAATGATGGAAGATAAAGAGATGAAAGAGTTAGCTGAAGAAACTATGTTAGAAGCAAAAGAAAAATTACCTAAAATAGAAGAAGAATTGAAAATACTTTTAATTCCTAAAGACCCAGATGATGAAAAAAACGTGATTTGTGAAATAAGAGCAGGAACAGGAGGAGAAGAAGCAGCTTTATTTGCAGGAACATTGTTTAGAATGTATTCAATGTATGCAGAAAGAAAACATTGGAAATTGGAAGTGTTAAATGAAAACCCTACGGAACTGGGCGGTTACAAAGAAATATCATTTATGATAACAGGAAAAGGTGCATATAGTAGACTCAAATTTGAAAGTGGTGCACATAGGGTTCAAAGAGTTCCAGAAACAGAAAGTAGTGGAAGAATACATACTTCTGCTGCAACAGTAGCTGTTCTTCCAGAAGCAGAAGATGTTCAAATAGATATAAACCCAGCAGATATAAAAATGGAAGTATTTAGAGCATCAGGAGCAGGTGGACAACATATTAATAAAACATCATCAGCAGTAAGACTTATACATATTCCTACAGGAATGGTAGCAGAATGTCAAACAGAAAGATCACAAGTACAAAATAGAGAATATGCTATGAAACTATTACGTTCAAGATTATATGAAGAAGAAAAATCTAAAAAAGATGCAGAATATGCTAATAAAAGGAAAACACAAGTAGGATCAGGAGATAGAAGTGAAAAAATAAGAACATATAATTATCCACAAGGAAGAATTACAGATCATAGAATAGGAATGAGTATTTATCAAATGGAAGATTTTCTAAATGGGAACTTAGATGAAATGATAGATAATTTAATAGCAGCAGATACTGCAGAAAAATTAAAAGGTAATGAAGAGGATTGATGGTAATAATGAAAATAATGTTTATATGCACAGGAAATATTTGTAGGAGTGCAATGGCAGAATATTTAGCAAGAAAATTATCTAGACAATATAAAGATAATGGCAAATTTAAATTTTTTTCAAGTGGATTGTATGCACAAAATGGAGATATACCTACAGAAAATGCAATAAATACGATGAAAGAATATAATATAGATATAAGTAATCATAGAGCAACTAATATATTAGATTCTAATATAGAAGATATGGATTATATATTTTGTATGACTAAATCACATAAAATGCAAACTATTAATATGTTTCCAAATAAAAAAGATAATATATATATGCTGAAAGAATTTGCAGAAAATAAAATGGAAGATATTAGTGATCCATGGGGATGTAACATAGAAGTATATAAAAATTGTGCTAGTGAAATAGAAAAAGAATTAAGATTGATGTTTAAAAAAATAGAAGATAATAAATAGTAAATACTATTACTACAATTGCTATCAAATGGAGGTAGAAATGCAAGATTTAATAGAAAGTTTAAATAATAAGCAAAAAGAAGCAGTTTTAAATACAGAAGGACCATGCCTTGTAATAGCAGGAGCAGGAAGTGGAAAAACAAAAGTACTAACACACAAAATAGCATATTTATTGCAAGAAAAGAATATAGAACCTTGGAATATATTAGCAATTACTTTTACAAATAAAGCTGCAAGTGAAATGAAGGAAAGAATAGAAAATATAGTAGGAGAAGTAGCAAAAGACTTATGGATGGGTACATTTCATTCAATCTGTGTAAGAATTTTAAGAAAATATATAGATAGAATAGGTTTTGATAAATCATTTTTAATTTTTGATACATCAGACCAAAGAACACTAATAAAAGAATGTATGAAAGCTTTAAATATAGACGATAAAATGTTTACAGATAGATCTGTTCAGGCAGAAATTAGTAATGGAAAAAATGAAATGTTGGAGCCAAAAGCATATGGAGTAAAATATGCTGGAGATTTTAGAAGAGAGAAAATAGCTACTATATATGATATGTATCAGAAAAGATTGAAAGAAAATAATGCAATAGATTTCGATGACATAATTAACTTTACAATAAAAATATTAACTGAAAATCCAGATGTACTAGAATATTATACAAATAAATTTAAATATGTTTTAGTAGATGAATATCAAGATACAAATAAAGCACAATTTATGTTAGTATCATTATTTGCTTCAAAATATGGAAATATAACAGTCGTAGGAGATAATGATCAGGGAATATATTCATTTAGAGGAGCAGATATTACAAATATTTTAAATTTTGAAAAAGATTTTCCAGGAACCAAAATAATAAAATTAGAGCAAAATTATAGATGTACAGGAAATATTTTAAAAACTGCAAATGCAGTAATAAAACATAATGAAAATAAATATGATAAAAAATTATGGACACAAAATGATGAAGGCACATTACCACAAATTTATTGTGGAGATGATGAATATGACGAAGCAAACTATATAGTAAGACAAATAAATCATTTAAAAATAGAAGAATATTATAAATATTCAGATTTTACAGTTTTATATAGAATGAATTCTCAATCAAGAGCAATAGAAGATGTATTGAGTAGAGAAAGAATACCATATAAGATTGTAGGTGGACAAAAATTCTACGAAAGAAAAGAAATAAAAGATATAATAGCATATTTAAGACTAATCTATAACTTAAATGATAATATTTCATTAAGAAGAATTATAAATGAGCCTAAAAGGGGAATAGGTAAAACAAGCTTGGATAATATAGCAGAAATTTCAGAACAAACGGGGCAATCAATGTATTCTATTATAAAAAATGCAGAAAATTATGGTATGCAAAGAGTAGCAAAAAATGCAAAAGAATTTACGGAGATTATAGAAGAATTACGAGAAAAATCAGATAGAGTATTAATATCAGAATTAGTCAAAGAAATATTAAATAAAACAGGATATATAAAAGCATTAGAACTAGAAAAAACTACAGAAGCAGAAAGTAGAATAGAAAATTTACAAGAATTTTTGACAGTAGCTATAGAATTTGAAGAAGAGTCAGCAGAAAACACATTAGCAGAATTTTTAGAAGGTATTACATTAGCAAGTGATGTAGATAATATGGAAGAAAATGATGAAAAAGTGACATTAATGACATTACATAGTGCAAAAGGGTTAGAGTTTCCAACTGTATTTTTAGTGGGAATGGAAGAAGGAATATTTCCTGGTTATAAATCAATAGGAGAACCAAAGGAACTGGAAGAAGAAAGAAGATTATTCTATGTAGGAATAACAAGAGCAAAGGAACATTTATTTTTGACATGTGCAAAACATAGAACAATATTTGGATCAACAAGTTATAATCAGATTTCAAGATTTGTAAAAGAAATACCTCAAGAACTTTTAGAAGGTATGGAAGAAGTAGAAGGAAAATCTAATAATAATGACTTTGAAGATAAGGGTTATACTTGGAGTTATGGGAAAAATTCTGCAAAAATAGATACATATAATATTAGAGAAAAAGTTGGAATAAATTTAAGTACTAGTTTGGAAGCAAACAACAATTTTAAATTTAGAACTGCAGAAAGCTTTTTATCTAATTTGCAACCAAAAAAAGAAGTTGATATAACAAAATATGCACCAGGACAAAGAGTATATCATAAAAGATTTGGTGAAGGAATTATTAATAGCATAGAGCAAGAGGGTGAAGACATAAAAGTAGATATTAACTTTTATAAATCAGGTCATAAGAGGTTAATGGCAAAATTTGCAGGATTAGAAATTATAGGTTAAAATATAAGGTGGAATGAAAACATAAATTTCATTCCTTTTTTGTTTTATACAATAGGAAAGTTATCCTTTCACATTGTATAAAAGTCGCTACGCTCTAACGACTGCACACAATTTTGACTTCGTAAAATTGGCTTAGGAACAAATTTACTAAAAAGCTAACGAGGAAAGATAAAATTAATATAAATTTTAAGGCTTTCCGATTTGTTCTAAAAAATGTATAAAAAAAATAAAAATGTTAATAATATTTATATGAAATTTAGAAAGGATGATGAATATGGCTAATTTAACACAGGTTGAGTTGCAAAATTTAAGGCATTTAATAGGTTCGCACGAAACATCTTATCAAAAGCTTAATACTTATGCTTCACAGGCTGTTGACCCACAAATAAAGCAGATGTTTACAAAGTCAGCACAAGATGCTTTAAACACAAAGCAAAAATTAATGACATTTTTAAATGCATAGAAGGAGGGAAAATTATGGATGAGAAAACAATGGTAAATGATATTTTAGCTGGAGTAAAAGCAGGACTTACAACATATCAAGGAGCTATAAATGAAGCCGAAAATATGAATTTGCGTCAAACATTACAACAAATAAGAAATAATGATGAAAGTTTCCAATATGAGTTATTTAAAGTTGCACAATCAAAAGGATATTATAAACCAGCAGCAGGTGCAACTGTTACGGAAATACAAACTGTAAAGAATGAATTGCAACAATAATAGAATTCTATCTAAAAAATAATGTAAAAGTGAAAAAAAAAGAGAAATGGTGATGACAAAGTAGAATAAGCTATACAAATTAGCTTAAATCTACTTTGTTATATTTTGTATGTTAATATAAAATATAACAAATAGGAGGGTATCATATTTATGCTAAAGAAAGTTTTATCTAAAATAAGAACATATGTAAAAGTATTAATATTAATAATTCTTGCAACACTTATTATATTATCAATTGTAGCACTGATATATAAACCTACATATCAAGTATCGTTAAATGGAGAGTTAATTGGATATAGTAGGGATAAATCAGAATTACAGTCTAAAATTAATAATTATATGGAAAATGGAAATAGTGAAGATATAGCATTTGTACAAATAAATGAATTACCTGAATATAAAATGTGTTTATTAAAGAAAAATATAGAATATAATGATGATGAAATATATTCAAAAGTAATAGAAAAAGGAGTACCATATTATAAATATTATGCACTTACAATAAATGGAGAAGAAAAAGCATATGTAAAGAATTTTGAAGAAGCAGAAAATGTAGTTTCAAAACTGAAAGAAAAAAATAGTAAAAATAAAGACACATTAGCAATTTCAGAAAAATATGATACAAGTTTGAAAGAGTTTACAGACGTAGAAACATGTGTATCAAAACTATATGAAGAACAACCAAAAACAGTTGTAACAACTACAAAAATATCAAAAACAAACACAGAAGTAAGTACAAAAAAATCAACAAACATAGGAATAGATTTTATAAATCCTGTATCAGGGACTATTACATCAAGGTTTGGAAGTAGATGGGGATCATCACATAAAGGCATTGATATAGGAGCTCCAAAAGGTACATCAATAAAAGCAGCTGCAAGTGGTACAGTAGTAGTATCAAGTGGAGGATACAATGGAGGATATGGTAATTATATTATAATATCGCATGGAAATGGAATACAAACATATTATGCGCATTGTAGTAAATTATATGCATCAGTGGGACAATCTGTGGCACAAGGTGAAGTAATAGCAGCAGTAGGTTCTACAGGTAGATCAACAGGGAATCATCTTCATTTTGAAGTAAGAATAAATGGAGTTGCCAAAAATCCATTAAATTATACATATTAAAAGATATCAGAATTATTCTGATACCTTTTTTTTGTTTTCTTTTTTTAAAAAATACTTAGAAATTGTATTAATTGCATTGTGTTTCATAATATTTGTTCCACATTCAAATAATTTTGAAGAAAATATATCTGAATTATTAATATATGTACTAAATTCCACAAGAGTAGGATGAAAATTTTTAATAAAATTATGTGCAATTGATATATTTTTAAAAACTAAATAGTAATTATTATCAAAACTATATAAACTTATTTCCTCTGCAATACTAGAAATATCATTTGAAACAAATGAAATATAATTACAAATATCATCAAAATTATTAAATTTATATATAAAATAAATTGATGAACTATTCATTAAATTTTTCTTTTTAACTTTCACTTTACTTTTTTTCTTTTCATTACAATAAATACTAGAAGATTTTTGTCTAGTGACAATTACAATAAAATTACCACTTTCTGAGGCAAAAGCTTCAAAACGTAAATCGTAATTTTCAGTTTTAAAACCGATTTCATCTTCTGCTTTAGATAAAGCCTTTAAAAATAAATTTCTTGCTTTGGTAGAGTCTGATAATACTGTACGAAAATCTATATTATCATTTTCTAAATCTTGTGCAGAAAGTATAATACGTATTTTGTTTTCAGTTATTTTTTCAAATTTCATTAGCAAACCTCCAATGTTTATATATTATATTATACTACGAAAATATAAAAAAGGGAATAGGTAAGATATGGAAATATTTAGTCTTTTCCTAATATGTAACATTTATTGCACACAATTTTGATTTTGAAAAATTAGTTTAGAAACAAATTTACGGAAAACCAAAGGCAAAGTTAAACATTGTATTAAATTAAAGCTTTTCGATTTGTTCTGGTATATTGTTTGAGATAAATTAAAATAGTAATGAAAAATATAACAATCCAGAGATTTGTCTAATAAAAAATAAAATTATTAAATATTTAATAAACTATTGAAAAAAATGTAAAATCCATATATAATATTAGCGTAGCAAACTAAAGAAACTTAAGTTTCCGTAAGATAATGTGGGAGGAATAAAATATGGCAACAAGAGATAAAAATATATGGATTTTAATTGTATTTATATTGTCAGGATTAGTTTTAGGTGGTTTGATAGGAGAGATAGCGTCACAAGTAGATTTTTTATGGTGGCTATCATATGGACAAGAATTTGGACTGTCTACACCAATAGAACTAGATTTAAATATAATAAAATTTACATTTGCACTAATGTTTAAAATAAATGTTGCTAGTATAATAGGCTTATTAATAGCAGTGTTTGTATATAGAAAAATATAACTATTTATAGATTGGGGGGCAGAAAGGAAAGTACATGTCTATAAAAATAAAAATGCTCCCAAACTGTGAAAAACCATATGAAAAATTAGAAATTTATGGAGCAGAGAAATTATCTAATGCAGAGTTACTAGCTATTGTAATAAGAACAGGTAGTAAAGAGGAAAGCAGTGTAGATTTAGCAAAAAAGGTACTTACAATAAATAATACAAGTGAAAACAATTTAAGTTTTTTAGAAAAAATGTCAATAGAAGAATTAACGAAAATAAAAGGGATAGGTAAAATAAAAGCAATTCAATTAAAAGCTGTTTGTGAGCTTTCAAAACGTATGTCCCATCCTATAAATAAGGAAAAAATAGTAATAAAAAATGCAAATATAGTAGCGAAATTAATGAAAAATGAACTTGTTAATGAAAAAAGAGAAATAATAAAAATATTATTATTAAATACAAAAAACGTGTTAATAAAAAAAGTAAATGTAGCTTGGGGAATGGCAGATAAAGTAGAAATAGATATTAAATATATTTTTGAAGAAGCTATTAAATCAGGAGTACCAAAAATTATTGTGGTACATAATCACCCAAGTGGAGATCCAACCCCAAGCATATATGATTATGAAATAACTGAAAAAATAAAGAAAGTAGGAGATTTATTAAAAATAGAACTATTAGACCATATTATAATTGGAAACGGAAAGTATGCAACAGCTATGAGGAGAAAGGATAATATTTATGAAATTAAAGATGTTTAATTTAGGGTCTAAAGATATAGGGATAGATTTAGGTACAGCAAATGTACTAGTTACTTTAAAAGGTAAGGGAATTATATTAAAAGAACCATCTGTAGTTGCAATAGATAAGAGAACAGGTCAAATATTAGCTACAGGTTACGAAGCAAAAGAAATGCTTGGTAGAACACCAGATAGAATAAAAGCAATAAGACCAATGAAAGATGGCGTAATAGCAGATTTTACTGGAACACAATTAATGCTTAAAAATATTTTACAAAAAGCATGTAAAAAATATAGTATAGGTAAACCAAGAGTTGTAGTAGGTGTTCCTTCAGGCATCACAGAAGTTGAAGAAAGAGCAGTAGAAGAAGCAATATTGCAAGCAGGTGCAAAAGAAGTGTATTTGATAGAAGAACCTATGGCTGCAGCAATTGGAGCAGGGTTAGATGTTTCAGAACCAAATGGCAGTTTAGTTGTAGATATAGGAGGAGGAACAACTGAAGTTGCTGTAATTTCATTAGGTGGAATAGTAGTAAGTAATTCTTTAAGAGTTGCAGGAGATGAATTAGATGAAGATATTATAAATTATGTAAAAAAAGAAGATAATTTAGCAATAGGTTCAACAACTGCAGAGCAAATAAAAATACAAATAGGATGTGCAGTGCCTACTGTTACGAAGACAGAAATGGAGGTTAAAGGAAGAGATTTAGCAACAGGGCTTCCAAAACATATAGTAGTAAATTCTGATCAAATAAAAGACGCAATAAAAGAATCAATAGGAGAAATAGTTGATGTTGTAAAAGTAACTCTTGAAAGAACTCCACCAGAATTATCAGCAGATATAATGGAAAAAGGAATCTGTTTAGCAGGTGGAGGAGCATTAATAAAAAATTTAGACCAATTATTAAGTGAAAAAACTGGAATGCCAGTTTTTGTCGCAGAAGAGCCATTAGATTGTGTAGCAAAAGGAGCAGAAAAAACTTTAGAAGATATAGAAAAATTAAGAAATGTTTTAAGAAAGTAAAATTTAGGAAGGAATGTGATTTTAAATATGTATAAAAATTCTAAAACAGGAATGGTTGGTGGCATAATTACATTAATATTATTAATAATATTAGTAATTATATCTAATATACAAGTAGATAAAATGAATAGTATAGAAAATATATTTAGTGCTATCATAAATCCTATACAGAATGGAATTACATATTTAAAAAATAAAATAGCTGGAAATGATAGCTTTTTTACACAAGTGAATGAGTTAAAAGCAGAAAATGAAGAATTATTACAAAAAAATAGCGAATTAGAGCAATCATTAAGAGAACTAGAAATTATAAAAGCAGAAAATGCTACTTTAAAAGAATATGTAGATTTAAAAGATAAATATCAAGAATATGAAACAGTTCCAGCATATGTTATAAATAAAGATATAGGAAATTATACAAATACAGTTATAATAAATGCAGGAAAAAATGATGGTATAGATGTGGATATGACAGTAATATCTGAAAAAGGATTAGTTGGGCAAATTGTATCAGTTACAGATACAACAGCTAAAGTTCAAACTTTAGTAGATTCTGGAACAGCAGTTAGTGCAACAATAAAAACAACAGGAGATAATATGCTATTAAGAGGAACCCTTAATGATAATACTACATTAATAGCTTCATATATTCCTACTTCAGCAACATTATTAGCAGGAGATACTATTGAAACATCAGGACTAGGAGGAATATATCCTAAAGGAATATTAATAGGTACAATAAAAGAAGTTGTTAATACTCAAAACATAACAGATAGATATGCAAAAGTAGAGACAGCAGTTGATTTTAATAAATTAAATACTGTATTAGTAATAAAAAATTAATATAAATATTT
Source organism: uncultured Clostridia bacterium (assembly GCA_944388605.1). Taxonomy (GTDB): domain Bacteria; phylum Bacillota; class Clostridia; order TANB77; family CAG-508; genus CALXJJ01. The sequence continues at coordinate 45,602 of CALXJJ010000005.1, forward strand.
TTCATAGAAAGGAATGAAAAAAGTGAAAAAAATTGGTGTTGTAGCAATATTAATATTGATATTTTTAATTTTATATTTTTTTCAAGCCAATTTTTTTAGCTTTTTTACAATAGCAGGTATAAAGCCAAATTTGTTTATAATTTTTACATTAATAATAGGTTTATACGCAGGAAGAACATTAGGAATGACATTAGGAATAATATTTGGACTTATATTAGATTTTGTAGGAAGTAAGTATATAGGAATTACAAGTGTAATGTTAGGTATAGCTGGATTTTTAGGTGGATATTTTGATAAGACATTTTCAAAAGATAGTAGGATTACAGTAATATTAATGATAGTAGGAAGTACTATATTATGTGAATCAATATATTATTTTTGGAACATATTAAAAACGCAAAATGAAATAGAATATTTGAATTTTATAAAAATAGTACTAATTGAAACAATATATAATATTTTATTAACTATAATAATATATCCATTAATACAAAAATTTGGATATAGATTAGAAGAAAATTTTAAAGAAAAGAAAGTTTTAACAAAATATTTTTAAAATTATAGAGAATTGCATTTTCTATAAGTTTTTCTGATTAATGCTTGTGATAATAAGATATAAAAGAAGGTGAGAGTTTGAAAAAAATAAAAAATAAAAATTTTTCTATAAGATATAATTTGGCAACAACCATTGTATATATTATAGGAATTGTTTTGTTAGTACAACTTTTTAACCTTCAAATAGTAAATGGTGCAGAATATAGAGAACAATCTAATACAAGGCTAACTAGAGAAAGTATATTAGAAGCAGCTAGAGGAGATATTACAGATCATACAGGTAATAAATTAGCAACAACAAAATTAGGATACAATGTAGAATTATATAAAACAAAAGTTACAACAAATGAATTAAATCAGTCTTTATTAAAATTAATTAATATATTAGAACAAAATGGAGATAAATATGTTGACGAATTACCTATTCAAATAAATCCTTTTAGTTTTACAAATGCAGATGAAGAAAGCCAAAGAAAATGGAAGAAAAATAATAATATTGACGAGAATAAAACAGCAGAGGAATGTTTTAATATTCTAAAAGAAGAATATGAAATAAATGCAGATAATATAGAAGATACTAGAAAAATTATGGCATTAAGGTATGAAATATCTATAAATGGATATAGTAGTACAAAAACTGTAACTTTAGCTGAAAACATAAGTGAAATAAGTCAATTACAAATAAATGAGCAAAGTGCTAAATTGCCAGGAATAACAGTTACAAGTAAACCAATAAGAACATATCCATCAGGGACATTAGCTGCACATGTATTAGGAAATGTTGGACAAATAAGCAGTGATGAATATGCTTCAAGAAAAGATGAATATGATATAAATGATATTATAGGAAAAACTGGTATAGAATACATTTTTGAAGAATACCTAAAAGGAGAAGATGGAGTAAAACAGATTGATATGTCAGTAGAAGGAGCTATTACTGGAGAAAATGTATCAAAAGAAGCAATTTCAGGTTCAGACGTAGTTTTAACTATAGATGCAAATTTACAAAGAGTTGCAGAAGAATCATTAAGAGAAAATATAAGAAAAATATCAAGTGGAGAAAAAGGTGAAGCATTTGAAACAAACTCAGGAGCAGCTGTAGTTATGAATGTAAACACAGGAGAAGTGTTAGCCATGGTAAGTCTTCCAGACTATGATCCAGAAGATTTTGTAGATGGACTTTCAGAACAACAAAGTGAAGAACTAAAAAATGGTACAAAGTCGCAGTATAATAGAGCTATTACAGGTTCATATGCTCCAGGATCAACTTTTAAAATGGTAACAGCATTAGCAGCATTAGAGTCTGGAAATGTTACAGTAAATGAGAAAATAAGAGATACAGGAGTTTATCCACATTATCATCATCCTGTTTGTTGGATATGGACAAGTAATAGAATAGGACATGGATATTTGAATGTAACAGATGCTATAAAACATTCGTGTAACTATTTCTTTTATGAAATGGGATATAGAATGGGAATAGATACATTGGCTCAATATGCAACATATTTAGGGCTAGGTCAAAAAACAGGGATAGAATTGCCTAATGAAAGTGCAGGAGAACTTGCAAGTAAAGAAACCGCAGAAAAACATGGTGTACAATGGTATGCAGGAGATGTTCTATCTGCGGCAATAGGACAAACATATAATAACTTTACTCCTTTACAAATGGTTAGGTATACTAGTGTTATCGCAAATGGAGGGAAAAGTATAAAACCAACTATAGTGAAGAGTATAATAAAAGCAGATGGAACAGAAGTCCCAAAAGAAGAAGTTGAACAATTTGTTAATAATAAGTTAGGATATACACCAACAGAAGAAAATTATCAATTTAAAGAAGAATATATTAATGCAGTAAAGGAAGGCATGAGAGGAGTTACAAGTGAATCAGGAGGTACAGCATATTCTACATTCAAAGATTTTAATATAGAAGTAGGTGGTAAAACTGGTTCAGCACAAGCAAATGATAAAACACATGCATGGTTTGTTGGATTTGCACCATTTGATGAACCAGAAATAGCAGTTGTAGTATTAGTTGAAAATGGAGGACACGGAGGTTGGACAGCAGAAGTGGCAAGAGATATAATTGCAGAATATTTTGGAATGAATTCAAATACTGTAACAGAAGATACAACAGCTGTCCCAGAAACAGAAGTAAGAAGGTAGAAAGAAGAGGTGGCATTTATGCGTAGTATTATAAATATAACATTAAAACAAGATGAGATAACAATAAAATTAAATGAAAATGCTACACAAGAAGAAATAGTAAATGTACTAAAGAAGAAAATGCCAGAATTAAAAAAATTGTATAAAGAAGAAAAAACACCAATATTTGTTACTGGAAAAATACTTAAAAATAAAGAAATAGATGAAATACAAGAATTAATTGAAAAAAATATAGATGTAGAAATAAAATTTGACAGTCCAAAGATTTTAGGCTTATATAGTATTAAAAGAACATTTAAAAAAGATATAGGAATATCAGAAACGAAATTTCATAGAGGCTCAATAAGGTCTGGTCAAAAAGTTGAATTTGAAGGAAGCTTAGTAATATTAGGAGATGTAAATAGTGGAGCAGAAGTAATAGCAGGAGAAAATATAGTTGTTCTAGGAGCTTTAAGAGGATTAGCCCACGCGGGAGCAAAAGGAAATAAAGAAGCAATTATATCTAGTCAAATTATAGAAGCACCTCAGTTAAGAATTGCAAATATTGTAAAAGAAATTGAAAAAGAAGAAAAGAATGAACCAAAAACATATGCATATGTGAATGATGATGACAAAGTTATATTAGAATAGAAAAGAATTAGGACATTGTATAAAAAATGCAATGTCCTATAAATTTAGAAAAGTAGAGAAAAGTTATCTAATAAATGAATTTGTTAACTAAGTAATAATAAAATTAGTGCAATGAATAAATACTCATCTTTAACTCCTTCTTCATATAAAAATATCAAAATTAATAATAACAATAAATCATCTAAATAAAGATTGATTCCTAAAATAGTGAAAAGAGGTTTTTCATTATTTTGATTTTTTTCATTTGCAGTATTACTAGAAGGAGGAAGTTTGGCTTTATGGTTAAGATTATGGTGATTAATATTATAAGGTCTGTAATAATTATGAGAAAAATATGGATTAAAAGGATTATATGGTGGCATTATCCATTGCCACCTGAAGAGTTATTTTTCATACCAAATATATTTCCTAATCCAGAATCATTTAAATTTCCCATAATAGAAGCCATTTTTAAAAAATTAATGTATTGATCTACTTTTTCTTTTCTGCTTTCTTTTAAATATGGTTTTAAAGAAAGTAATAAATTAGATCTAGGGTCATTAGAAGTATTTTTCATTGCGTCAGCAATTGATTTAAATTTCATAATCATATTAATATCTATATCACCAAAAGGATTATCTACGGAGGATTGGTCTTGAGAAGAATTTGAATTACTATTTTCTTTATTAGAATTAAGATTAATATTATTCATTATATCTTTAATATTATCTGGAATATTGCCAGAATTAATCATATTACTTATATTTTTAATAACATCAGACATATCCTCGCTCATATATTATCATCCTTTCTTCTATTTATTTGTATTTTTTTTGATTTGCTCAATTATTTTATCAGCTTCTTTAGAATTTAGCACTTTACTTACTTGATTAAGACCGTTCTCAAGTTTACTTTTGTCCATTTTTGAAAGCATAGTCATAAGACTTGCCATATCTATATTATTATTGTCCATAATAACCTCCCAAAATATTAGATTGTAAATGTATCTTTATAAAATATATGCCAATAAAATAAAAAAGGTGCTATTAAATATAAAATTTATTAAATAAGTATAAAGTATTCTAAAAATATACATTTCATAGAAAAAAGACTTAGAGCTAAAATACTATAAGTAGAAATTATTAATTTAATGTTGATATTTATTCTTGGAAATAAATGTAACAAAAATGTAATAAAAGCCATGTCTTGAATTTCCGTAAGAAATAAAAGTAAGCATTTGAATATGTAGTCGAATATACAGGAAAAAGTGTTGAAAAATCAAATAAAACGTGGTAAAATAAATGTATATAGGTATATTTATTATGTTAATATATAAAAATAGGAGGAACCATTATGAAAAAAATAAATAAAATTTTATCAGTACTACTAGTTTTTACAATGATGTGGACTTACTTATCTGTGATTTTGTCATTCACAAATGAAGTATATGCATCATCTAACGAATTAGAGTCACAAGATAAAGATACAGGAAATAGTAATGTGGAATTTGATAGTTATTTTGATGGAGGAGTACACAGCATAAAATCTGATATTAATTCACAAGATACAAAAATTCATATGAATATTAAAGTGAAGAATGCAGGCTACCTTAAAGATGCAAAAATAAAGGTTAGCAATGCTAATTTTGTGTTGTCTGGTGATATGGTAGAAGGTGTGCAAAGTATAGATACAAACTCTGGAGAAATAGCATTAGAACAAATAAATAATGGAGATGACAAAACATATAGTTTTACAATTTATCCAAGAAAAGACGATTTGATAAATGTAGATAATTTCGTAAAAGAAAATGAAATACTTTTTGAAGGTACATATATAAATAAAGATGGAGAAGAGGAAAAAGTACAATCTACTATAAAGGATAAGATAGAATGGAATGGTAATGCAAAAATAAATGTAGAAGCAAATGTAATTAAAAATATACCATTTAGCATAAAGAGCGGAAAAGGAGAAATTTTACAAGTAGAAGTAAAAACAAATGTAGTAGACAATCTATTACCAATCAAAACAAATGAATTAAATATTGTGGTTCCTATGATAAATAATATATTGCCAGATGATGTAAATGTTATGGCAAAAGATACAATAGCAACAAATGGAAAAGATGGAGTAGACTTTACAGAAGAAAATTATTCATATGACAAAGAAAAAGGAATCTTAAATATAAAAGTAGAAAATAATCCAGAAGAAGAAAAAATAGATTGGAGAAAAAATGAACAGGATGAATTTATAATAACATATGTATATAATAATGAAGAAGTTTATAATTATATGACAGCAAATGAAACATTAATAAATTCAGAAATAACGAGTAATATGTCATTATATAATAATGAAGAAACAAAAATAGAAACAAAAATTAATTTAAATACATCAGTAAAAGAGCAAATAGGAGACATTGTTACATTAACACCAAGTATAGAAACACAAACATTATCAAAAGCATATATATATGCAAATTATGATAAATCAGAAAATAAAGAAGAAACTAATTATACTCAAAAATATAGAGTAGAAGTAGCAGTATCAAATATTATAGATGAACTTGAAATAAATGAACAATATGATGCATTTATTATAAATGGAGAGCAAGGATTAACAACAGTTGCAGGTACAAATTATGCATACAACAAAAAAGTGTATATATCAGAAAAAATATTTAATAAAATTTTAGGAGAAAATGGATATATAAATTTAATAGATATAAATGGAAATACAATAGGAACAATAAACAAAGATACACAAAGAGATGAAAATGGAAATATGTATATTGATATTTCTGGATTAGATAATAATATGGTAAAAATGCAGATAAGTAAACCAATAACAGAAGGAAATATAGATATTTTCATAGATAAAGCAATAAAAGGTGAAATAGCATACAGTAAAGAGCAATTAAAAGATACGACAAGTTTAAGAATGTTTTCAGATATAAAAGTTATAAATAATGACTCTGTAATAGCAGAAAGACAAGCAGAAGCAGAAAAAGAATTTATAGAACCAAAAACAACAGCAGAGATAGAAATAAATAATACAAGTTTATCAAGCATAGTAACAAATGAAGATGTAGAAATTAAAGCAATATTAAGAACAGATAGTGTAGAAAACGCATTGTTTAAAAATCCAACAATTAGAATAGACTTACCAGAATATATAGAAAATATAAATGTAAAAAATGTTTATATTGCATATGATGATGAACTAAAAATAACAGAAGCTAACCTATTTGAAGAAAATGGGCATAAAGTAATAGAAATAAGATTAGAGGGAACACAAACTAAGTATAACATTGGTTCAGTAACTAAAGGAACAAATATAGTTATTGTTGGAGATATAACAGTTAAGAAATTAACACCAACAGTAGATACAGAAATAAAAATGACATATACAAACGAAAATAGTACAGAATTAGAAAATATTATGGCAAAAACAAGAGCAAGAACATTAAGTTTAGTTACTCAAGAAGTTTCTACAAAAATACAAATAGTTGCTCCAACAGGATTAGTTACAGTAAATGAAATACAAGGATTTTCTGCAAATGGAACTAAAATTACATCAATAAGCGGAGAAGAACAAACAGGAAAATTAGAATATAGAGGAGAACAAAGAACAGCCAAAGTTACAGGAACAATAATAAACAATTATGAAAATGATTTAAATAATGTTAGGATTTTAGGAAGATTACCTGTAACAGGAGTAATGAATAATACATTTGACGCAAAAATAAATTCTGAGATTAATTTAACAGGAGCAAATGCAACAATATATTATAGTACAAAAGCAGATGCAACAGATGATATTGGAAATACTGGAAATGGATGGACAACAACATTTACTGCAGAAGCTAAATCATATTTAATAGTAATTGACGGAAATGTTACAAGAAGTGCACAACTAAGCTTTACATATGATATTTTAATACCTGCAGATTTAGATTATTATCAAACAATTGCAGAAAAATACAGTGTAATGTTTAATAATTTGATGCCAGACAATATACAAGCTCAAACAGAAAATTCACCGCTTGCTACATTAACAACAGGAGAAGGAGTTAAACTAGAAGCAAGTTTAGCAGTAGAAGGAAATGGAAAAGAAGTATATAGAACAAGAGAAAATATAAAATATATAGCAACAATTAAGAATACAGGAAATTTGGATGCAGAAAATGCAAAAATAACATTTGATATTCCAGAAGGAATGTTATATATGGAATATGATGATGGTAATACAATATTTGAACATCCAGAAACACCATTTAATGGAATAGATGTAGGATTAATAAAAGCAGGAGAAACAAAGCAAGTAACATTTTATTTACAAGTAAATGTAGCTTCAGATGAAGAAACAACAGATGTAAAATTAAGTGCAAATATTACAGCAGATAAGTTAGACAAACCGATTTCTACAAATGAAGTAACAATTAAGACTATAAGAGGACAATTTGAGATAATGAACAGAACAAATACATTAGATGGAGAAGAATTTGCAGAAGGAGCAAGAATAATATATGAAGTAACAGTAAGAAATTACAATGTAACAACACAAAATGAACAGCCTGTAAAACAAAGTACAACAAATACAACAGTAACAATACCATTACCTAAAAATAGTCAAATCTTAGATAAATATGTTGCAGAATCTGGTGGCGGACAAAAATTAGATATAGAAATAAATGAATCAAATAATACATTAACTGTAAATTTAGGTACATTAGAATATTTGGATAGTAGATATATTTATGTAGAATATTTAATCGGAGCAGATGCAGTAGGAGATTTTAATACACAAGTAAGTGTTAGAGCAGATGGAATAGATGAGCACTATTCAAATAATAAAGTAATGCATATTAAAGCAATAGATTTAGAATTAGTTCAAAATGATATTGATAAAGAATATGTAAAAGAAAGAGAAGTATTTAAATATAAATTTACATTAACAAATTTAACAGGAACAGCAATAAAAGATGTTGTAATAGAAGATATAATACCAAAAGAAGTAATATTTGATGAACATTTAGTTGCTTATCAAGTTGATGAAAATGGAAATACGATAGTAAATCCAGATACTAAGGAACCAATTCCAGAAAAAATATTATACATATATACTGAAGATGGAACAGAATATAATAGAGTATATACATATAACTCTAATAATGGAAATGCAGTAATAAACTTAGATACATTAGATGCTAATACAACAGTATATATAGAACTTGCTGTAAGAGCAGGAACAGTTGAAGATGATACAGAAGTAACAAATTATGCTAAAATATCTGCAAATGGAGTACAAGAGAAAGAATCAAATAAAATAACACATTATATAGAATATACTCCAGAAAATCATGGTGAAACACCAGAAAAAGAGGGTAGATATAAAATAACAGGAACAGCATGGTTAGATGCAGATAAAAATGGACAAAGAGACGATGGAGAAGAATTATTATCAAATATAAGAGTAATGTTAATGAATGTAGATACAAACCAAATTGCAGTAGATGCAGATAATGGTGAACAAAAAATAGTAACAACAAATTCAAATGGTAAATATGAATTCTCAAATCTATTACCAGGAAGATATATAGTTATATTTGTATATGATGCAAGTAAATATTCAATAACAGATTACAAAAAAGAAAATGTATCATCAACAGTAAATTCAGATGCAATATTAATGAAAATGGATATAGATGGAAAATTAACTAATGTTGGTGCAACAGACACAATAGTTGTAACAAATGAAAATATTAGAAGTATGGACATTGGATTATATGAACAAAAGAAATTTGACTTAAAATTAGAAAAATACATTACAAAAATAACAGTTCAGAATAATACAGGAACAAAAACATATGATTATGGAGAAACACAATTAGCAAAAAGAGATTTAATTGCAAGCCAAATGAATAATACAAACTTAGTAGTAGAATATAAAATTAAAGTTATAAATGAAGGACAACTAGAAGGATATGCTAAAAAGATTATAGACTATTTACCAAAAGAATTAAAATTCAGTACAGAACTAAATCCGGATTGGTATTTAGGACAAGATGGCAATATATATAATGCAAGTTTAGCTGATACAAAGATAAATCCAGGAGAAACAAAAGAAATAACATTAATATTAACAAAAGCGACATCAAAGAGTGATAATTTAGGATTAATAACAAATAAAGCAGAATTATATGAAGTTTCAAATGATTATGGAGTAGAAGATATAGACTCAACACCAAATAACAATGTACAAAATGAAGATGATACTTCAATAGCAAATTTACTATTATCACCAGGAACTGGTAGAACAGTATTATTTGTAGTATTAACAACAGTAATAATAATAATAATTGGAGTAGGAGTTTACTTCATAAAGAAAAAGGTAATAAAATAAGGAAAGGAGGATAAAATTAGATGAAAAGGAAAAGTTATATATTAACATTTCTATTTGCAATAGTGTCAGTAATAATATTTGCATTTCTTGTATCCATTATAAATATAGAACAAATTAAATCTGTATTTGGAGATAAGCTAGGATATGTTAGTGGAACAGAAGAAATACTTAGTGCTGAAGAAAAGGTTTCAGAAGACCTTGGAGTACATATTACACATAATGAATTCTGCAATGGCTCAGATATAAGAATAGTAAAAGAGATTTCAGTTGGAGATGATATGTGGAGACCATTAACAGAAAATGGAGAAGTAATGTACTGTATTAAACCAGGAGCTCCATTATCTACATCTGCAAGAGGAGGAAGAGCACATTTAAGCAAAGAAGAAATATATGCTTTTGATGGACAAGAATTACATGAAGATTGTGGATGTGCACCAGATGTTGAAGGTTATTTAGATATAAGTGATCCATATGCAATATGTGAAGGCAGACATTACTGGGCAGATAGTTCATATGGTGGAGGAAAATTATATGATGTAGCATTTATTGTATCATTCCAAGAAGATCCTCATATTGGAAACTATGGTGATTGGGCAGATGCAATACAACAAGCCATTTGGATGTCACCAATATGTTTAACAGGAGATCCAGGAAGAGGTCATGATAGAGCAGCAGGACTTGCAATAAGTAAAATGGCAGAAAACTATAAGGATTTCTTCACAAAAATAATGGAACAAAAATCTGACGGACATTCTATGGTAAAAGCAGATACAACAGATTATAGTAAAGTACAAATAGATGTGGAGTATACAGATGATGATAATAAAGAACCAGATACATATTACAGAATGGGACCATTTAAAATAGATTATGTAAGTGGTGTATATGAAAGTAATGGTTCACAATACTCTTTCGGTGGAATTTCAAATATGTATTTATATTATGATGATGGAAAAACAAACCCAGAACACAGAATAGAAATTACACACTTCTTATATCCAGATGGAGATGTTACAGCAAGTGGTGAAGGAAGATATGTAAAACCAAGATATTTCAATGTACGTTGGCCAGCAGGAGGAGCAGATCCAGGATATCCAGAAACAGGAGAAGTAAATAAAAACCTTGTAGACTTTTATCATGGAGCATATGGTAAAGTTGCAGGATACCCAGAACCAAATCAAGAATTCTATATTGAATTCAGAGCTTCAGATTTAGAAGGAATAGAAGCTAAATCATTAAAACTACATGTTGACTTTAAATTCTTAACATGTGAAATGGAAATATGTATAAGAAATACAGTTGAAAGGTATCAAGTACAACAAGATCATGTTGATACAACACATTATCATCCTACATCAGATGGAGGAAGAAGAAAATGCCATGATTGTGATAAAACATCTTGGATAGATAAAATACCACAACAGGCTTGTGTATATATAGCATATGCAGATAGACATTTAGATAAAGATGAATTAGACATACCATTTGAAGACATACCAATAGAAGATTGGCCTACACTTACAATGAAAATTGGTGGATTCGTATTTGAAGATTATAAAACAGGAAAAGAGCAAGATTCAAATAACAACAAAGGTGATGAAGATATTGTATTAAAAAATATTGAAGTTACATTATGGGAAGTTGATGAAAGTGGAAATAAAAAATTAGCAGAATTAGCAACATATGAGCAAGAATTCCCTGGATCAACAGCAGAACCAGAAGATGATTATACAAGAAGAATAAATCCAACATTAACAGATGAAAAAGGATATTATGAATTTAGAGGTGTTGATAAATCTAAAAAATATGTAGTAGAGTTCTCATATAATGGACAAGATTATATGCCAACAAACTATATAACAGATTTAAATGGAACACAATACACAAACGTAAAATCAATGGTAGACAATGATGCAGAAGATGATTATTACAATAGCGTAAAAGATACAGAACCATGGAAATCAACATCAAAAGCTACAGAAATAACATCAGAAAGAGAAGCTTATGACAAAAAATTTGCTTCAATTGGATCATATCCAAAGAACTATGCAACAAGTAATAGTTTAGGATATACAGATGTAATGTTAGAAGATGGAGGAATATATAATAAAACATTTACAAAAAATGATTTATTAGGATTAGAATTAGATACTAGTGGACAATATGTACAAAGATATACTTATTATGGAGCTGAATCATTAATAGATTATATTAAGATAGAAGGAGAAAATTCAAATTCAAAACAAGTTACATTTGTAGAAGGCGCAATAAGTAAGAGAATTAGGGAATTTATAGATGCAGAAAGAAGATATCCAACAGATGAAGAAATGATTAGTGTTATATATGCTTCTATAATAGGTAGTACAGATGATGAAAATATTAAAAACAAACTTCAATTTATAGAAGATTGCAAAATAAGTGCTTGGACAAAAAATCAACAAGCAAGTGAAAATATACTAGACTATGATTTATATCCTGTATATGATAGATTCAAAACATATGTAAAGAGTGGTAATAAATACCCAATAAATAGTTATGCAAATGGAAGTTATGATGGAACAGTATCAGAATATGCAAGTGTTGAATTACCAAAAGCACAACAAACAGGAGGAACTGAAACAGAATTATATAAAAATGTTTACCCAGGACAATTACAAATTAACTTAGGATTGTGGGAAAGACAAGAAGCTGATATGAGTATCAAAAAAGATGCATATAAAGTAGCATTAAAAATAAATGGAAAAATGCAAGTATATGATTATGATGATAGAAATGTTGGAAGTGACGAAAATGTTGCAAACCAATATGATGCATTAGGAAATAGAATAGAAAATACTACTTGGGATATATCAGTAAGAGTTTCTGATGGATATTATGGAACAATAAGTAGAAAATATTATGAATTACCATTATATCCAGATGATTATAATTACATGGCAGAATTCTATGGAACAGACTGGGAGAAAGTTGAAGCAGCAAAATTGGCAAATACAGGAGAAAAAACATCTGAACTTGAAATATATATAACATATAAAATAGCAGTAAGAAATCAATCAATGTCAATTATAACAGAAATAGATGAATTAGCAGATCACTATGATGAAGATATGACATATATGCCAGGATTATCTTGGTCAATGTGTGGAGCTTTAGGTTCAGGATTAAGCGAATTAAAAGTAACAGATACAGAATATTATGAAGCAATGAAAAATTATGCAAATAAAGAAGGAGAAGACAGTACAGGACAATTCTTACAAGTAAATGATAGAGCACAACCAGCAACAGATGATAATTGGCAAAATAGTCAATATGGTAGTCATCCAGATGTAACGAAAGTATCTGGATATCAGGCAAAAGGATATGATCAAGAAAATGCAATATATATTAGAAGCTTAGATGGAAAGAAATTAGCATCAGGACAAACAGCTATGGTATACTTAACATTTAAAGTAGACAAAGAAGACAGAATTATATTAGATGACTCAGATGAACAAGAAGCAGGAAAGAAAAATATAGTTGAAATAAATGGATATAGTACATACTATAAGGATGGTACAGTATTACCAAACTATGGAACAAAAGGACAAAACGATGTTGCAGGATTGTTAGATGTAGATTCTAACCCAGGTAACTTAGATCCAGAAAAATTACCAAATAATGGAGAAGCATTTACAGCAGAACATGAAAGATTCTTTGAAGATGATGCAGACCATGCTCCAGATGTAAGAATAATCTTAAATGATGAATATAAGAGAACATTATCAGGAAGAGTAATAGAAGATGATAGAACAAAAACAGAAGCTACAGCTATAATTGGAGATGGTAACTTGGACGAAAATAAGGGAATAGAAGGAGTTACTGTACAATTAGTAGAATTAATAACACAAGCAGGAACAGATGAAAAATTAGAGCAAATCATGTATGAAGGAACAGGAAATGCTGGTAAATTTATACAATCAACAGATGGAGATGGAAATTATACATTTGAGAACTTTATACCAGGTGATTATATTGTAAGATTTAGATATGGTGATACAACTAAAACAGCGCTTGCAGGAGTTCAAGGTGGAGCTAATAATACAGCATATAATGGACAAGACTATAAATCTACAATATACCAAGGAGGACAAGAATATGGTCCTAGAAATGGAAATAAAGGCTATGATGCAAACCAAACAGGACAATATGTATATGACTTTATACAAGGAGACGCAAATACAGGATGGTCAGATGCAAAAGATATGATGTATAATAATGATGGAATCACAGAAAAAGATGCAGATGATAGTTCAGCAGTTTGGGCAGCAAATAGAACAGATGTAAATAATTATTCTGATGATGAAGTTAAAAACCATATAGCAGAAGTACTAGCATCAGCATACCAAACACCACAATATAAACCAGAAGGTTCAGATACCTTTACACAATATAGTAATGATGAAATGAATTATTTACATTCAGAATTAATAAGAAACACTCAAATGAGAGCAGAAACAGGTACTATGAATGTAGAAATTGAATATAACAGAAATAACTCATATAGTGAAAACACAGATAAAAATGGTAGCGGAAACAACTGGGGATTTGCACATGATACTACTCAAAATACAGGAAACACTGATTTTGACTGGGTAGGTGGAAGTACAGGAGATTGGAATGGTGATAACGAAACATCAGGTAACATAGATGGCAACTATTCTAATGGTGAATATGATATTACAAATGTAAATTTAGGATTGACAGAAAGACCAAAAGCACAGTTAGCATTAGAAAAACAAGTTGAAAATGTACAAATTACATTATTGAATGGTGATGTTATATTTGACGCAACACAAAAAGCAGATAATATGATGTGGGTAGCAAAAGATTTATTAGCTGATGACCCATATGAGCATAAAACAGGTGATTCAAGATATCATGAAAAATATTATGATGAATTGTATTATGAGTCTGATAATAGAAAATTAGCTGATTATAGAACAGCAGACAAAGGAGTTATCCAAGCATTTATGGATGAGGAATTAATGCAAGGTGCAACAATAAAATTAACATATAAGATATCAGTAAGAAATATTGGTGAAACAGATTACTTAGAGAACTCATTCTATTATGCAGGAATAGGTGGAAACACAGTTGCAACTACTTCATTAGATACATTATTAGACTATGTAAATAATAATTTATCATTCCATACAGATGCAGAATACCAAGGAAATACAAACCAAGGTTCATATGGCTGGAGTGTAGTTAATACAAGAACAAGTAATACAGAAGGTGTACCAGGATTAATAAATAATGATACAGTAACAAATGGAGCATTAGATAATTTCATTAATGCAAACTTAGACTATAAAGCAGATGAATTTATAACAAAAGTTTGGACAGAAAGTTTAGCAGGAGATTTACAACCAGAAAGTTATACACAAGGAAGAGTAGACGGAACAACAGAGAAAACAATTAGATTGATATTATCAAATCAAATGTCTCCAAATAGTGCTACAGATGACTTAACATATACGAATATTGCAGAAATAGTAAAAACAAGTAATACAGCAGGAAGAAGAATGTCATACTCTGTAGTAGGTAACCAAAATCCTAGTGACGAACCAGCAGAATTAGATTCAGCAAGAGCAGAAGAAGTTAAAGTATTACCACCATATGGTGAAACTCATATATACTATGTTCTAATAGGAGCAGTATTAGTAATTATAGCATTAGGAATTATAGGAATTAGAAAATGGGTATTAGGCAAGAAAAAATAACAACTAAAAATTAAAAAGAGATAGATTATTCTATCTCTTTTTAATACAATAGGAAAGTTATCCTTTCCTATTATATTAAAGTCGCTATGCTCTAACGACTGCACACAATTTTACTTGCGTAAAATTGGCTTAGGAACAAATTTACTAAAAAGCCAACGAGAAAATATTAAATTAGTACAAATTTTAAGGCTTTCCGATTTGTTATTGCACAGAAAAATTGCTATACAATTTTTTGCGTCGACAAATCTTTACGCTTCTTCGAGAACTTAAATATATATAGTTAAGTTAAAGAAGTAGAGAAAAGTTTGTTACACATTTTTTAGAAGAGCAAATCTTTAAGGTTATTGCTGTATTAAAAATGAGTATAAAGAGTGTAAAAAAATATAGAAAAGATTTAGTAGATAGTTTTTTCTTTTGCATTTTTCTGCAAAATGCTTGTATTTTAGGCAAAAATAAGGTAAAATTAAAAGGATTAAGTTGTATTAAAAATAGTATAATTTAAAAAAATATAAAAATGTATCACAAAATGTAAAAAACTTTTTTGTTTCAAAAACGTAAATGTGACAAAAAAATTAAAAATAAAGTATTAGAATAAAAAACGAAACAAAAGAGTAAGAGGTGGTAAGGATGTTTCAAAATATAAGTAGAGATTCTATAGAATTAGAACAAGAAATAAAAGAAGATAAATCAGAGCTATTGCAAAAATTATTTACGAAGCAAAATATAGCATTATATATTTTAGCTTTTATGCTTTCTTTAGTATCTGGTGGGATTGACTCAAATATGTCTCCATTTAGTATAGCAATATTAGCAGCAATGCTAACAAACCGGTGTACCCGTAGGAATAATTTGCATAGTTACCATAATAGGAAACTATGTAGGTTTTGGGACAAGCAGTATATTACCATATATTTTAACTTTGCTAATTTTTATAGCTATAACAATGCTAGTAAAACCTAAATATGTAACAGATGTAAATGAAAAACGAAGACTAGGAAAACACGTATTAATATCTAATCTATTGGTACAATTAATTGCTTTAATATTTAACAATTTTATGGTATATGATTTATTAGCAGGAATTGCTTTTTCAATAATGACATATATTTTTTATAAAATATTTTCAAATGCAATACCAGTAATAACAGAATATGGTGTAAAAAAAGCATATTCTGTGGAAGAAGTAATAGGAGCAAGTTTACTATTAGCCGTAGCTGTAACGAGTTTTGGAGATTTTAGATTATTAGGATTTAGTATTCAAAATATATTAAGCATTTTTATTGTTTTGGTATTAGGATGGCAAAATGGAATAGTGGTAGGAGCAACAGGTGGTGTTACAATAGGAACAATATTGGCAATATGCACAGGAGCACAGCCGATAACAATAGCCGCATTTGCTTTATCTGGCTTAATAGCAGGAATACTTAATAAATTTGGTAAAATTGGAGTTGTTGTCGGTTTTATATTAGGAACACTGTTAGTAGGAACAATTACAACTGGAAATACGACAGAAATAATAATAATAAAAGAAATTTTAATAGCTTCAATAGGTCTTTTGGCAATGCCAGCTAGAGTAAAAATAAATATAGATGATTTATATGGAACAAAAGATTTATTGCCAGAGGGACCAGAAATGGGCATAGAAGGAAGTAGTGAAACAATAGGTAAATTAAATAGTATGTCTGAGACTATTTCAGAAATAGCAAGAACATATAAAGAAGCAGCAACTACAGTTGTAGATGATGAAGAGATAGAAAAACAAGAATTAGATAATAAAAGGACTTTTATAAATGAAATATATGCAAATATAGACAATTTAAAAAATAATATGTTCTATGAAGAAATGAAGAATGAAAATCAAAAAATGGTAATAGATATATTTAATACATTAATACAAAAAGAAGAAATAAATAAAGAAGACTTATTAAATATTTTTTCAAAATACAATAATTACATAATTGGATTTGATAAAAGACACATTAATTCACAAGTAGAAAGAGATATACAAGAAATGCTGTTTGCAATCAGAGAATCATATAAAGTTAGTAATATAAATTTTATATGGAAAAAAAGAATGGATGAAAATAAAAAAAATGTGTCAAGTCAATTGGAAGGAGTATCAAAAGCAATTTCAGATTTAGCAGATGAAATATCATATAAAGATAGTAAAAAGAATTATCAAGATAAAATAAAAGAAATTGAATTATTATTATTAGAGAAAGATATAAAAACAAAAAGGATAGAAATAGAACAAGAAAACACTGGAAGATACTTTGTAAGGGTATATACTGGAATATGTGATGAATTAGATGGAAGCAAGTGTGAAATAAAGAAAATAGGAAATATAATATCTAAAGTCATAGGAGAAGATGTGGTCTTACAGAGTCAAAAATGCGGATTAAGAATAAATGATGATACTTGTATTTTTGAATATATGTCAAAAGATAAGTTTTCATTACAAATAGGCATATCAAAGACAAAAAAAGATGGAGAGATTGTTTCTGGAGATACGAGTATACAAACAAAACTGAAAGATGGTAAAGTCTTATTAGCAATTAGTGATGGGATGGGTTCAGGACCAGAAGCAAGAAAACAAAGCAAGATTGCAATAAAAATGTTAGAAAGATTATTAGTTGCAGGTTTTGAAAAAGATGTTTCACTAAAATTAATTAATGGAGCATTGTCTGCAGCAAGTCAAGAAGATATGTATGCAACATTAGATATTGCAATATTAGATTTATATGCTGGAAATATGGAATTTATAAAGAATGGAGCTTGCCCAACATACACTAAGAATGGAAGAGAAGTACAATTATTGAAATCAATATCACTTCCAACAGGAGTTTTTACTGATGTAGATTTAATAGTATACGATCAAGATGTTAAAAAGGGTGAAATAATAGTAATGTGTAGTGATGGTGTAATAGACTCATGTACAGAATATACAAATAGAGAATTATGGCTAAAATATCTATTAGAAGATATAGAAACAGATGATGTTCAAAAAATAGCTGACATAATTATTTCAGAAGCAATAGATCATTCATATGGATTAACAAAAGATGATATGACAGTAATAGTAGCAAAAGTAAACTAATATCAAATTAGAACGTAGATTTATGATAAATTTTTATCATAAATCTACGTTCTAATTTGATAGAAAAATGGAGAAAAATTTATCCTCTACTTGTTAAATACGACAAAATGTGATATTATTATTAATGTCAAACTATAGAATATGGAGGGGCTTATGAGTAGAGGTAAAAGATATAGTGGAGAAAAGAAATTAAACTTAAAGAAAGTATTTGCAGTAATAGTAGCATTAGCAGTTATTGTTATGTTTATCATCATGGCTGTAAAAATGCTAAGACAAAAGCCAAAAGTAGAAGAAAAATCCTTCCAAAATGGATATTTTACAATATATGAAAATGGAAAATGGGGAGTGATTAATTCTAAAGGAGAAGAAATTATTAAGCCAACATATGATGAAATGATAGTAATACCAGATAGTACAAAAGAAGTATTTTTATACACAGAAAGTGCAAATTATGTGGATAACTCATATAAAATTAATGCTATAAATGAAAAAGGAGAGAAAATTTTTGGCGAGTATGATAATATATTACCAATAGAAAATTATGATACTAATTATAATTTATGGTATGAAAAAAATGCATTAAAAGTACAAAAAGCAGATAAATTTGGACTTATAGACTTGAACGGTAAGGAATTATTACCAATAGAGTATGATGAAATTAGTGCAATAAAAGGCGTAAAAAATGTACTAATAACTAGAAAAGATGATCTATATGGATTAGTAGATAATTTAGGAAATATTATTATAGAAAACAAATATGCAGAAATAACAACAGTTGATGATAAATATGAACATGGTTTTATAGTAAAAAATAGTGAAGGAAAATATGGATTAATTAGCTATGATAAAAAACAAGTACTTGAAGAAAAATATAATGAAATAAAACATGTATATGGAAATAATCAATATATAGCAAACGAAAATGGAAATTGGATAGTGGTAAATAGTTCAGGAGAAACTGTATTAGCTTCAGGAGCAGAAAATATAGTAGCAATAAATGGAGATTTATATGTAGTTCAAACAGATGGAAAATATGGTATAGTAGATAATCAAAATAATCAAAAAGTAGATCCAACATATGATGGTTTGGAATATGCTTTCTCAGATTATTACATAGCCAAAAAAGACGATAAATATGGTATAATAAATTCTAATAACGAAACAAAAGTAGAATTTAAGTATAAATCAATTTATTATGATGAAGAAGGAAATTATATACAAGCTGAGAAAGAAGATTATACAGAAGATTTAATGAATAGTAATTTAGAAGTTAAAGTATCAGGAATAGTTTCAGAAATAAATAATGAATTAAATTATATAAAAGTAAGAGAGGGAAATGATTATAAATATTACAATTTTAAATTTGAAGAAAAAGATAGTAAAGATATTCTTACATCTAATTCATTATTCTTAAGTAAAAAAGATGATAAATATGGTTTTGTTAATCAATATGGAGTAGTAGTGGTTGATTACATATATGATGATGCAACAGAACAGAACAAATATGGATTTGCTGCAGTGAAAAAAGATGGAAAATGGGGAGCAATTAATTTTAAGGGTGAAGTTACTGCAGGATTAGAATATACATTAGAAAACAATTTAGTAATAGATTTTATAGGTGCATATCATTTAGCAGAAGATTTAAATGCAAATTATTATACAAAATAAAATTAGATTTAATAGATTTTGCTTATTAAATACCTAACAATAAGAGTATAAAATTTATTATCAGATTTTACAGAATTTGTGAAATACTTATAATTAAATGAAAGATACGTAATAAGAAAGGAATTGAATAATAATGGAACTTAAGACAAAATATCAATATACATATTTTATTCATCCGTATGTTATAGATGAAAGAAAATACGATAAATATATATTAAAGTTAGTAAAAAATAAAAGATGCAAATTGAAGATTTTTGAAAGAGAAAAAGATATAAATATATATAAATATTTTTTGCCAAAGGCCAGAGAACTGCTATTCTGGTCATTTGGTTTGGATAGAAACAAAATAAAAAAATTACAAGAAATGGATTATGATACAAAAGCAATAATATTGTCTAAATATAATTGTGTGACATTTGAATATATATTAGAGAAGAATATACAAGGAAAATTAGGAGAAAATAATGGTATATTTTTTGATTTAAATAAAGTGGAAATAATATGCTTTTCTACAGGAGTTTGCTTTATTATATTAAAAGCAATAATAGAAAATTCAAATGATTTTCAAGATATATTAGATTTTAATTATAAATTTAAAGATATAAATTCAGAAATATATAAAATGAATAAATATGAAAATATTAGGATACAATCAGATAAATTTAATAATTCAGAGGATATAACAAAATTTATTAAAGATATAACAGGTAAAAGTACAGGAAGCAAAGAATTTAATATAGATAACCAAAGCTTTTTAGTATATGCATATACATGTATAGATGGAGAATATTGGAAGAGTGAACATGATTTTGAAAAATATAGTAATGAATTTTATAAATATACAAATATAAAACCATCAACATATAATATAGATTTTTCAAAAGAATATGAAAGAAATAATGGTATAATTTCTAGTTGGAACTATACAAAATTTGGAATATCAAAAATGGGGAGTGTTTTAATTACATCAGGAATCCAAGCAGATAATTATACAAAATTACCATATGAATATGAAAATGAGTATTTATATACATATATATTAATTTTATATAAGAAATTAATGCTAAAAAAAATTAATGCATTGTTTTCAAAAGTGCAGAATTTTAGAAATGTAAAAAATCAATTTATACAATTTACTCAAAAAGTCTGGATACAGGATGTAACAGATGATGAACTTGGAAATAAATTGATGGACATGTGGAGTCGAACATTAAGAATAGATGATATATATGCAAAAGCGAAAAATAAATATGATATTATGTATAAAGATTATAATATAGAAAAAACGAGAAAAACAAATAAATGGATAATGGTATTATTAATATTGTCTTTAATTTTAAATATTATAAATTTTAGTAAATTATTGGGGTGATTATTTGCAGATACAATGCGGTATAGATATAATAGAAGTGCAAAGAATAAAAAATGCAATAATAGAATTAAAAGATAAATTCTTAAATAGGGTATATACAGAAAAAGAAATAGAATACTGTGAAAAAAAAGGGATAAATAAATATGAACATTATGCAGTAAGGTTTGCAGCAAAAGAAGCAATATATAAGGCAATATCAAATAAAATTAAAAAAACAGCTGAATGGAGACAAATAGAAATTTTAAATGATGAAAATGGTAGACCAAAAGCAATATTAAAAATGGATTTGGACTGTTTTATAGATGTAAGTTTATCACATGTTAAAGATAATGCTATAGCTACCTGCATTGTTTACTTTATGTAGAGAGAGGAAAATATAAATGGAATTCTTTGATACACATTCACATTATAATGATGAAAAATTTGATAATGATAGAGAAGAAATTATAAAAAATACATATTTAGAAGGAGTAACTAAATTCACAGTTGTAGGATATGATCTAAACTCATCAAAACAAGCAGTATACATTGCTAATAAGTATCAATATATATATGCTATTTGTGGAATATCACCAAATGATGTAAATAATATAAATGAAGTAGAGGAAATATATAATATTTCTAAAAATAATAAAGTAGTAGCTATAGGAGAAATTGGACTAGATTATTATTGGAATAAAGAAAATAAAGATAATCAAAGGGAATTTTTTATAAAGCAAATAGATATAGCTAATAAACTAAATAAACCAATAGTTATACATACAAGAGAAGCGGTAAATGATACTATAGAAATATTAAAAAATAATGAAGTTAAAAAAACAGGAATATTTCATTGCTGTCCACTAAATAGGGAACTCATAAAACAAGCACTCAAGCTTGGATTTATGATATCTTTCGCTGGACCTGTAACATTTAAAAATTCAAAGAATGCAGATGAAGTCATAAATATGGTACCATTAGAGAAAATTTTAATAGAAACAGATAGCCCATACTTAGCGCCTGAACCTAAAAGAGGAACTAGAAATGATAGTAGGAATGTGAAATATATAGCAGAAAAGATTGCAAAAGTGAAAGGACTTGAATTAGAAGAAGTAGCAAAAATAACATATGATAATGCATTGAGAATATTTGAAATAAAATAGAATTAAGATATATTTGAGTTTTTAAACAACAAAAAAAGACTTATAACCATACGGGAATAAGTCTTTTTTGCTGTTTTTATATCAAATGTTAGAATTTAGTGAAATAGTAAAATGCATATATTTCAACAAAAAATGTATACATTAATAGCAATAAAAATTCTTAAAATAACAATAAAAAACAAAATGTAACAAAAATGTAAAGAAAATTTAAAAAAACATATACCTTGAATTTCCGTAAGATAAAGCTAAAATATTGTAAAATAAGACTATTTACTAAAAAATTTATAGATATTAAAATCTAATTATATATATAAGGAAAGAGGTATAGTTATGAATAAAAGAAAGGTAGTATTTATAGCATCAATAATATTAATAGTTTTGACAATTATTTCATTAATTGCAGTAAATGTTGTAAATAAACAAAAAATTGCAAAATTGGATGAAGAAATAAGAAGGTCAATGACATACGAACAAGTAGGAACTGGTGATGATGCAGTACCAGGTACAAACTATGTAAAATTTGATGCATTTTTCTTAAGAGATTTAAATGGAGATGGAAAAGCAGAAAGCATAAGAGGAACATGTAGAGAAATTGGAGAAAGTGATACTCTGTACATGAATCTAAATGTGCTTACAAATGGATATTTAGAAAACGGAGTTATAACAATTAACTCAGAAAATATGTATTTCCAAACAGCTATTGTTAAAGATACAGAGATTAAGAATAATTACATCAGTAGCAATACTAGAAGGATAGAACTAAATAATGTTCAAAATGGTACACAAAAATTAATATCGGGAAGTGTCAGAAGTGGAGATTATAGCTCGACTTCTAAAAAGAGTGTTGCTATTGGAAAAAATATGAATAACTATACCAAAATAAATAGTGTTACTTTAACAGGTACACATGTTTCAGATAGTGGAGTGAGAACACAAATAAATAAGACTGTAGATTTTACAGTTGACTGGCATGGAACTACATCTGCTCAAATACCAAATAAAAAAGTAAATGATGATGATAATATTAGTCAAACTAAAGAAATGTCTAGTTTGGTAGACGAATCATCACAAACAGTAAATATAGAATTTGAAGTAACTACTTTTGAAACAGATAATGAACTTAATCTAAAGAAAGCTGTATTATCAGGAACATTACCAAAATTAAATGGCTATTCTGCAACTAGTTTAGATATTAGAGGTGGAAGTATTACAACAACATATGATGCATCTAGTGGTAAATTTACAGCTACAAGAGAAGCAAAAGTAGATAGTAGTGGTGAAATTTCGTCTTTAGCATATGATTCTACATATAAAGGAAATAAGGTAAATGAATGGAATATAAAGGCAACATATCCTATAGATGCATATAAAAATATGGGTGATGACACAATAGGATATAATTTACCAATTGAAGTATATTATGAAGGATATAATAATACAAATTCAGAGTTTACAAATCCATATAAATCAAACACTGCAAGAGCAACAATTTCTGTTACATATAGAAGAGTTCAAGGAGAGGTGGCTTTATTTGAAGTTACAGTAGGTAAATCAAATGAAAACTATGATTCAGAGTATTTTGTATCAAAAAAGAAACCATCAAGGATATATAATAATGTTTCATCAACAGAGACAAATGATACATATATTGTAAAATGGTATGGTCATACAGGTGAAGCAAATAATCAAACAATGATAATGAAAGAAACAGAAAATGGTTCTTCTCAAGTATCTGATATGTTTATAAAATCTAATTCATCTAAAGAAAGTATGGAAGGATTAACTACAAATAAAGGAATATATTTTATAAATGCAACAGGTCTTTTGGGAACAGATGGATGGATTAAAGTATATAATGATCAAACAAATGAACTTATAGAAACATTTACAAGTGACAATTGGAGTAGCTATAATCAGGACAACCCATATATATATAGTAGTCCAGTAAATCATATAAGAATAGAAACAAGTAATGTTAATAAAAATAGTTATATATATGTATATAATATTAAAGAAATAGATGATAATAAACTAACAAATAAATATAGCCTAAGTGAATTTAATAATTTATCATATATACAAAGTACTCTAACAGGCTATATAGGAGCAGGAAAAATAAACACAGATATTCAGCAAGCAAATTATGCAGAACCAATGAGTAATTTAGCATTAACAATTGGTAAAAGTGTAATTTCTACACAAAAAACAGAACAAAATATAATAAGTATAATGGCAGATGCAAACGAAAATTTAAATTATTCTGAATGGACAGATGGAGTATTTTTAGTTGAAATGCCAAAAGACATAATATTACTTGATATAAATTATGTGGAAATAAACAATCCAGAAGTAGAAATTGTAAGTTATGAAACATATAAGGAAAATGGAAATTATTATTTGAAGATTATTACGGATTCTGATTTGGCAGGTAGTTTTGCAATTACAGCAGATGTAAATATGACGGCAGATCCAAGAAAAGTAACAGTGACAGACAATATAGAGTTATATGCTACAAATGAAGCATGCGAAAATTATGAGAAATCAGGAAGTGATACATATGACATAAATGGAAATGGCAATACATCTGAGAATGTTGCAAAATTAACAGCAGAAATAAGTTTAACATCTCCAGGATCAATTTTAACAAGTCAGACAGCTTCAAATTACGATAACAAAGGTTCAATAGCTGTAGCACCACAGATAGCAATTATAGATAAAGAGCAGAAATCTATACAAATGAATATCAATTTAACGAATAATTATTCTGGAACAATTAGTGATATACAATTATTAGGAAGAATACCAAGTGTAGGAAATACTTATGCTATAAGTGGAAACGAATTAGGTTCTACATTTGATACAACATTAACAGGTCCAATAAGTGTTACAAGCGGAATTACAGTATATTATTCTACAAATTTAAATGCTACAAAAGAATTTAATAGTCAAAATAATTGGGTAACAGCTAATAGTGTATCAGATTGGTCAACAATTAAATCATATTTAATTGATTTAACAAACTATCAAATGAGAAGAAGTGAAAGTTTAGATTTTACATATGGGTTAACTATTCCAAATGGCTTGGAATATAATGAAGTTGCTTATGCACATCATGGTGTATATTTTAACCTAGATACAGAAGAAGGAAAATATGCAACTTATACCGAGCCAAATAGGCTTGGAATTATGGTCGCAAAACAATTTAATATGGAAATTACTAAATATCAACTAGGTAAAAATACAATAGTTCCAGGTGCTACTTATAGTGTTGTGGCAGAAGGTGAAGAAGAAGGCAAAACCGGAATTACTAACACACAAGGGATAGCAACTATAAGAGATTTATATGTTGAAAAAACATATACAATAAAAGAGGTTAAATCACCAGATGAATATGAATTAAATACAGACGAAATAAAAATAAAAACTAGATTAGATAGTACAGGAAATTTAGTTGTAGAGAAGATTAGTGGAAATGTTAAAGGAAATATTGAAGTAGAAAAACAAAGCGGTGAAAGTTATAAAGTAAAATTAGCAGTAGAAGATGAAATTAGAGCTAATTTGACTCTTACAAAAGCAGAAAAAGGAAATAATGCAAAATTACAAGGAGTAAAATATAAATTAACAGGTTATAATATTCCAGAAGAAGGAGAAATATTTGAAACTGATAGTAATGGTCAAATAGATATATCTGGAATAAGTTTAAATCAAGAATACAAATTAGAAGAAATAGAAGCAAATGGGTATTACTTAGAAAGTGTAACATTTAAGGTTGTAAAAAGTGGAACAAATTATAGTTTACAAACAATTAGTGGAAATATAAAAGGTTCTAGTGTTACATTGGAAAATGATATACCTAGAGTTAATATTCAAATAGAAAATGAAAAAATACCTACATACAATTTAGAATTATTAAAAATTGAGAGTAATGATAGTGAGAAAAAGGGAATAGAAGGAGCTAGATACGAATTAACAAGTGTTGATACAGGAAAAGTAACATATTATTCTACAGATATAAATGGAAAAATTAATTTGACTGGCTTGTATAATTATGTTGATGGAAAATATATAACAGGTGAATATATATTAAAAGAAACAAGAGCACCAGAAGGATATACTTTAAATTCAGAAGAAATTAGATTTAAAGTACAGTTATCTAATGGAAATTTACAAGCAATAATAATAAATGAAAGTGAATTAACATCAGTAGAAGAATTTAAAATAGAGAATGGAATTGCAAAATTAACAGTAAAAGATGAGCCTATATTTAAAATAACTAAAACTGATTCAGAAACAAATGAACCTTTAGCAAATGCAAAATTTACAATACAACAAGTAGATACAAATAATGCAGTAATAGGTTATGCAAAAGATCCAAATGGAAACTATGTTGGAGAAAGAGATAATCAAGGTAGATATGTAGTTACAACAAATGAAAATGGAGAAATCACATATCCTTTGGCAGGAGGATTTTATAAAATAGTAGAAATAGAAGCACCAGAAGGATATGAATTACCTGCAAATGAAGCAGATAGAACAGAATATTTTACAGTAGCTGGATTTGAAGATTTTAGAATTAGTTATATAGAGGATTTAGTAGAACTATCAAATCAAGTAAATTCAGGAACATCATCATATTCTGGCAAGATTGTTTTACTAGCTAGAACTTTGGATTTCAATGATGATAATTCATATAGGAATCCAAATGATACAAGTTTTGGAGACTATAATGGAGATGGTAGAACAGAAGGAATAAAAACAGAGTTAACAAAACAATCAGGAAGCGGATTTAAGCCTATAGGAAATGGAAGAACTTTTAATGGAAAGTTTTTAGGACAAGGATATGAAATACAAAATATATATATAAATAGTTCACAAGCTTATGTTGGATTATTCGGACATACATCAGGAGCAGATATATCTGGTTTAGGAATAACTGGAAATATTATGTCTAATGCTACATCTACTAGTATTCATATAGGAGGAATAGTTGGATATGCAAATAATACTAAATTAACTAATGTATATAATGAAGCAAATTTAACAGCAATAACAACTGGAGATATAAATATTGGAGGAATATCAGGTTACAATGGAATAATAAATAAATCATATAATACAGGTGATATTAAAATATCAAATAGTATAGAGATCAGTGCAGGAGGAATATCTGGTAATGCGAATGAGATAAATGATTGCTATAACAAAGGGGATATTATTGCAACAAATATAGGAGGAGATTACATTGGCGGAATAGAAGGTTATGCTAGTAATATAACTAATTGTTATAATGAAGGAAATATAACAATAGATATAAACAATCCAAGGGGAATTGCTATAGGAGGAGTAGCTGGAAGTCAAAGGGGAGATATGAAAAATACATATAATAGTGGAAATATAACAGTAAATAGTTCAGTATCCACATATTTAAATATAGGAGGAATATTTGGATATGGTCTAAATGGAAATATAGAATATAGTTACAATATTGGAAATATAGAGTTGGAAAACAATGAAAATGAGGAAGCAAGAGTAGGAGGAATATCAGGAACTATAAAAGAAACTACTGTTTCAAAATGTTACAATGCAGGAGAAGTAAAGTCAGTATCAGGTTATAATGATGACACAATAGTAGGTAGTTATGCAGGAGGAATATCAGGATTTACAACTGATTTATCTAGTATATATAATTGTTATAGTATAGGAAGTGTTGAAGCAATATCAAATGGAGTATCTGATGCATCAGCAGGAGGAATATCAGGACATCTAAATTCAGAATCTAAAATATATAATTCATATAATATGGGTGATGTAAATTCTATTAATAATATTGGCTGGGCAAGAAGTGGAGGAGTAGCAGGCTATGTAATGATTGATTCAGAAATAAAGAATTGTTATAATACAGGAAGAATAACAGCTAGTTCAGACGGTATGCCTTTAGCAAACGGAATTGTAGGATATGAAGATGAGTCTGCAACTATAGATGATTCTTACTATTTGAGTGGAACAGCTAGCAAAGGGCAATATGGTTCTGGAGGAACTACAGTTATGTCATCATCAAATATGAGTTCAAGTTCATTTGTAAATACATTAAATAATAATCAATATAATATTTCAACAGATCAAGAATTAGTGAGATGGATTTCAGGTAATCAATATCCAACATTAGATTTTGATATTAATGTAAATCCAGATACATCTATGAGTGAAGATAGCTCAATAACAGTTGCTACAAACTTACAAATTAAAAATAATAAAAAGTCATATCAAATAACAACAGAAATAGGTGTAAATTCAGATGGCTCAAGAACAGGTGGAACTATAACAGGTCAAACAATCTCAGGAACAAACAATAAACTTGTTGAAACTATAAGACATGGAGAAAATGGAAAACAGCAAATAGTAATTACACCAAATAGTGGATATGTTATAAGATCAATAACTTTAAATGGAGAAGAAATACCATATACAGTAGATAAAAATGGTAGAGTAACAATAAATCCATTTGAAAATGTTACTGAAAATAAACATATTGTAGTAATTTTTGATAATACAATGGGACAAGTATTAGTACATCACTATTTAGATGGAACAACAACAAAAGTGGCAGAAGATGAAAGCTTAACAGGAAAAAGAGGAGAGAAATATACAACAAGTCCAAAATTGGATTTAGCAAAATATGAATTAAAGAAAGATGAAAATGGAGAATATGTAATACCAGGAAATGCAGTAGGAACATA
>CALXJJ010000006.1 GCA_944388605.1 uncultured Clostridia bacterium
CAATAATTATGACGTATCAAAAGCATAGGCTATTTTATCATAAAATAACCTATGCTTTTGATTTATTCTATTTAATTTTCTTATTATATTTTCTCTAAAATTTACGATATATATATATATATATATACAGCCTCAAGGCTTTCAGCCATTTTTTTCATATTTTATCTTCCTCTCATATGATTTTATTCCCATTTATTCTACCAAACATACCTATTTTTTTCAATATTTTTTTAAATCTTATATTGATTTATTCTTTCATAAAATGCTATTTTACAACATCAAATAAAGACCATCATATGATGGTCTTTATTTGATATTAATGTCTATTTGACATTCTTTTTTATTTTACTTTTTATTACCATTCCAGAAATTTAAGCACATTTTTTTCTTATCAGGAATATTTTTTGGAATCTCTATCATTTTTGAATTTTCTCCTAATATTAAATTCAACCTCATTTTATATGCAATTTTTTCAAAGTCATATTGTGCATTTCTAAAATAGAGTAAATCATTTAATAATCTCTTACTAAGATATATTTTTACTGTTTCATTAGCAATAGAATCAGGCGTCAAAATTAAAATATTATTACTATAGCTATGAGTTTTAATTTCAGATACATTAAAACGTAGCTCAGCATAAATTCTTCTTTTAACTTCATTTATAAGATCTTTACGCAAATCTATTTCTATATATTCTGTAGCATGATTTTTTGATGAATAGAAATGTGAAAATGGACATTCAGTTGCTTCTATTCTGCACCTATTACAATCTCCTCTCGTTAATTCTCTTGATTTTAGTCTTCTTGAGTTTCTACATTGTGTAATTACAAGATATCTCATTATCTTTGACCTATCTCTTATTCCTTTTGTCAATTCTAATGGTTGTCAATATGCTCCATCTATAAAATTGCCACTCTTCAAATAATATCCAAAATAAAAATATGAAGTTGCAATATATTCAGAAACAGTTATTTCTGAATTATCCAACCTTTTATAATCCATACCTGGTATTATTAGAAGTATCCCTCTCCGAATATGAGATAAAACAATAGGATGACCATTCCTTAATCCTCTGGCATGATAGAAAAATATTGGATTATCCATACAAATATTCTCTGGACTTACATAATTTCCTATTAGCCTAGTCATTTCCTGTGCCATTTCAAGCTTAAAATTTCCTTCCATAAAAGTAAACCTCCTCAATGTTTTTCTTCTTGCAATCCATATAAGTATATAATGAGGATAACAAAAAAGTTCTTAAATATTATATCATATATTTAAAATTTTTTCAATATTATGTAATCTTCTTTAATTTACCCTTAATTCACCTATGATTTCTTCACCATTACATTCTACAATTTTCACATTTTTTATTTTTCCTTGTATATTATTTTTCTTTTCAACTTTAACACATAAATAATTATCTGTATGACCTTCTATATAAATTCCATGTTCTTCTTCAAAAAGAACCTTTACAACTTTTCCTATATAACTTTTATTATACTCTTGTAGGTTCTTATTGGATAAATCTATTAACTCTCTACATCTTTTTGCTTTTGTCTTTTCATCTATTTGATTTTCCATATTTGCAGCTTTTGTTCCTTTTCTTTTTGAATATGGAAATACATGCATTTTATAAAATTTTATTTTTTCTAAATACTTTTTAGTTTCTATAAATTCTTGTTCTGTTTCTCCTGGAAATCCTACTATTATATCTGTTGTAAGTATAACATCTTCATATGTATTCCTCAATATTTTTACAACATTTTCAAATTCCTTTGTAGTATATCTTCTATTCATTCTTCTTAAAATGCTATCGCATCCACTTTGCAAAGACAAATGAAAATGATGACATATTTTTTTCATTTCTTTTAATCTTTGTATAAATTTTTCATCTATAATCTTTGGTTCTAATGATCCTAATCTGATTCTTTCTATCCCTTCTATTTTATTTATCTCTTCTAACAAATCAATTAATCCTACATTTTCTTTAAAATCTTTACCATATGATGCAATATGAATTCCTGTTATAATTACTTCTTTTATTCCTCTAATTGCTATTTCTTTTATCTCTTCTACTATATTTTCAATTTTTCTACTTCTTACATGTCCCCTTGCATATGGTATTATGCAATAAGAACAGAATCTGTCACATCCATCCTGTACTTTAATAACTGCTCTAGTTGTCTCTGTATGAATTGTTTTTCCAAATTCTTCGAATTCTGTCTTATGTAATACATCAGAAATATACATTTTATTGTTAGTATTTTTTATGTAATCTTCTACCTTTTCTACAATAGAATTTTTTTCATTGTTTCCGAGTACTAAATCTATTTCCTCCATTTTTTCTACTTCATTTCCTGATACTTGTACATAACAACCACATGCTACTATTATAGAATTAGGATTTAGCTTTTTCATTCTTCTTAGCATTTGTCTTGATTTCTTATCTGCCATATTAGTTACTGTACATGTATTTACAATATATATATCTGCTTTTTCATTCATTTCTTTTATTATATACCCAGATTCTTCAAACTTTTGCATCATTGCATTACTTTCATATTGATTTACTTTACAACCGTAATGTAACAAAAGCTACTTCTTTCAAATTATTCTTCAATTCAATCTACTACCTTTTCCTAATATATTAAATCAATTGCACACAATTTTGACTTTGCAAAATTGGCTTAGGAACAAATTTACTAAAAAGCCAAAAATAAAATTAAAGTTTGTATTAAATTAGAGCTTTCCGATTTGTTCTTATATTTTTTACTTTTAATTTCACTTTATTTTATATTCCTATTACACTTTTAAATAGCAAGGAATGTCACAAATTTCCTTGCTTTAATTAGTATCCTCAACTAATTTTTTTGCTAATTCTTGTAATTTTGGTACATCGTTTTCTTTCATTGTTGACCTAATAGTTACAATTGGCTCTACTATTTCTATCTCTTTCATCTTTTCCAACATATTTTTCATACATCTTGCTGCTGATGGAGCCCATGAACCATTTTCTATAATACCTACTTTTCTTTTTTGATAATTTCTATCTTGTAAACGCTCTAAGAACTGTTGCATAGGTGGAAATAATCCTGCATTATAACTTGATGCTGCTACTATTAAATGAGAATATCTAAATGCATCTTCTATAGCTTCTGCCCAATCTTCTCTTGTCAAATCTCCTACTACTACTTTCATGTTGCATTTTTCTTTTATTATTTCTGCTATTTTGTTAGCTACTCTCAGTGTATTACCATATATAGAGCTACATGCAATAAATACACCTTTTTCTTCTGGTTCATAACTGCTCCAAATTTTATATTTATTTATATAATGTTCCAAATTTTCTTTTAATATTGGCCCATGTAATGGACATATCATTTTTATATCTAAGCTTTGTGCTTTTTTTAATAATGCTTGTACTTGTGTACCATATTTTCCTACAATTCCAAAATAATATCTTCTTGCTTCACAATCCCATTCTCCGTCATCTATCTCACCAAATTTACCAAAAGCATCTGCTGAAAATAGTATCTTTTCATATTGTTCATATGTTACCATAACTTCTGGCCAATGTACCATTGGTGCCATAAAAAACTGTAGCTTATGTTTTCCTATATCTAAAACTTCTCCCTCTTTTACTATAACTTTTCTACTTGATACATCTATTGTAAAGAAATTAGATAAAATATTGAAAGTTGTTTGATTTCCCACTATTTTCATATCAGGGTATTTTTTTGCAATCGTTTCTATATTATAAGCATGATCTGGTTCCATATGAGAAACAATTAAATAATCTGGTTTTTCACCATTTAAAGCTTTATCTAACTTGTCCAGCCAAATTTGAGTAACATTTTCATCAATTGTATCTATTATGACATTTTTTTCGTCTTTTATTATATATGAATTATAACTCATACCTTTTTCTAATAAATATTGACTTTCAAATAATTTTATTTTCTTATCATTTGCTCCTATATGAATTATATCGTTTGATATTTTCATATTTACCATATTAACCTCCATTCGAGCTAATTGCTCTAATAAAAATTTATTAAATAACCTCTATTTATTATAGGCGTTAATATTAGCCATATATTAAATTTTGTAATTATTTTAATTTTTTCTTTGGCTTTTTAGTAAATTTGTGTGCAATAAATTTTCTTTCACACTATTCTAATTTATTTTAGTAACTTAATATATTTCCTTTTTATTATACCCGATTTTAGATCTTTTAAAAATCTTCTATTTCTAATTTTGCATAATATTTTTGATCAAAATTTTCATCAAATTCTACACTATCAAAAATTTCTGGCATTTGTTCTTTAAAATACTTTAATAAAGGTATTAACAACTGACGTATTGCTGGGTGAACATGTGCAGTAGTTCTTAGTTCTAATATATGCTTCCATTCTCTTATATTAGCTGTCATAGTTACTTCTGCTGCAGTACTATGTGGTAAAATAAGTCTACACATATCTGTTGTAGCATTAAGTTCTTTCATTTTCATATAATTTTTTTCCATTTCTTCCATTGCTTTTTTCCATACATTATATATTTCTTCGTCCTCTATATATGATGGATTTATACATTTTATTTCATTTCCATATTTATCTTTATCATAACTACAATATCTTGTAGATTCTATTGAAAAGCTTCCAAACCTATGCCTTGTTAAATCTTTATATACACCAATGTCGCAATATAATCTTACTGTTATTTTTTCGTGTTCTAATACTGATTCGTGTCCTCTTGTAATACAATTCTTTAAAAGATTTTTATAGCTATCTTCTGACATTTTACTTTCTGAACGATAACAAGTTCTACATGCTCTTTCTATTCTTCTCATTATCTTTTTACCGTCAAAAAGTTCTACTTTAATCCAAGGTTCTACTATTTTCATATTTTATCTCATTCCTTTCTTTCTGCATATATATTATCATAAAATTTTAATAATTAAAATACCTTTTGTCTAAAATATTAACTTATATGCCTGAAAAATCGAAAATAGGGACATATTCTTCTTCTTTGTCTCCTAATTCTTGTATATATCCATTATTAAAATTAAGTGTATAAATGTATTTTTCAATTTCTTTGTATTCCTTTATATTTAATTTCCTATTAATATATTTATCCCCTTTTGCTAAGTATGTAGGAAAGTACTGAGTCATAACACTTATATAAGTATCTTGAGGCATATTATCTTTTATCCATTTAAGTATCTTTTTTGAATTTTGTATGTGACCTGGTAATATTAAATGTCGAATTATAATTCCTTTTTTTATCAATCCATTTTCATCAAATATTGTATTTTTCACTTGTTTATACATCGTTTTTATTGCTTTAGTTGCAATTTCAAAATAGTTATTTATTCCGTGAATACTTTTTAGCAATGTTATTTGAATAATATTTAAAATCTGGCAAATATATATCTACATATCCTTCTAGCATATTAATTGTATCTATATTTTCATATCCATTAGAATTATATATTATTGGGAGTTTTAATCCTTTATTTCTTGCAAGATCTATAGCTTTTATAATTTGTTCTACATACATTGTAGGTGTTACTAAATTAATATTATTTGCTTTCATATTTTGCAAATTTAAAAAAATATTAGAAAGTTTTTCTATTGATATTTCTATTCCTTTTCTTAATTGACTAATTTCATAATTTTGGCAATATATACATGACAAATTGCAATTAGAGAAGAATACTGTTCCAGATCCATTTATTCCACTAATACAAGGCTCTTCATAATAATGTAATGATGCCAATGCTACTTTAATTTTATCATCACATTTACATTTTCCAATTTGTCCGATTTTTCTATTTACTTTACAATTATGAGGACATAACCTACAATTTTCTAACATTTTAATCTCCCTATATTAAATTTTTATTTTTGCTTGACATATTATCTAAAAAAATGTTATCATATATGTGTAAATTTAATGGCCCCTTGGTCAAGCGGTTAAGACGCAGCCCTCTCAAGGCTGAATCATGGGTTCGATTCCCGTAGGGGTCACCAGAAATAACAAGTTTGTGTGAAATGTTATATTATAGTGAGTTTAGTACATAATTCTAATATATATTTTAATCTATCTTTTTTACCACTCAAATATAAAAAACCTATTAATGTTTCAAAAGCAGTAGAATACATATATACTCGTACATCAGTATTTTTAGGTACATGATGATTTTTTGCATTTCTTCCCCTTCTTACAATATCTTTTTCTTCGTCTGTAAGTTCTTTTGTTATTTTATATAATATATCTGCTTGTGCTTTTGCACTAACATACTTTATTGCCATTACATGAAGCTCATGTGGTTTTTTTCTTAATTTTTCCATTAAAAATAAACGTATATACAACTCATATACACTATCTCCTATATATGCCAAAACCAATGGTTGTATTAATTTTACTTCTTCTTTGCTTAATTTTTTATTTATAAAATCCATATTATTCATTTACTTTCTCCAAACTAAATTTTCCTATTTTTCCACTTCTAAATTCTTCTAAAACTATATTTGCTACCTTTTCTAAATCTACATTTCCACCAGATATAATTGCTCCTCTTCTTTTTCCAATTTCTTTCATTATATCCACTATTTTCTCATTTTCTTCCAAGTTATCACTTCTTAATATATTATTTATTTTAACATCATCTATTTTATATCTTCCTAATAATTTCCATAAATAATCATTTTCTATCATATACTTTATTAATTCATATGTCAGTTCCACTTTATCCATTATCTCATCTTTAATAGTTCCAACATATGCCAATTTTTGAGCTGAATTTTTATCACTAAGTTTTGGCCACAAAATTCCTGGAGTATCTAGTAATTCTATATTATTTGTCAATCTTATCCATTGCTTAGTTATAGTTACACCTGGTTTATTTCCAACTTTTGCACTTGATTTTTTTGATAATCTATTTATAAAAGAAGATTTTCCTACATTTGGGATTCCTACAATCATAACCCTTATAATCTTTCCCACTCTTATTTTATTTGATTTAGTCTCTTTAACTTTCATCTCATATGTATCTTGAATAGTTTTTAAAATCTTTTCTATTCCTTTCTCATTTGTTGAATTAAATTCAATTGTACAAAAACCTCTTTTTTCAAAATATTTTATCCATCTATTTGTTTGAATCTCATCTGCCAAATCAGATTTATTAAGTATTATAATTTTTGTTTTATTTCCTATTATTTGTTGCAAATCCGGATTTTGGCTGGCAAGTGGCAATCTGGCATCCAATATTTCTATTACTATATCTATAAGCTTTAAATCTTCTATTATTTGTCTTTTTGCTTTAACCATATGTCCTGGATACCAGTTGATATTTGCCGAATTTTGTCGATTTTTCATTTATATCACTTTCCTTATTTTAATACTAATTGTTTTTCATTATTTATATCGATTACACTAAATTTTATACCATTCTGATTATTTTTTATAGCTTCTATTTCAAAATCTATCATATCTTCCGGTAAAGCATTTATATCACACCATATCAATTCAGAACATTTTTCTGGTTCTCTTATTTTAATTTCTCCTCTATAATTATTTATTTCAAAATATACATCATAATAAGGTAACAATGACTTATTGCGTCTATTTACAACAAATGTATCAATTATATTGTTAATTGATATTTCTATTCCTAACTCTTCTTTTGCCTCACGAATAACAGCATCGTAAGCATTTTCTCCTTGATCAATATGTCCTGCTGGTAAAGCTAAAAATCCAGGATATAATTTAGTCCCTTGACGTCTTTGTAATAAAATTTCTTTGTTTTCATTTCTAATTATCAAATATACTGATGATAAAAATTTTTCTTTCTCCATATTGATTCTCCTTTAATTATTATTTTATCTATATAAACTTTTTAATTATTTTATATTATACTTGTCCTTCATATTCCTTGCTATTTCCTAATAATTTTATCTTTTCAGCATTATATGATTCTAATTTTCATAAATGTTGCAATTATCGAGAGGTGCTTCTAGCACCTCTCTTACCTACTTTCTATTAAATATGAAAATCTATAAAGTTCTATAATTGTTTTTATCTGCCCTTTCGTCTAACTTTCTATCATACTGTTCATTTTTATAAAACCAATCTGTTTTTTTGTCCTTAGGATGTGCTGTTCTATTTTTATCTAATAATATATCAAATAATGCAAATAAAGGTATTGCTATTCCAATTAATGATGATAATAATGATACATAACTAGATAATATTGCTTCATTGTTTATTATAGCCATTATATTATTATATAGATCTACCCCATAATATCCACCATGTAATATTAAATAAATTAATACTGGTATCAACTTTCTTTTTGGAATAAAACAAATACATATAAAAGTTATAAATAGTAAAGGTACTTCCCAAGAACTATTCAATGGAGTTACCGCAAAATCAATTCCCATTGTAGAGGTAACTGCTACTACAACTCTAAATCCCCAATACATAAAAGCAAATATGGCTATAAGCCAACTAGTTAAACTCTTCATTAGTATTCCTCCTATCCTCTATTTTAATTTTAGCATATTATGGACGAAAAAACAACATAATCTGTTATTTTATCACGAAATCCTTTAATATATTTATTATTTTTGTTATTTTTTGTTATTTTATTTAAAAACTTATATTTTTTTATTTTTTGCAAAAAATATATATTAAGACTTAAAAGAAAGGAATGTTTATAATGGATAATAACATTAATTTAACAATTTTAAATGAACTTAATAAAGCCTGTCAAATGGGTATGGACTCTATAACTTTTGTTTCTGATAAAGTTGGTGATGAAAATTTAAAAGAGAATTTAAGTTATCAATATGCCGAATACGGTAATATCGCTAAAAAAATAAGTACTGCTTTTGAAAAATATGGTGAAATTCCAGATGATGAACCTGTTGGTGAAAAAATGATGGGATGGATGGGAATTCAAATGAATACTTTAACTGATAAAAGCAATTCAAAAATTGCAGAACTTCTAATTCAAGGCGGAGATATGGGAATTATTAAATGCCAAAAACTTTTAAATCATAATCCCCATGCAGAAGAAAATGTTAAAAATTTATTAAATGAATTCATGAACTTTCAAAGAAATTCAATTGATAAAATGAAAGAATTTTTATAAAATCCTTTCATTTTATGCAGTCATTGGAATACAGTGACTTTTATACAATATGAACTAAGTAATTACCTTACTTAGTTCATATTTGATTTTAAATATTTTATTTTATATACATTGTTGGATCTACAGCTTCATTATTTTGTAATATTTCAAAATGTAAATGTGATTCATCTGCTATTTCAAATGTTGCTGTATTACCAACTGTTCCTATTGTTTGACCTTTTTCAACTTCTTCACCTTCTTTTATAAATTCTGCTGTCAATAAATTTGAATAACTTGTACTAAATCCATCTTGATGTTCTATCACTACTGTTAATCCATATCTTGGGTCATTTTTTATAGATTTCACTGTTCCTGCTTCTGATGCTTTTACTACAGTCGTTTTTTCCGCTTTTATATCTATTCCATTATGTGTAACCCATTCTTGTAAAGTGTTTGAAAATACCAATTCATCTTTTGCAAATTTTTGCATTATTTCTCCTTCTACTGGCATCATAAATTCTAATTCTTTCTCTTCTATAATTTGTTCTTCTACATCATTTTGCTCATTTTCTTCTATTTTGATACTACTTGTTTCTTCTTCTTGAACCACATTTTCTTCCGGAGTGCTGTTTATTATATCTTCTTCTATTTCATTTATTTGATTTTCTATAATTACTGTTTCTTCTTGTACTTCATTCACTGTTTTTCCCATAGATGTACTTGCTTGACTATATTCACTATCAGAACTTTCATCAGGCATTAATCCTACTATTTTTTCTGTATCAAAACTTTCTTGTGCCTGTTCGTTCATATAATTTCCATATATAATATATGTTATTATAAATGCTATAATAGCAATTCCTACTATACCTCCTGTAATATACACCCATGTATTATCTTTTTTTCTCATATTTCTATCCATCCTTTCCATAAAAGACCTCCTTAATTATTTGGTATTATCATTATTTCCATTTTTGCAAACATTATACAATTTTCAAGTAAAATCTTTTATTTCTACTCCTGTATAGAAATGTTTTATTATTTCTTCATAGTTTTTACCTTCTTTTGCCATACTATCAGCACCTGTTTGACTCATTCCAACTCCATGACCATATCCTACTACTTTAAAACTTATATTGTCTCCATCAATACTAACTTGGAAATTTGCAGACCTTAAACCTAATATTGTCCTTACTTCTACACCTGACAGCTCCTTATTTCCAATCTTTATTGTTTTTACTCTATTTCCTTCTGTATATTCTTTTATTTCTATAGGGTTATCTTCATAATTTATAGTAAAATCTTCATAATTAGCTTTCATCTTTTCTTCAAACTCTTGTTTTGTTATTGTTAATTCTGAACTATACTGAGAATATGCATCTTCACCTGCGGTTTCAACAGATTGCAAATACGGATATCCGCTTCCTCCCCATACATTTATTGGTGGCTCTGTTTTTCCTCCGCTGTTAGAGTGGAAAAATGCATTTATAGGTTTTCCTTCATATAATATAATTTTCCCTTGAGTAGAATTTACAGCCTCTACAATTTTATTCCAATTTTGTTCTTTTTCTTCATCTTTCCATTTTGCTAATCTATCTTCTTTTGATATCCATGCCTGACAACAAGTAGAATCATCACAAATATCAGCTTCTCCATGTTTGTTGTTATTATTTACTATTTTATATATAGTATATGTTCTAGCTACAACAGCTTGTGCTTTAAGTGCTTCTTTTTCAAAGCTTACTGGCATCTCTGCAGATACTACACCATATAAATATTCATCTAATTTTATTTCCTCTATTTCGCTTGTTTTAGTATGCAATAGATTTATAGTCTGATAATTTTTATAGTCATAATTAGATTCTATAATCTTATTTTCTATTTGTTCTACAGTATTACTTACTACTTCAGAAATTTGCTTTGTAAAAATGATAGGAATTGTAAATATAAATATGAATATACAAATTAATATTAGTATTATTTTTTTCATTTGCCTTTTCCTCCAAACCTTTATGCTCTTAATTTATCTTTCATATTTTTCAATATTTTTCTTTCTATTCTTGATACTTGTACTTGACTTACTCCAAGTATTTTAGCTACTTGTGATTGTGTTTTACTTCTAAAAAATCTTAATATTATTACTTTTTTCTCACTATCATTTAATCTATTTAACAACTCTTGCAAAGCTATTTTGTCTACTATTAATTTTTCTTCATCTATTTTACTACTAATTTGGTCTATTTTACTAATTTTACCATCCCCGTTTGAGTATGCTTCATCATATATTGATTCTATAGGGCTTAATGCCTCTAATGCTGATGCAACTTCTTCTCGACTTATTTTAAGCTCTTTTGCTATTTGAGATATAGATATTTCATGCCCATTTTGGTTATAATATCTATTTTGTAATTCCTTTATTTTAAATCCTAATTCTTTTATTCCTCTACTTACCCTGATTAATCCATCATCTCTTATAAATCTTTTAATTTCTCCCATTATGTATGGAACAGCATATGTGGTAAGTTTTACATCATAACTAGTATCAAATTTTTTTATACATTTTATAAAACCAATAATTGCTATTTGATATAAATCTTCTGCTTCATGTCCTCTATCTAAAAATCTTTTTACTATACTCCATATTAATCCTTTATTTCTTTTTATTAGTTCTTCTAAGGCTTTTTTATCTCCATTTTGTGCTGAATAAATATATTCAAAATATTCTTTATCCAAAATAAAACCACCTTTACCCTAATTTTGTTTCTTC
Organism: uncultured Clostridia bacterium; assembly: GCA_944388605.1. GTDB lineage: Bacteria > Bacillota > Clostridia > TANB77 > CAG-508 > CALXJJ01. The sequence continues at coordinate 11,910 of CALXJJ010000006.1, forward strand.
TTCATCTTCCTCCTTTGGTTTTATTGCTTTTTTCATTATGACTTTTGTTCCTAGTCCAAGTACTGATTGAATATCTATTTCATCCATAAAACTCTCCATTATTGTAAAACCCATTCCTGATCTTTCCAAATTTGCCTTTGATGTGTATAATGGTTTTCTTGCCATCTCTACATTTTCAATTCCTTTTCCTGTGTCAGATACTTCTATCATAACTGTATTTTTTAATATTTTAGCAATTATTTTTACTATTCCTTCTTTATTTTCATATCCGTGTATAATACAATTTGTTACTGCCTCAGACACTGCTGTTTTTATATCAGCTAATTCTTCTATTGTTGGATCTAATTGAGCTACAAATGCAGCAACAGTAATTCTTGCAAAAGCTTCATTACTTGATTTACTAGAAAACTCTAATTTCATTTCATTATCAAATAAACCACTCATATTTACCCTTCTTTCTTAACTTATTTTTTGTGATATAGGTATTATTTTAGAAACACCACTCATATCAAAAATTTTTTTCACAGTTTTATTAACATTTATCATTTCTACTTTTCCGTCCTATCATATTCATGGTTTTATATCTACCAATTACCATTCCTATTCCTGCACTATCCATAAAAGAAACATTATTAAAATCAAATATAATTTTTCTAGGCATATATCTTGTAATCTCATTATCTATCTTCCTCCTTAATATATCTACTAAATGATGGTCTATTTCTTCTGTAATTTCTAAAAGTAATAACTTGTCCTTTTCGTTATACTTTACATTCATTTGTTTACCTCCACTTCATTTAATTTATATGAATATTATAATTCTTTTTCCATTTTTTTCCTATAGCAAAACATAAGAAGTTTTGCCGATTTATAGGAAGTTGTCGACATTTATTGACCTAAGCTATAATATTAGCTATCATAATGTTACATATTAAAAAAGTTTACTTTCTTATTATATAAAAAAAAAGACAAACTCAATATATTTGAATCTATCTTTTTAAGTATATATTGTCTATAGTCAATATATTTTTATAAACTATTTAATCTTTCTTTTACATTATCTAACATATCTTTATATTTAACTAATTTTTCTTTTTCTTCGTCTATTTTTGTTTTAGGTGCTTTTTCTATAAATCCTTGATTAGATAGTATTGTTTCTGATCTTGCAACCTCTGCTTCTAATTTATTCTTTTCTTCATTTAATCTTTTTCTTTCCTCTTCTATATTTACTAATTCTTCAAAAGGAATAAACACATTAATTCCGTCTGTCATAATATTAATTGCATTTTGCGGTATATTTTTATCTTCATATTTTATTTCTATTTTTTGTGCAAATCCTAATTTTTGTATAAAACTGTAAGATTGTTTTAAAAATTCTTCCTCTGATCTTTGTGTTAATACAAATATTAAATCTGATTTTTTAGTTGGATGAACATTCATCTTTATTCTGATATTTCTAATGCCTACTATTATTTCCTTAATTTTTTCTATAAAATTTTCTTCTTTCTCATAATTTACTTCTGCTTTTGGCCAATCTGAAATCATTAATTCATTTCCATTAATTGCATCATAAATTTTTGTTGTTATAAAAGGCATAAATGGATGCAATAATTTTAGTGAACATTCCAATACTTTATTTAAAGTATATACTACAGTTTTTTTATCTTCCATATTCTCGCTATATAACCTTGGTTTTACCATTTCTATATACCAATCACAAAACTCATCCCATAGAAAATTATATATTTTTTGTAGTGCAACTCCCAATTCATATTTATCAATATTATATGTTACTTCTAAAATAGTTTTTGATAACTTATTTAAAATCCATTTATCCTCTACTTTTAAATTTACATCATCTATGTTTTCTATTCCTTCATTTGCCATTAAAACAAATTTTGACGCATTCCATAATTTGTTAGCAAAATTTGATGCCGAATCCAGTTTCTCTGGCATATATCTAATATCATTACCTGGTGTAATTCCTATTATTAAAGAAAATCTTAATGCATCTGTTCCGTATTTTTCTATTATATCTAATGGATCTATTCCATTTCCTAATGATTTAGACATTTTTCTTCCTTGACTATCTCTTACAATTCCATGAATAAATACATCTTTAAAAGGAATTTTACCAGTATGCTCTAAACTAGAAAACACCATTCTGACTACCCAGAAAAATATAATATCATATGCTGTTACTAATGTTGAAGTTGGGAAAAAATATTTAAAATCTTCTGTTTCCTCTGGCCATCCTAATGTAGAAAATGGCCATAATGCAGAACTAAACCATGTATCTAAAGTATCTTCATCTTGATGTAAATTTGTACTACCGCATTTTGAACACTTTTCTGGTTTCTTCCTTGATACAATAATTTCTTTACAATCATCACAATAATATGCTGGTATTCTATGACCCCACCACAATTGTCTTGAAATACACCAATCCTGAATATTTTCTAGCCAATTAAAATATGTTTTTTCATATTTATCAGGTATTATTCTAAGTTCTCCATTTTTAACAACATCTATTGCTGGTTTAGCTAATGGTTCCATTTTTACAAACCATTGTTCTGAAATTTTAGGTTCTATTGTATTATGACAACGATAGCATTTTCCAACATTATGAGTATAATCTTCTACTTTTACTAAAGCTCCTAATTCCTTTAATTTTTCAACTATTTTTTCTCTTGCCACTAATAAATCCATTCCTTCGTATTCTGGAACTAAATTACCCATTTTAAAATGTTCATCAAAGACTTGAACAAATTCCAAGTTATGTCTTTTAGCTGACTCATAATCATTATAATCATGACATGGAGTTAATTTAACACAACCTGTACCAAAATCCTTTTCTACAAATTCATCTCCGATTATTGGAATTTCTTTATTCATAATTGGTAATATTACTTTCTTACCTATTAAATGTTTATATCTATCATCTGAAGGATTAACTGCAACTCCAGTATCTCCTAACATTGTTTCAGGTCTTGTTGTTGCTACTATAATATAATCTTCTGAGCCTTTAATTTTATATTTAATATGCCACAAATGTGTGCTTTCCTCTTCATATTCTACTTCTGCATCTGATATAGAAGTATTGCAATCAGGACACCAATTTATCATTCTTTTTCCTCTATATATTAATCCTTTTTCATATAGTCTTACAAAAACTTCTTTAACTGCATTTGATAATCCTTCATCTAAAGTAAATCTTTCATGATTCCAATCACATGAACAACCTATTTTTCTTATTTGATTAGTTATTACATTCCCATATTCATTTTTCCAATTCCATGCTTCTTCTAAAAATTTTTCTCTTCCTAATTCTTCTTTTGTTATTCCTTTTTCTTTTAACTTATTGACAACTTTAACTTCTGTTGCAATTGCTGCGTGATCTGTTCCTGGTATCCATAGTGCATTAAACCCTGCCATTCTTTTATATCTTATTAATATATCTTGAATTGTATCATCTAAAGCATGCCCCATATGCAATCTACCTGTAATATTTGGTGGTGGAATTACTATTGTATATGGTGTTTTAGTTCTGTCTTTAGATGGTTTAAAACATCCATTTTTCTCCCATCTTTCATATAAAGTATCTTCAAATTTTTTTGGATCAAATTTTCCTTGTATTTCTTCTTTCTTCATTCTTATTATCCTTCCTTTCCAATGCAATAAATCTAACTTTTCTAGACCTTTTCTCTATTGTGATATTAATTTAAGTTATAGTAAGAATCTTATAAGATCTTTCTAGTATTGTATATTTTCAAGTTACAGAAAATTACACTTTTTATAACTTAAAAACGCGAACACCGCCACCATATAAGGGCGAGTTTGTTCGCGTTACCACCTTAATTAATTTTTTACAAATTATCTCTATAGCATTTTAACGCTTGCTACACTTGCGAGTACATCTACTAAACTTCAATATACCTACTCCAAAGCTACCTTCTGCTTATTTACTATAAGAAGCTTTCAGCTAATAACTTCTTTTCTCTAAAATAGCAATAATTTAAGCATACTCTTCTTTTTCTTCGTATTTATTTAATAATTTTATCATATATCTAAATTATTTTCAATATATATTATAAACGTTTTTTCATTAACTATTCTACGCTTTTTAAACTTTCTATCATATTTATTTTCTTTAATGCAAAATATGTAAATATATTTACTATTGTTGCAAATCCAAAAGTAATGAGAACACCATACACATAACTTTCCGGATTTATTATTTTAGCAAATCTTAGCATATTAATTTCACAAGTACTTATTATAAATGAATTCAAAAAGTATCCTGCAACTAATCCTAATATAATTCCAATTATAGTAAGCAAAATAGTTTCTCTTGTAATATAACTATATACTTCTTTATCATAAAATCCTAAAACCTTTATAGTAGCAAGTTCTCTAATTCTTTCACTAATATTTACATTTGATAAATTATATAATACTACAAAGGCAAGTAATCCTGCTGATACAATTAAAACAACTACTACATAATTTAAAGATTTTAATGTATCATTCATTGCATTCCTTACTGTAGACGTTAAAATAACTCCACTTACTTCACTATAATTTATTATTTCCTTTGCCAGATTTTCTTCATCATTTTCTTCCATTTGATGAGTATTTATATATATAATATTTGTAGAATAATTATCTTCAAATAATTTTTCATATGTATTTCTAGTCATATATACATAATGTGATACATAATTTTCTACAATTTTATTGACTTTAACTTGTTTCTCTATATCATCACTATTTTTAATTGTTATAATATCTCCTTCACTTATTTCTAATAATTCTGCAACTTTATCTGTTACATATATTCCATCATCTAATAATTCTACTGATTCATTTGTTTTTAAATCTATTATATTTATACTATTCTTTATTTCATCAGCATTTTTAGGTACTATTATTTGAATTTCTTCTGTACTATCTTTATTTGTTAATTCACCAGCTGAAATATTCGTTTCAGTTATATTTTTTATTTTTTCATTATTTCTTACTTTTTCAAGAAAACTATTTACATCTACTCCATTTTTTAAACTTACTTGCATATTATACTTAAATACTTTTCCATATTGTTTTGGTAAAAGTGATTCTATTGAATTTTTTAATCCAAATCCTGCTACAATCAATGCAGTACATCCCAATATACCTATTATTGTCATTAGAAATCTCTTTTTATATCTAAATATATTTCTTACTGTCACTTTATGCGAAAAAGACAATTTATTCCATATAAATGGTATTTTCTCTAATATAACTCTTTTACCTATTTTTGGTGCTCTTGGTCTCATTAGTGTTGCTGGTTCATATTTTAGTATATTATTAGTTGAATATGCGGTAGCTCCTACAATACATATGCAAGCTACTCCTAAACCAAATAATGCATAATAAGTATTAAATTTTAAATGTATATCAGTTATTGTATACATCATTTCATACATCATCCATATTACTTTTGGTATTAGCATAAATCCTACACACATACCTAAAATTCCACCTATTATACATGCTACTGCAGAATATATTATATATTTACTTGCAATTTGCATTCTATTATATCCTAAAGCTTTTAATGTTCCTATTTGTCCTCTTTGTTCTTCTACCATTCTTGTCATTGAAGTTAGAGATATTAATGTTGCAATTACAAAAAATACAATTGGGAAAACTTTTCCTATATTTTCTATACTATGTACATCTTGTATAAAACTATTATATCCAGTATTTCCATATCTATCTAATATATACCATGTAGGACTCTCAATTTCTGATATCTGCTCTTTAGCATTATTTAACTTTTCTTCCGCCTCTGTTATTTGTTTTTCAAATTCTTGTTTATTAATATTTAGTTCTTCTTCTCCTTTTTGTATCTCTAATTTTGCTTCTTCTATCTCCTTTTTACCATTCTCTAATTCAGAATATGTTCTGCTCTTTTCTTTTTCTAAGTTTTGTTCCTGCTCTTTTAATTCTATTTTCGCATTTTCTATTTGTTTTTCTGCTAATTTTAATTGTTCTTTTGCTGAGCTTATTCCATTATTTATTTCTTCTATTCCGTTTTCTATTTCATTTTTATTTTGTTCTAGTCCAGATTTTTGTTTTTCTAATAATCCAGCTGTATTTTCTAATTGATTTTTTTGTTCCTCTGATAATTGAGGATTAGATAAAGCTAATTGTATTTCATTATATTTTATATCAATTTGCTCTATTCCTGTATTTATAGTATTTAAATTATTTGTTAATTCCTGTTTCGTATTCTCATATTTATTAATTTCTTCTTCTGCCTTTTCTTTATTCTCATCATATAATTTTTCATTAGAATAAATTTCTTCTTTTCCCTGTTTTATTAATTTTTCTGCATTTGCAAATTCCTTATTAGCTTGTACTTCTCCATTATTAATCTTATTTTCATTTTCTTCTACTTCTTTTTTTGCGTCATTTATCTTTTTTTCAGCTTCTGCTATTTGTTCTTCTGCTGATTTTTTTTCTTCATTAAATTCATTTTGTGCTTTTTCAAGCTCCTTTTCTGCAGTATCAATCAAATCATCATACCTTATTTTTTGTCGTTCTTCTTTTATATTATCTATATTATTTTTTACATTTTCTACTAAATTCTCATATCTATCTGTAGATGTTTCATATTTACTAGCATCTTTAACTTTTATATATATTTCTGTATATAAATCACTATTAAAACTTTCTTTTGGTACATATGTGTAATAATTTATACTCCCTGCTCCCAAACTAGTATTGCCTCTTTGCATTGATATATATATTGGACTTTCTACTATTCCCACTATTTTTAATTTGTTTTGAGATAATAAACTCTCATCATTTTCTTTTAGCTGTATTTCGTCACCAATATTCTTCCCTAGTCCACTTAACATTTTAGATTCTACTACACACTCATTAGGCTCACTTGGCATTCTCCCTTCTTTTAGTATTGGTTTATTAATCTCTTCTATAGACATTATTTTTATTACATGTTCTGAATTGTTATCAATTATTACTTCATCTGTGCTATATGAACCATATGTTTCTAATACGCCATCTATTTTTTTTATAGAATTTAAGTCGTCAATTGTTAACCCTAAAGTTGATATTATTTGTATATCATACATATTTTGATTTTTATAGTAAATATCTATTGTATCTAACATATCTGGTGAAGTAGCCCTCACTCCAGCAAAAAAGCCTACTCCTAGAAAAGCCATTAATAAAATTGATATAAAACGTTTATAAGTATTTTTAATTTCTTTTATGCTATCTTTAAATAAAGCTTTTTTCATTTACTTCACCTCCGATTTTCACAATTAAGTAAAATCTACCATTCTATTTCATCAATATTAACAGGATTTTTATTAATCTCTACACTTTCTGCAGTACCATTTTTAAAATGTATTACTTTATCTGCCATTGGCGCAATTGCACTATTATGTGTTATTATTAAAACTGTCATATTTTCTTTTCTTGCTGTATTTTGTAATAATTTTAATATTTGTTTACCTGTTTTATAATCTAATGCTCCAGTTGGTTCATCGCATAATAATAATTTAGGATTTTTGGCAATTGCTCTAGCAATTGCTACTCTTTGTTGCTCCCCTCCTGATAGTTGAGATGGAAAATTATTTTTTCTATCTTTTAATCCTACTTTTTCTAAAATTTCATCTGGATTTAAAGCATCTTTACATATTTGAGTAGCTAATTCTACATTTTCTTTTGCTGTTAAATTTTGTACTAAATTGTAGAATTGAAAAACAAATCCAATATCTTCTCTTCTATATTTTATTAATTCCTTATTTTTCAATTTTGATACTTCTCTTCCATCAACTAATACAATACCTGATGTTACATTATCCATTCCTCCCAATATATTTAATGCAGTAGTTTTACCTGCTCCACTTGGACCAACAATAACAACAAGTTCACCTTTTTCGATTGTAAAATTTGTTTTATCCAATGCTTTTATTATTATTTCACCCATTTTATATTCTTTTACTACATTTCTAAACTCAATATATGCCATATAAAACTCTCCTTATTAAATTTAATATTAGAATACAGGAAAAATTATAATTAAAAATTTTTCTAATTATTTCTCATTAAGTCTATTCTTAAAACAATTTTATATATTAGAAAAAGGAAGTAATCACTTTCCTAATATATAGCAAATCGGAAAGCCTTAAAATTTATATTAATTTTATCTTTCCTCGTTAGCTTTTTAGTAAATTTGTTCCTAAGCCTATTTTACGAAGTCAAAATTGTGTGCAGTCGTTAGAGCGTAGCGACTTTTATACAATAGGAAAGTTATCCTTTCCTATTGTATAAAACTAAAGAGCAAAAATACTCCTCATTTTTGCCCTTCCCCTATAATATAATTTTAGCAAATTTAACCAATTTTTTCAAGCACTAAAACTATATATTTTTAATATTTTTCTTTTTAAACACTATAAAAGTTGGTATTAACATTATTACCATATATATTAAGCAAACTACTATTGAAAATAACAATGTTGAATTTTCAAACATCGGTAATTTTCCAAATAAATATTGTGTTAAATCCCAATTAGGAGTTACAAAGAATTTTAACCAATTTAATTCATATTGTACAGCTAACATATTAATCATACTTGACCCCATATATCCAAGTAAAGGTAGTGCAATTGCTACTGGAGAATTATTACATAATGTGCTTAATGCAAAACTTAATGTCGCTATTAAAATATATATTGGTATTTTCGTTAGAGTAATTATTATTAAATATACAAATACATTCATAGTAACTACTGTTTCGTTATTAAAATCATATGCAGATACAGGAATTCCATAACTATCAAATCCATATACAATTCCTCCTGTTATGAATTGAACTCCTATTATAAATACAACTGTTACTAAAATCATTAACATACTTGTTACAAATTTAGCTAATAATATTTTGTTTCTGCTATATGGTCTTACTAATAATAATTTAATAGTTCCTTTATTAAATTCTTCACTAACCATTACTCCTGCAATCATTACAATTACAACTATTATTAGTAGTTCATAGTTTGAAAAAACATCTTCCAATATTCCTTTTGCACTATCTTTTTTTTGAGTATTTTCCAAATTCTCTATATCATATTTGGCAAGTTCAGCTTCTTCTATATAACTTTGTCTATTTTGCTTATCCAGATATTCATTTTCGTCAAACTGTACTGTAATTAAATAAATTTTACTACTTACATAATTTTCAATTTGATTACTTAGATGATTATTTCCATATGGTATATCTTTATCTAATCTCCAATCTACTGCTTGTAATTCAACTTTTCTTTGCTCTATTATCATATTTAACTGATCTTTTTCCGTATTTGATACTGTATTGTTTAATTGTTCTTCAATATTTCTTATTTCTTTCTCTTTTTCTGCTTTTTCTTTTTCTGCGAAATATCTCCAGTCTTTCGCATCTAATTTTGCAATTTGCTCATCATACTGTTCTTTTAACTCTTTCTCTTTTTGTATATCATCTTGTGATTTTTCCTCTATTGAATAATAATATTGATTATATTCTGTAATTGTACTTTTAATATACTTTTCTATTATACTATTTTGCCATTGCTCATCATACTTAAGACATAATTGTGCAACATCCAAATTTGTTTTTGTTTCTATATATTGTGCATAATCACTTGGATCTTTTGCGTCCAATTTTTCCAAATCTTCTTTTAAATATTGTACATAGTCCTCAGAATAATATAAAAAGTCTGTACTTCTTTCTGATACTATTTTGCTAATTACATTTAACCCTACTATAAATAAAATTATCAAAATACCTACAATCCATATGCTTTTCTTTTTAAATATCTTTGTAAATTCATTTTCTATCAGTTTAATCAATTACATTACCCCCTGTCTTTTTCAAGAAAGCCTCCTCTAAACTTGCCATCTCCTCTTTTACTTCTAAAATTTTAATATCATTTTCCACTAAAAATTTAATTATATCTGGTATTTTATCTTCCTTTATATTTATTTTAAATTTATTTTCATCAATTATTTCAATACCTTGTTTTATTATTGATTTTACTTTTTCTAAATTTTGTACTTTAATAATATAACTACTTTGAATATTTTCTTTTATCCTATATATATCATTAGTTTCTATAATAACTCCATTCTTTATCATACATATTTTATTACAAAAATTTTCTAACTCTGATAAATTATGACTTGATATTAATACTCCCATTCCTTCATTTTTTGCCAAATTAACTAAAAGCTCTCTTATTGACCTAATACCTTCTGGATCTAATCCATTTGTTGGTTCGTCCAAAATTAACAGATTTGGTTTATGTAATATAGCTTGTGCAACTCCCAGTCTTTGCCTCATTCCTAGAGAATACTTAGAAACTTTATCATTTATTCTATTTTCTAATCCTACTAATTTAACTACTTCTTTTATTCTATCATCATCCACACTTTTATATAAATTACTTATAAGCTTTAAATTTTCATATCCAGTTAAATACATATATAAATCTGGATTTTCTACAATCGCTCCAACACTCCTAATAGCTTTTGTAAAATCTTTTTCTACATCATAACCATTTATTTTTACTGTTCCATGTGTTATTCCTTGTAATCCTAATATAAGTTTTATTGTTGTTGTTTTTCCTGCTCCATTAGGTCCAATAAATCCAAGTATATCTCCTTTCTCCACTTTTAAAGAAATTCCTTTTAAAATTTCTTTTTTTCCTATTTTTTTGTATAAATTAGTACACTCTAAAGCTAGATCTGTCATTTTCAACTTCACCCTTTCTTTTTTATTTATTTTATATTTATTTAATAGAAAATACAATAAATATATTATTAAAAAATTATTAATTATTTATTAAATTAGAAAAAATCATAAGTTGATTAATTTACATAATAGTGGTATAATATATATATATATTATAGAAAGAAGGTTTCTTTATGGCTAACATTAACACTACCTTATTAGATGGAATGATCGATTGGCACAAAGACAATGAAATCCAAACATATGTAGACAATATAGAGGAGCTTATTCTTCTATATGCAAAAGCAGTAAGAGATAATTCAAACATAATTGAAGGAGTTGTTACTTCAGAAGGTAATCCACTAACATTGATAGATGCTGAGCATCTTTTACGGCAAGCAGAACATTTTTTAGTTCTGGTTTATACCAGGTCTGGAGATTCAAAGTTACGTCGTAAGGCTATTCACAATATGGACAGCATTGTAGTGTTGTTTCCATAACATTCTTAAACTGGATCAAGAATTTGATCCAGTTTTTCTTGTTGAATAGTAAAAATGGAGTTTTTACTATTCAACAAAAAAGCAGATACCAATATAGTATCTGCTAATTATTGTATTTATTATTCTGCTGATTCTTCAGTCTCAGGAGCTTCATAAGCATCTAATATAGCTTTTTGAACTTTCTCTCTTGTTTCAGCATTGATTGGATGAGCTATATCCCTAAATTCTCCGTTTGGAGTTTTTCTGCTTGGCATAGCTATAAATAATCCATTTTGACTTTCGATAACTTTAATATCATGAATTACGAATTCATTATCGAATGTTACAGAAGCAACAGCTTTCATTCTGTTTTCTGAATTTACCTTTCTTAAACGTACATCTGTGATTTGCATTTTGTGCACCGCCTTCCAAAGTTATAAAATTTTTTTGTACATCTTTTCTTATGTACAATTATATTATTCTCCTTTTTTTTTATTTTTCCTTCTTTTTTTACAAAATTCTTTAATTTTTTCTTACCTATCTTTATATCATAAAATTCATATTGTTTTTTATATAAATTTTAACTTTCTCTTTTGCTTTCCTAATATATAAAGAAATTATTCTACGTAGAACAAATCAGAAAGCCTTAAAATTTATATTAATTTTAATGTACACTGTATATTTTAAATTTATTGTAAATATAATTTCCTATAAAGAATAAATCGATAAATTATAAAATTTATAATTCTTTTGATTTTTTATTTATCTTTACATATATTTCTATGCAATGGATTTAATATATTAGGAAAAGTAAGTATGATTTTCCTAATGTATTAAAAAATTGTGTTATCTATTGAAAAAAACCTTTTTTCATTATATAATATTCTAAGTAATTTTTAAGGAGTGTGACTAGCATTGGCAAATATAGAAGAATTAAAACAATATAGAAATATACATATGATTGGAATAGGTGGCATAAGTATGAGTGGCATTGCTGAAATACTAAAGAACTGGGGTTTCCATGTTAGTGGCTCAGACATTGCTGAATCTGAAATCACATTACGTTTAAAAGAAAACGGTATTAAAGTTGTTATTGGACATGATTTACAATTACTTGCCCAATCTGACTTAGTTGTATATTCAGCTGCAATAAAAAAAGATGATCCAGAAATGATACGTGCACATGAATTAGATATACCCACAATAGAAAGATCCGATTTTTTAGGAAAATTAACTAAAGCATTTCGTAACACTATTTGTATATCTGGGACTCATGGTAAAACTACAACTACATCAATGATTTCTATGTGTTTTTTAGAGGCTTGTAAAGATCCTTCTATACAAGTTGGTGCAATATTAAAGACCATTAATGGAAATTATAGAATTGGAAATAGTGAATATTTTATTATAGAAGCATGTGAATATGTTGAGAGCTTTTTAAAATTTCATCCTAGAGCAGAAGTTATCTTAAATATTGATAATGATCATTTGGATTATTTTAAAAATCTTGATAATATAAAATTAGCATTTGCAAAATATGTTAAATTACTTCCAGAAGAAGGTTTACTTGTTATTAATTTAGATGATGAAAATTGTGCTGGTATATCTAATCATACATTAGCTAAAACTGTAACTTTTGGAATTGAAAATCATCATGCAAATTATTTCGCTAGAAATATTCAATTCGATTCAAATGGTTTTGCAAGTTTTGATGCATATTATAATGATACATTTTTTAAATCATTTCAATTATCAGTTCCAGGAAAACATAATGTTTTAAATGCCTTAGCTTGTATTGCTTTGTGTATTGAATATGGTATTTCTAAAGAAGACATAAAAAATGGATTATTAAAATATACAGGTGCACATAGACGATTTGAATATGTTGGTGAAATAAATGGTGCTACTATATATGATGATTATGGTCATCATCCTACAGAAATCAAAGCTATCGCAAATGCAATGAAAAATAAAAAATTTAATAAATCTTGGGTTGTTTTCCAACCTCATACATATAGCAGAACAAAAAACTTACTAAATGATTTTGCAAATGCATTAATAGAATTTGATAATATAATAATTACAGATATATATGCTGCAAGAGAGAAAAACATTTATAATATATCTGCAAAAGATTTAGCTATAGAGATTAACAAATTAGGTAAAGATGCAAAATATATTTCAGATTTTGAAGAAATTAAAAATTATTTAATTAAAAATGTTCAACCAAATGATTTAATATTAACACTAGGAGCAGGAACAGTTACTAACATTGGTTCTATGTTGGTAAGAACAAATCGGAAAGCCTTAAAATTTGTACTAATTTAATATTTTCTCGTTGGCTTTTTAGTAAATTTGTTCCTAAGCCAAATTTTACGCAAGTAAAATTGTGTACATTCGTTGGAGCGTAGCGATTGTTCTACAATAGTAAAGGATGACTTTCCTATTGTAGAACAAAAGCGACATGATTTAAAAATACTTAAACATTTTAGCTTACTTATATGTCGCGTATTTGTTCGTGCGCCAAATTTTATGTAATAAAGTTTATGTGCATCTGTTAAATTGAAGATATATTCTACAATAGGAAAATTATATTTTCCTATTGTATTAAAAATTAGTGAATAGTCAAAAAATTAACTATCCACTAATAGTTCTCTTTACTTAATTCTGGATAAGTAAATACCATTCCACTACTAGATACATTTCCAATTTCCTTGTGATCTTTCATAAAATCGTTAGAACCCTTTAAAAAATATTTATATCTATTACTGTTACTTACTCTTCCATTTCCAATTATTATTGGATCATCCCATGTACAATCTACTGCATACCAATTTCCATTTAGCATAACATAATTCCACATATGGTTTTCTGTATTACCATTATTATCTGTACCAATTCCACTCACAAGTACATTTGGTATATTTATTTTATCCAGCAAATATTTCATTAATTTTGCATATCCTTCACATACTACTTTTCTATCTTTTAAAGCTCCATATATATTATTATTGTGTATATTTGAATATGTTTGATCATATTCTATATTATCTACTATCCAATCATGTATTTGCTTTATTTTGTCATAATTATTGCCAGATATATTACTAATTATTTTATTTGATTCTTCTTCAACATAATTAATTGCATTTGTGACTTGTTCTTCTGTTGTAAAATAATCTGTATAATAATTATCTAAATTTTCACCATTTGATAATTTTATATCATAGGTTTTTGTTGTAATTTTTGTTGTGATTTTTGTAAGAAGATATATTTTTGTACTATCTATATAAAATATATCTATATTATCTGTATTAAACGCATCCATTACATTTTGGTACATTTGATTTAATTTTGCTTCTCCATTTTGTTCTTCATATATTTTTCCTATACTTGATGGTAGATCTATTTCATAATTTCCTTTCTTTAATTTTTCTTTATTATTTTCTAAAGCATTATAAATGTCTTTTTCCTCACTAGTTAATTGATTATAAAAAAAATGTTTATTATCTATTACATTTGAATTATTTTCTAAATATATATTTTCTCCCAATATAGGTTCAACTATATTAGTTACTTGATTTATATTGTTTGCATTATTAGTTATTTTTTCATTAATATCTGTACCCTTATCTATTATTTCGTTTTCTAAATCTGCTACTACATCTTTTATATTTATCTCATTTTTGCTTATCTTGTATGCAAATATGCATAATAAAGCAATAATAATTACTATTAATGAAATTAATAATACAGTATATCTAGTTTTATAAAAACTTTTCAATCTATCCTCTCCATTCTAATTTTCTCTCAAAGAAGATTACCTATTGTGTACAATTTTATTTGACAATTAGAGATTTAATTCACTTCTCTCATTTGTTTTATCATCATATCTGCAAAAACAGCATATCCTTTTGTTGGTTCATTTACTAATACATGTGTTACTGCTCCTATAAATTTACCATTTTGTATTATAGGTGAGCCAGACATTCCTTGTATTATTCCACCGTGTTTTTTCTATTAATTTGTCATCTGTTATTTTTATCATCATACTTTTATTGTCTGTGTTATTTCCTACATATATTTTCTCTATTTCTATGTCGTATTTCTCTTGTTTTTCATTTTCCAATTGACATATTATTTGAGCCTTACCTGTTTTTATTTCACTCCTTAATGCAACATCAATTGCTTGTTCTCTTAAGTTTAAATAATTTTTATTTGTTACATTTCCATAAATACCCAGATAAGTATTTTGAGTCACATTTCCGATTTTATTGCTATTATCTATACTACCTTTCATTTCTCCAGGTTTTCCTTTTTCGCCTTTTACTGTTGAAACTATATTTGTAGTTACTAATTCTCCATTTGCTATTGTAATTAATTGTTCTGTATCTATATCTGTTATTCCATGACCTAAAGCTGCAAATTTTCCTGTTGAAGGTTCATAAAATGTTACTGTACCAACACCTGCTGCAGCATCTCTTACCCACAATCCTAATTTGTACTCTCCATCTTCAGCTTTAGCAGGTTTTATACTTGTCACTTTTTGTGTATTTTCACTTATAAACTCTATTTTTACTGCTTCACCACTTGCACTATTCACTGCACTAATCAATTCATCTGTTGTACTTATATTTTTCTCATTAACAGATATTATTGTATCTCCTTCTTTTATTCCACTATCTTTATAAGGCTTTTCTTTCCCATTATTTTTGGTTTCTATTTCACTCATTCCTACTACTAAAACACCATTTGTATATAATTTTAACCCAGCTGCTATTCCTACTGGTATAACTTTAGTTTGTGGAATTACATTTACACTAACTTCTCTTACTTTTTTCCCAAATAAAGTTAAATTATAATTAACCTTCTGCATTGAATCTAATTTTTCATTTATAGATGATACAGCTTGCATAGTTTGATTTTTTCTATTTACTCCTTGTTCTATTTTTAATCCTAAAGCTAGTCCAAATTTTAATTCTTCTTCTTGAAATAAAACTATATTATTAGGTAATAATACTATATTACAAACATAAATATATATTATTAATAAAATTAAGATAAACAATATTTTTAACATATTTTTCATGGGCACCATCCTCTATAGATATAATGCCCATTTTTTCAAAATTTATAATTTATGTATTTAAAATTTCATTTGATTTATATAAACTATATCTACATCTTGCAAGCCCAGTAACTACAGCTTTACGTATATTACTATTACTAAAATCTATTTGTCTACCATCTACGTCTTGTATTGTATTTCCATTTATTATATCTTGTATATCATAATTATATGGAATACTGACTATACAATTATAACAGGCTGTACTCGTTTTTGGATAAAAGTAATAATAATTTTCGTTTGATAAATATACATTCTGTCTAATATAATCTATATTACTATATGCTATATATTCTTTCGTTTGATCTAAACTTCTATCACCTGGATTATGATGTTCACTTCCTGGTACTTTGTTTCTATCTGCTTCTGCCTCTTCTATATATATACTATCATCAGCCACAAATTCCTTGTTTTTATCATTAGTTACTATTGAATAATTATTGTAAAATTTATAATTTCCTACTGGTATTCCTTGTAAAAATGTAATTACACATATATTATTTAATACTTTATCCCAATCTTCTTCACTTATTAAAGGCAATACAAATTCATATGATTCTGTTGATACTTGACTAAAATTTGCAATTGCTGATATCAAATTTGTAGTTATAGATCTTCTAATTACTCCCATTCTATGTTCATTAAAATTTGAACTTCTATCTGTTGGATTATTTTCAAGTGATGTTGTATCAAAAATACATGCTGTTCCTGTTGTTGCAATCAAAGTATTATCTGTAGATTCATCTTCTGCCAATTTAGGTATTACTATTCCATTAGGGTTAGCCTGTGTTCCATCATCATATACAACATCTGCGACTGTGATATCACTTAAATGTGCATTTACCCAACTAGAAAAATCTAATGCCTCTTTATAAAATTGTCCTGCACTATCACTCCACAGTCCATCTGATCTTAATCTTGCTCTAGCATAGTTATTTGTTGCATAGTCATTAATATACATTTTTTTATAGTTATCACTATATCTAAAAAATTGATCAGTAGATGAGTCATAATATATTTTTTTTCCATTATATTCTACATATGTAAAATTTTCTGGTCTAGATGATATTGTTTCATCTCCTGTTGCTGGATCTTCATTTAAGATTAATAAATCTTCATTTAATCTTTCTCTTTCTATATTTACACCATCATATATTATCTGCTCTATTACTCCATTATTTTCTACCATTCCGGAAACTAAATTTGGATTTATTAAATAACCTGACTTTGTTACATAATCTCCATCTACTGTTCCTATAATAGTAATATAATTATCTAATGTATAATTTACTACAAAATCATCAGAGCCTTTTACATATCTTATTGAATAATATATGTATGGTTTTAACCCATACTGATATTGGTCTGGTTCTACAAAATAATCTTCACTTGTCCAATATCCATCTTGGAGCATACTAGTCTTGCCTGGATCTACCCCATCTACTGCGGTATCTCCTTTGCCATCTCCATCTGTATCTTTTCCATCGTTTACATTAGAAACACTGTATGTATTTTTAAATTTTCCATAAATATAGTATCCATCATATAAAGTATATACCATTGCTGGTACATAATTTCTAAGAGTTGATTCATCATATCCCATTGAACCAAATCCAGCTGCTAATGAATTATAAAAACTTGAAATTGCAGCTTCTATATCTCTAATTTTAGAATCACTTACACTAGAATATCTATTATTAACTGTATTTAGTTGGAATGCTCTTACTGCATCATATGTACTACTATATAACATGGTATCATATGATGTTTGCATATTAATTGTTTTTGCTTGTGAATCCACATATGTAGATAATGCAATCGAAATTGGCAATATAATTATAATAAATATTATAGCCATATTTTGTAATTTCATAGCTTATATCATTCCTTTCTGCTATTTTCTAATGTAGAACAAATAAGAAAGTCCTAATTTAATATAAACTTTAACTTTCTCTTTGGCTTTTTAGTAAATTTGTTTCTAAGCCAATTTTGCGAAGTCAAAATTGTGTGCAGTTGTTAGAGCGTAGCGACTTTTATACAATAGGAAAGTTATCCTTTCCTATTGTATAATAAAAGAGTGGTTAAACCACTCCTTCATTTTATCTTATCTACTTCCATTTACTGTTACGATTCCAGAATGTTGTGCTGCTATTTGGTATGTATCATCTCCTGATATACGATAGAAGAAGTTCTTTAGCAATTGTGCAATTGTTTTATTTGTATTTCTTACTGTAACAGCAAAAATGTCTCCTTCTTTAAATACTTTTTTATTGTTTTCATTTAATTCTTCTAAAACCTGTGTAGTATATTCTGTATAATAAAAATTCTCACCAATTTTAGTAATCTCTGCTTGTGTTGTTTTTACTCCTGGATTTTCATCCAAAATTTGAGGTGTCATTTCTATATCAAAACTATCACTTGTTTCGTCTACTATTGTTGAATAAAACTTATCATAATCTTCTAAAGTTAATTGCCCTGTTGTTCTTACTTTATCAACAAATTTTGTTGTTTCAGTTTGTACAGCCAATTGAGATATATCATCTGTTCTTTCTGCTGTTGCCATTAATGGAAATACAAACATTAAAATTGCAACCAACCCTATTGCAATAATAATTCCCAATGTGTCATCCATGCTAATTCCTCCTTTCCACCATTATTTTACTAATACATATGTAATAATTCTTTTTTTTCTTACTGTATTTTGATTTATTACTTCTCCATCAACTACTATTGTAGATTCAAATTCTTCATCTTCATAATTATCTGC
Organism: uncultured Clostridia bacterium; assembly: GCA_944388605.1. Lineage (GTDB taxonomy): Bacteria > Bacillota > Clostridia > TANB77 > CAG-508 > CALXJJ01. The sequence goes on from CALXJJ010000006.1 coordinate 31,064, forward strand.
ATTGGTTCCTGTGCTATTTGTTTTATAAGCATATTCACCCAAATACTCAATAAATTGTTCATTTTTATATTGTTCTACAAATCCTACTGTCGATTTATTTCCATTTCTATTTAAAGACATTGAATTACTTCCAGAATAATAAATATTTCTTGTAGTAACACCAGTTGTTGAAGTATAAACTCCTCCACTTAAGAAAGCATCAATATTAATTTTTGTCTGATCTGAAACATCACCAGTCATCCATGGTTCTTTTCTTTTTTGCTCATCATCAGAATCGAATGCACATATTTTGTATCTATCATCGTCTTGTATACCATATTTAGCCCAATTATAATCTCCCCAATTAAGAGCACCAGTATTTTCATATCCTTTGCCATGTGATGTCATTGGTATTGTTGTTTCATACACAAATAATGGTTCTAAGCTAGAAATGTCTAATACCATTTCTCCATTAACATTTGTATAATTAGCTTGTTTAAATACGACAGTATAATTTTCTTTATAATATTTATATAAAGTAGGGATAATATTTTCTAATCCCACTATTCTATTTTCTCTACCTAGTATGTTATTTAAATTTGTGTATTCGTAATAGTTAGTTTCATCTATTGAGTATAGTATTGAATCTGAAGCAGTTCTGGCTTGTGTAAATACATATACTGTGAAACTAAGAGCCATTACGAATACCAATACTGCAAAAGCCATTTTTAAAGCTTGTACTGCATTTTCCATATTTAATTCCTCTACTAAAAACTATGGATTACTTCCAGAACTTCCTGATTTATCAACTATTCCAATTGCTGATATTACACCTGTTGAGTTATAATCAAATGTTACTTCATAAGATCTACCTTGCTTTATACTATTTTTTGCTGTTGTTGCTGTTTGTGCAGCAGCTTGACCATCTGTTGGAGAAGCTACATTTGTTGCACCAGTACATGCTGTACCATATGCTACATTAATTAAATTAATTTGTTCTTCAGCATTTGTTAAATTATTTTGTCTTACTAAATCACATAAAGATCTTGCTTCTGTTCCTGTAACTTTTCCTTCATATGCTAAAAATTTAGCATTAAATGTTGAAATTGTTTGTTCATCAAGTCCTGTATCTGAAATTTGACCTGCAGCTTGTTGATAAATAAACATACCTATACCTATAATTAAAATTGCTAATAATATCGCACCTGCGATAATCAATGCTTTTGACGCATTCTCCATAAAAAATTCCTCCTTTAAATCTTTTGTTTTATAATAAATAAATATTAATAACTAAATTTGTTCAAATAACATATATTTTATGTAGTTTGTATTTTCATGATATTCTTTTTTAGTACATTTAAAATATATATTAGAATAATTTTTTATAAATAAATTTATTCCTAGCTTAGATATTCTTTCTGTTTTAAAAATATCATCACTATCTTTAAATTTTACTTCTACAATTATTGATGTTTTTCCATTATTCTTATAATTTCCATTATCATCTTTTTCTATTTTTTGAGTTTCATTATAATCTAGTGCTTTATTAATTATAGAAGCTAAATCATTACCTGTAATTTCTTTTTCATAGTAATTTTCATAATATTTATTGTGGTTCATATAATCTTTTTGTTGTATTTGATATCTTGAATAAATATAACCGATTATTGAAACAATTATTATTACTATGCATAAAAGTAAAATATATTTTTTCATATTTTCCTTTCTATATTAATTATATCATTTTAATTTTGTTTTAGCAACATTTTATTACAAAATATAACTTTATTTTAATTTTCATATCTTCTAAAATTTATGTAATTAACCCTTCTTGTATTTTTATTTGTTCTTATTTCTTGACATATATAATAATATTTTTCTACTACTATTAAATCTCCATTTGCATCTGTTCTTGATACCATTTCTATATCAGATAATCTATTCATTAGTTGTTCTTCTGTTTCTTCTTCTATCCTTGTTCCATTAATACAAACAGATATATATATAGCATCACCATAACTAACTCCATTTTTTGTATTATATTCTTTTGCAAATTTTACAAGCCCTACAATGTCATGCATTGTTACTTTTATAATATCACCAGTTGTTGATTCAAATTTATAAAAATTATTATTAAATGCTTGTATATCTTTTTCCCTCATTTCTTCCATAACTTCTTGATTATAATTTCCAAAATGATTAAATACATATACCATAATAGTAAGTATTAGCACTCCTAATAATACTCCTGCAATCATTAGCAGTGCTTTTGAAGCATTTTCCATAATATACCTCCTTACTATTACATATCTTTAAATTCCATTTTTGTAATCCTACCATTATTTGGATCATATTCTACATTTATACATCCAAATATTTTCCTTTTAAATTCTGTTTCATAATTTTTTAAGTTTTCATAATATTGTACCTGTGTAGCTATAGTTCCTCCAGAGCCTTTCATTTCTCCAGTTATTTCTTCAAATTGTGTATTGCTTAATGAATATAATTCCTTATATTTATAATTTTTACCATTTATTCTACTAGTTTTATTTCCAAATTCTGTTACATCTTTTTTTAATTTACTTAAGTCATTATAAATATCTTGCGCTGTTACTGCACTTCCTGAAGGCTCTAGTGCAGAATATGAATATCCTGTTGGTAAACTTAGTCCAACACTTTTTGAAATTGTTACATATACTTCAATATTTTGATAATCTTTTTCATCTGCTTCTTGTGTATTATAATCAACTACTAAATTTGCTATTGAAATAATATCACTACCATAAAGTGTTTTCCTATTATATCCTTCAAAATTCTTATTAAAATCTACTGCTTGTTCAGTTGCTTCTTGAGATTGCAAACTTTTTTGATAATTTGATATACCATTAAATGTTAAAACTAAAAGGGATATAACTAATAGACTTATTAAAACTCCACCTGCTATAATTAATGCTTTAGATGCGTTTTCCATAACTTACATATCCCTCCTTTTACATAGATCTCATAGAAGACATTGTGCTAAATGATGAAGACATACTTGTCATTCCTATAAATACCAATGGTACAATTAAATAACCAACAAATAATATTACCATTGGAGCAAATCCAATTGCTTTACCAATCATACCTTTTCTTGATATTAACCTATCATTTGATTCTTTTCTTTTTGCCTGATAATAGTCTCTTTCTGTATCTAATTCATCAAAAGCATCTACAATTGGTATTTTTTCAACTGCTGCTTGTAAACTTTCCACTATTCTAATAAATTGTTGATAAGAAACATCTTCTTTTAGCTGTTCTAATGCTTCCCATGGTCCACTTTCATAGTTATTAACACATTTACTAATTGGAGCTTTAAATATATTTGCATATCTTTCAAGCCATTCTAAAATAATTTCTACATTCACTCTCTCTATTCTCATTAACATAAGAATAATTGTTTGGAATTGCATTACTTCGTCTTCCATTTCCAATTTTCTTATTATTGCTTGGAATTTTAACATCCAAATTGGACCCATATATCCGACTACTCCTAATACCATTCCTATTAAAATTTCAAACCATTTCAAATATTCTGAATTTATTGTTTGCAATTTTTGGTATACTCTTTCAGATGCCACTTCTATTTCTTCAGAAGTACTATCTATATATTCTTTTATACCAAAATTTCCTCTTTCCATATCTCTTGCTATATTTTGTTCTGTTATATTAGTATTTCCTTTATATTGTTTTAAATATTTATTATCAAGTTCTGTAAGCTCTTCTGCATTTCTTCTATCTTTATCAGTCATTTGACCTATTATATCATAATCTGTTGTAGGTTCTGTATACACGTATTTTATAGCTACATTATGTAATTGTATACATATTATTACTGATACAACAAATGTTACAATACATAAACATATTCTGTTTACATATATCCATTCTGGTTTGTCACTTGTTGCAGCATCTTTCATTAATTGTTGTAATTTTCTATATTCTTTTGTACCTTGTTTAGGAATAAATAAATCTACAAATTTCTTTATAGGTTTAATTTTATATACTTTTGCTTGCCAAGGATTTTCTGTATTTTTTGTATTAATTGTTGTAGATCCATTATCTTTTAATTTTCTTGTTAATGTATAGCAAATAAATGTCATTACCAATATTAAAATTTGTACGAGCATACCATTTTTTCCCATATAAAATCCTTCTGTAAATGAAAACTGAGATACAGCCCAATTTTTTATGGGTTCAAGTCCTAACATTGGAACAATTGAAATTACTGATAAACTCTGAAATACATAATCTAATTTATCTCTTTTCAATATTTCCAATTGCATCTCCTGTGTTATATTGTTTAAATTTTTAAGATATAATGATGCTCCATCAACTTTTCTGTCTCCAAATTCTTTTGTTAAATATGATACTCCTGCAAATTCTTTTAAATAACTATTTGGTGCAACATCATAATATTTCTCTAATTCCCCTTCTGGATCATCAGATATTAAAACTTCATAAATCTTTTCAGCTTGTCTTGACATTTCGGGAGCTTCATCATCTTGTGCTACTTGATAAATTGCTTCTTCTACCATATTAAACTCATGATAAGCATGTCTTATTTCAGAAAAGAAATTTATTTGTTGCTTTAGTAGTTTGTTATCAATTTTATCAACACTTCCATCAATGAAAGTATCTATCATAAAAATTTCAAATATAAGTAATATGCAAAGTAATAGATAATTACTATATGTAAGTGCAATTATTACGACTGTAAGTGGCAATAATATTGCAAATGTTCTTGTTAATATTTTAGAGGCTTGTTTTCTTGTCAAATATTCATCATCTATATTTATTATCTCTAATTTTCTTCTCACTTTCATTAAATACCTTTTTATAAATGGCATTTTTAAATAATACACATATAACTTCTGGTACATTATCTCAGAAGAAAAAGTACTTACTTTAGTTCCTTCTCTTAATTCTTTAATATGTTTTACTTCTGCACTTTGCATTCTCTTTCTTAAAGACAAATATATTAGTACTATTACAAAAAATATTACTCCAACACCTATTAACAGGTACATAAGTACATTACTTGGAATAGCTCCACTTGCTTCACTAGCATTTGACATAGAAAATTTGCACCTCCTTTATACTTGTTTAGATTTTGGTTTTCTACCTCTTTTCTTTGGTTCTGCTATTTTTGCTGATGTCTTTTTTGCAAAAATGTCATTTTCTTCTTTTTCTAATTCATCTGGTGAAAATCTTTTACCTTCAATTCCCCAATTTCTTTTTAAGAATTTATCAAATTCGTCAATATCACTATCATCCATATTTTCTCTCATTTCTTTAATATTTTTATCAGAAATAGGATTTGTAAGTATATATTCTCCATCATGATATTCCATTATGTTGACATAACGATATAATTCTCTATTTGTAGATTTTGTAAAGTAAATTGTAGCATTATCCATAAATTTATCAAATTTACCTTCTAATGTTTTTTCTTTTCTATGATCATATGTATACTCATTTTTTTCTTCTACTGGTATACATTCTGTTACTCTTTCTATATATCTTCTACCTCTAAAATCTTTTATTAAATGAATATCAAAATTCAAAACTTGTACAACTTGTTCTTCTGCTGTTCTTTCATCTTTAAATACTCCTGCTCTTAACATTGAGTTACGAAGTGCTGTAACTAAATCTGGAAATGTTTTAGCATGGTGTGTAAATAGTGTAAATTTTGATGCAACCTGTGCTGATTGAATCATCCAAGATGCTACGGGATCTGTTGCAACCTCACCAATGATATTAACAGAACCATCTGTTTTTTTCTGAACATCCAAGCAGGCTTGTCCAGATACTGTCTCTGTTTCACGCATTGATAATATGTTTCTAGTTGGGTATATTTTTCTTAAGTGTAACTCGAATGCAGTTTCTGTAATACGAAGGTTCATTGTTTCGTATATATTCTCTATCATAGCCATAAGCATTGTTGTTTTTCCGACATCCTTGTTCACCTGTAAGTGATATAATTCTTGCCCCTTTTACTAAATATTTTAATAATTCTATTGCTTCATCTTTTCCTGGGAATCTAATAATTTGTTCCAATGTTGCACGCTTTACGTCAAATTTTCTTACAAAGAATGCCCATGTTTCAGACATACTTGGTCTAACAACAACTACACGAGAACCATCTTTCATTTCATTTATTTTATAACCATTTGTATCAGATAACTGTCCTGGGTTATTATATTTATATATGTTTTGGCATACTCTTTTTAATTCTGCTTCTGTACCAAATGATAGAAATGCTAACCTTATTGATTTACCTTGGAACATTATCCAAATACTATCACAAGCACGTGGTACTTTATGTTCTGTTATTTGATTTAAATAATCACCATCTGTTTGTGCAACTTGACTTAAAAAGCTTTCTGGCAATCCAGATACACCACCTGAAATACCATCAATATTCATATCTCTTATTTCATCAATACTACTATATCCTTTATAATGTTGATAAATTCTTTGTACAACAACATTCAATTTATCTTGAAATGTTAATACAAAATTTTCTTTTTCAAAAATATCACAAATCTCTGCTTCTGTTATTACATAAGAAGGTTTTGATTCTCCAGCTACATATTTTAATCTATCTAATTCATATTTTTTTATTAGCTGTGTTAATGCTTCATATGCAAATTCTTGTTTATACATATAAATTATTATATCAAATTTATCTTGTGGAGTTAACAATGATGGTATGTCAAAAGGTATTGCTTTTGATATATTTGTTTCATCTACACCATATTCCTTATATAATAAATCATATATCAATTCTTTTACATATTTTTTATCATTAACATCTCCATATGTACATCCTTTTAATGCCTTTTTTAATTCATATTTTTTATTTTTCCTTCTTTTAAGTTCTTCTTCTGAAAGACCTATATCATATAAATTAACTTTTGTGATTTCATCTAATCTCTTTTTTACAAAAGCTTTCATCTTATCTAATGTATATGTCTTATCATCAACTTCAACAGCTTGTTCTACTTCTTCATTTTTTCTTTTCTTAATAAAACGTACTATTAGAGCTATTGCAATAATGAATATGATTAGAATAATAACGACATTTAAAACCATTATTTTTTCTCCTTTCTTAGGAATTATATTCTCATTTGTAATTCTTGTAATTTATATAATATATTGCTTACAAATTTTTTTACTTCATTTCTATAAATAGAATTTCTATCTGTTTCATCTAAATTTCTTATATTCAAAAAGAAATCAATTATTTTTCCTTCTGAACATGCTTCAAATAATAAAGTATTATATGGAACAACTGATAACATTCTTTTTTCCTTCATATATCTTGTTATATTTTTATTACTGTATTTTGAAAAACTATCATATCTCCCTATTGCGATCATAATTTTTTTCTGTTTATAGAATTCATCATTTTGTCTAAGTTCCATTAATCTATTTATTGTACTTAATCTTTGTGTTATATTAAGTACTACTACATCTGCCATGTCTAATATTTTTCTAGCTTGTGCATCATCCATTCTTTTACTTACATCAACAAAAACCATATCATATGCTCTATTAGCCACTGTTAATATATCTGGATAGCTTTCAGCTATTTGTTTGTATTCTTCATATATTTTAGTTTTTGGTGATGGCAAAACATCTAATCTATTTTTTAAAATTATTCTAGTATAATTACTTATAATGTCTGGTGTAGTTTTATTACTTTGAGAAATTTTTACTAACCCTTCAATTCCAGACTCAATTCCTAATGATTGTGTTCTATCTGTTATTTTTTGAACTGCTTGATTTACTTTATCTACATCCCAAAAACAATTCTCTAAACTTACATCATTGAAATTAGTAGAAACAAGTATCATTCTATAATTATGTTCTATTCCCATGTATGAAGCTACTGATGCTATTGAAAATGTTTGACCTGTTTCCTTTTTTTCATCACTATAAAATGCAATTACTGCCATTTTACTTATCATTCCTTTCGCTTATTATACATTCTTTTCTAATTGTCTAAATGCCTTTCTTATATTGTTTGGTTTTTCTTTATCTAATATTTGTTCTAAAATATATAATAATCCTTCTTTATACTGAGTGCTTAATTTTCTGTACTTTATCTTAGAAACTCTTTGATTTTCTGCAATAACACTTTCATCTCCAAGTTCAAATGGAAAATATATTTTTTCTTCATTCCATTCAATTTTCATACCTAATGATAAAAAATTTAAATAATCATCATCTTCTTGTAACACTTCTTTTGAAAAAAGAACTTTTGTTAATCTGATTGGTTTTGTTAATCCAAATAAGATTTCTAATCCTTTTTTCAGTGAATACAAATCAAATGATGTTACAAAATAATTTCTAGTTGCTTCTGCCATATTAAATTGTTCCAATATCTTAGAATTATCTATATCTACTAATGCTATATCATAGTCAAGAGGGGTTACTTGTGGTAACCCCAAGTAGTCTTTTATTGCTTCAAAACTTGCAAATCCAACTGCAACATCTATTTCTTCAAATTCTGTCACATATGTTGTTGTAGGGTTTATTACTGGTACTACATATTTAGCTTTTTGTGTTATTGTAGAATCTACCACAAGTACCTTTTTTCCCATAGCAACCAATGTTCTTGCAATATACAATATCAAATCTGTTTTGTCATAAGCTCCAATAAACCCTATTTTTTCCATAGTTTAATTCTTTCCTTTCTAAATTTTCTACATTCCACTTAATGCTTCTAAATATCTTTCTCTTTCTTCTTGTGCTTTTGTTATTTGTTCTTCTACTCCTTGTTCTATATTATCTAACCTATCTTCTGAATATTGATCTAATGAACTATTTAACTCTCCTCTTACAGCATCTCTTGCTGAATTATATCTTGTTATCAATTCATTTTTAGCTTCTTGTACTATATTAGGATTTTGATTCATTGCATTTATTACTGCATCATTTGGAACATATGTTGGTATAATACTATCTTGTAATCCTGGATCAACATATCTTGTTGCATATAATATTGAACCTTGCATAATATATGCTTCAACAATTGCACTACTCATTGCTTCAATTTCAGATTCGTTCAAATTCATTAATACTGAACTTGCTGAAGGAACTTTCGAAATTGTAGGTATTGTTATTTTCTTTCTTGAAACTACAACATAATCGGCTCCTGTTGGTGTTCTTAAACGTATATCTACATATTCTCCTGTTTCTAATTGTGTTGGTATTAATATCATATTATATTCTTGTGTACGCAAATCTGATGTTACTTCCCCATCTCTTGCAATCATATCAGATGTCAGTACAGTCCCAGTTTTTAAATCTATTTTAGATATTACTTTATATTTTTTTTGGTTAGTTCCATCTTCTGAAGTATCAAATTGTATTTCATCAAAATCTTCAGTTGTAATTACATTTTCAGGTATAGATGCCATATCAACTTTTTGGATAGATACATTCTCTCCAAATATAATTTCCCCTCCAGATTTTATATCTGCTGTGATTATATATGTATCTTTTTGTCTTGCTTTCATTGCTGTAATTTCTTCATTAGTTTTATTTAATTGTATCATTAAAAATGCAACTATTACTGCTGCTATTAATAAAGTTATTAACATTCCTAACAAAAATGAATTTCTTGCTTTTCTTTGCATTGGATTTACTGCCATTTTATATCACTCCTTAAATTTTACAAAAATATATCATTAATTCTATTGTACATCAAAATATAGTCAAAAACAACTATTTTTTTATTCTTGTAATATAAAAATAATATTCTTGTAATATATTTGTAATATTACAAGAATATTATTTTAATACTCTACTTTCATTAAGCACAATCCCTGTGCTGGTAATGTTCTTCCAGCCTTTTTTCTATCTTTACTTAATAATATTTCTTCTATATATTCTGGTTCAATTTTTTCTAACCCTACATCAACTAACGTACCAGAAATTATTCTGACCATATTGTACAAAAAACCATTCCCTGTAAGATAAATATGTATATTCTCTTTATCTATCTCTATTTTTGCATCATAAATAGTTCTTATTGTTCCTTTTGTACTACCTCCTGAAGCTTTAAATGCTTTAAAATCATGTTCTCCTACAAAAAATTTAAGTGCTTTTTTCATTTTTTCGACATTTAACTTTTCTGGAATATGGCATTGCATATTTCTATAAATACTACTACCATATTTAGAATTATTTATTGTATAACAATAAGTCTTTTTTTTACAGTTATACCTACTATGGAACCTTTCACTTACCTCTGTAGCATCTTTAATTCTAATAGATTTTTTTAATTTTGTATTTAATGCTATTGGTATTTTTTCTATTGGTATTTTACTATTTGTCTTAAAATTGGCAACTTGCCCTATTGCATGAACACCTGCATCTGTCCTTCCTGAAGCTATAAGTTCAGTTTTTTCTCTAGTAATTTCCTTTATTGCATTTTCTATTTCTCCTTGTATATTAAGTTTGTTTGCCTGTTTTTGCCAGCCATTAAATTCTTTTCCATCATATTCAATTATTAGTTTTATGTTCCTCATTTTTTGTTCCTTTAATTTTCTTTAATTTCAATCTATTATTTTCATTATTTGTTATTAAATTTTTCATCAATATTTTTTTTAGTACATCTTGCTTTACATCTGCTATTAATGTACCATCTTTTGCTATAGATATTTTTCCCGTTTCCTCTGATACCACTATAACTATACTATCAGATTCTTTAGACATTCCTATTGCAGCTCTATGTCTTGTTCCTAATTCTTTTGCAATATCCTTATCACTAGCAAGTGGTAATATGCAAGCTGCAGCAGAAATTCTGTTGTTTGATATTACTACTGCTCCATCATGCAAAGGAGTCTTAGGTGTGAATAAATTCACTATTAATTGTGGTGATACCTCTGAATCTATTTTTACACCTGTATCTATTATATCATTCAATTTTACTTCTCTTTCTATTACTATTAATCCACCTGTCTTTGTTTTTGCTAACTCATCTGTTGCTATTGCTATTTTATATATATCCTCTTTTGTTTTTGTAACTAAATCTTGATCTATTCCAAAGAATCTTGTAAATTTATTTGTTCCTAACTGTTCTAACCCTCTTCTTATCTCAGGCTGAAATATTATTACAAGTGCTATAACTCCTGATGGTAAAATAGAAGTCAAAATAGCATTTGTAATTGGCAATTTCAATACTCCACTTAACCATGTAATTAAAATAAATAATGCAATTCCTTTTAGCAATTGCCATACTCTCGAGTTTCTTGCAAATTTAATAATAATTAAAATAGTAAAAACAACAATTATTAAATCTAATATTAAAGGTATCAATTTTATTGGATATACATATAGTTCGTTAAAATAATTTACTACATCTTCTTGTATAAATGCATTTATATTTCCTATTAGATTATTTACCATAATACACTTCCTTTAATCTACATTGCTATATAATATATTAAAGTTCCTGCTGCTGCTATTAACATTAATAATGCCATAATTGTTGCTATAACTTTTACAAATATTTGTCCTGCATCATGTTTTTTCTTTGACATAATTATCACAACCCTTTCTGAAAAGAAATTTTTTCTTAAAACACTATAATATTAGTTTAGCACATAAAAAAATTTTTTTCAATATATTATTTACAAAATCTATGTCTTCCTATTGTTACAGTCATAGGTCTTGACCATATCCATTTATTAGTTGCTGTTGCTGGATTAAAATAATATATAGCACCATATGATGGATCCCATCCATTATATGCATCTTGTGCTGCTTTTCTTGCTGTATCATTTGGAGTTAAATTAAATTGTCCATCTTTTACAGCATCAAATGCTCCTGATTGGTATATTACTCCTGCTATTGTATTAGGGAAAGAACTGTTTTTTACTCTATTCATTACAACTGCTCCTACTGCCACTTGACCTGTATATGGTTCTCCTCTTGCTTCACCATAAATTATTCTAGCTAACAAATTTAAATCATTTGATGTACTACTAGATGATCCAGAATTTGAATTAGAAGAATTATATATTCCCATAGCTGCTAATGTATTTTTTCCCGCTATTCCATCAACAGCTAATCCATTTTTTCTCTGAAAATATTTTACTGCTTCCATTGTTTGACTACCATAAATACCATCTATATTTCCAAAATAATAATACCATCTTTTTAATTTAGTTTGTATTGTTTTTACTTCTTCACCTCTTGATCCATACTTTGAAAGAGCATAAATATTATCATTTCTAAAAAATATATTATATATTAAAAATAAACTTATTATCATAATTATAGATATAATTGCACATATTTTTCTTTTCATAAAAATATCACCTCTTAGAATTTATTTTTTCCCAAAAAGGTGAATTTTATACAATTTTTAAAATATTCCTATTATATCTCCTTTTTCATTTAAATCTATTTGTTCTGCCGCTGGAACTTTCGGTAATCCTGGCATTGTCATTATTTTTCCAGTTAATATAACAATAAATTCTGCTCCTGCTTTTAATTGTACATCTTTTACGTGTATCATAAAAGGTTCTTTACATAATAAATTCTTTGGGTCATCTGATAAGGAATATTGGGTTTTCGCTATACATATTGGAAATTTACTATATCCTAAATCTTCTATTACTTTTATTTTCTTTTTAGCATTATCTGATAATTCTATTCCTTCAGCACCATAAATCTTACAAGCTACTTTTTCTATTTTTTCTCTTATTGAGTCATTTTCATTATATATTTCTTTTAATTTTTTTTCATTTTTGCACATTTTTGTTATTTTCTCTGCTAAATCTATTGCTCCTTCTCCGCCTTTTTCCCAAACTTCTGTTAAACTCATTTCTATATTTTTTTCTTTCAATTTACCTTGTAAAAATTTTATTTCATTTTCTGTATCATGTGAATATTTATTTATTGCAACAATAACATTTAATCCAAATTTATTTTTTATATTATCTATATGTTTCATTAAATTTTCTATACCAATTGATAAATACTCTATGCTTTCTTCTTTTATATTTTCTTTAAGCATTCCACCATGATATTTTAATGCTTTTATTGTTGCAACACAAACAACCGCACTTGGTACAATATTAGCTACTTTACATTTTATATTCAAAAATTTTTCTGCTCCTAAATCTGCACCAAATCCTGCTTCTGTAATAGTATAATCTGCTAATTTACTAGCCAAATTTGTTGCAATAATACTATTACATCCATGTGCAATATTTGCAAACGGTCCACCATGTATTATAGCTGGATTATGTTCTAATGTTTGAACTAAATTAGGTTTTATTGCATCTTTTAGCAATACAACTAAGCTTCCAACTATTTTTAAATCTTTTACTATTATTGGTTTACCATTTTTATTGTACCCAACAATCATATTTCCTAATCTTCTTTTTAAATCCTGCTCATCTTTTGATAAACATAATACAGCCATAATTTCTGAAGCTACTGTTATATCAAATCCATCATCTCTTGGCTTAATATTTTTTTCTCCTGATAATCCAGTAGTCACTTTTCTCAATTGCCTATCATTTAAGTCTAAGCATCTTTTCCAAGTTACCTTGTCGAACTCAAGCTCATTTCCATAATAAATATGATTATCAATTACTGCTGATATTAAATTATTTGCTGATGTTATTGCATGTATATCTCCTGTAAAATGTAAATTTATTTCTTCCATTGGGGCTACCTGTGCATATCCTCCGCCTGTAGCTCCACCTTTAATTCCAAATACAGGTCCTAATGATGGCTCTCTTAAAGCTAGAATTGTTTTGTTTCCTATTTTATTCATAGCATCCGCAAGCCCTATTGAAACTGTTGTTTTTCCCTCTCCTAGTGGTGTAGGATTTATAGAAGTTACTAAAATTATTTTTCCACTTTTTCTTTTTTCTATCTTTTTTATTATACTTCTTTCTATTTTTGCTTTATATTTACCATACTTTTCAATTTCATCATCATCTATTCCTATTTTTTTTGCTATTTCTTCTATATTTTTTAACTTAGTATTTCTTGCTATTTCAACATCTTGCAACATTAATCATCAGCTCCTTTACTATCCAATAATTCCTACAATGATTCCTATAATTGCTCCTACTATAACCTGGAATGGTGTATGACCTAAAACTTCTACTAATTTTTCTTGTACTTCTACACCTGTTAATCCTGGTGTTTCTATTATTTTGTTTAATAATTTTGCCTGTTTTCCAGCTGCTCTTCTTACACCTGCGGCATCATACATAACAACAAATGCGAATATAACTGATATTGCAAATATAGGTGTATTAACTCCTTGGCTTTTTCCTACTAATGTAGCTAAACATGTAACTACTGCTGAATGAGAACTTGGCATACCTCCTGCTCCTAAGATTCTCTTAAAATTAAATTTTTTTGTTGTTACTAAATCATATATCAATTTAAACAATTGAATTCCGAACCATACTGCAAATGGTAATATAATAAATTTATAATCTGCATAAAAATTTATCATTGCCTTTTACCCCTTTATTTTATATTGTAAAATCATCTTCTTCCATATTTTCATCTGTTTTTATTAATACTGTTATTTTCTTTTCTGCATTATCTAAATATTCACTACATTTTTTAGATAATTTCATTCCTTTTTCAAATTTCTCTACTGACTCATCTAAAGTCAATTTTCCATTTTCTAATTCTGTAGCTATTTTTTCTAGTTCTTCCATAGCTTGTTCAAAATTTAATTCTTCCATATATAATCTCTTTCCTTTCTTAAAACTCAAGTTTTATTGAAAAATGACTCTAATTTTAATAAAGTTTTACTAGTCAAGCTTATAATTATTTTGCTAAAACTTTATTTTAAAATTCTCTTTTACTAAATTCTTCTGTTTCGACATTTATATTGTATATTGCAAATTGTTTTGTTGTATTAGAATCTCTAACACTTATTATATATCTACCATCATTATCTACTCCATCATATGAATAATATACTCCTTCATCTGTTCCATAATCTTCTCTTGCTATCCTTTTAGCTTTATCTGTTGTACTTTCTGTTGGTACATTTGTTTCACTAGAAATAGGTCTTTCTTCTACTGGCTCTTCATTTTGAATATTCTCTACTATATTTTCTGAAATATTTGTTTCGTTTTCCATAATGTTTTCAATTTTGTTCTCTGAAATATTTTGAAGTATATTTTCAGTTCCAGTTTCTTCTGTTTTCAATCCTATCATATCATATATTAAATATGATGAAATTGCACCTACAATTATTACTCCTATTATTATAAAAATTACTTTTTTTTCCATTTCCAAATATGTTCTCCTTTCTATAATATTTTTGCTTTAGCATTTCCATCTATAAACTTTAAATTTATATCCTCATCTTTTACTATATCTTTTACTGAACTTATAACTTTTCCATTATCACTACTTACTATTGAATATCCTCTTGATAAAGTCTTTAAAGGACTCATACTATCTAACTTTGTAATTAATTCTATTGCTTTTGTTCTTGAATCTTTAAGTTTTAACTGTATAGAATTTATCAAAGATTTCACTTTCATATCAATTACAATATATTTTTCATTTATACTTTGAAGAGGTTCTTTAAAAACTCGTCTTGTCATGCACTTTTCGTATCTCATTTTCATAAATTCAATTTTTTTCTTTAATGCTAATCTATACCTCGTTTTATATCCATCTAGTTTTAGCATAATATCCTGAATATTAGGTACTGCCAATTCTGCAGCAGCTGATGGAGTAGGTGCTCTTAAATCTGCAACAAAATCTGCTATCGTAAAATCCGTCTCATGTCCTACTGCAGAAATAATTGGTATTTGAGAATCATATATTGCCCTTGCAACTATTTCTTCATTAAAAGGCCATAAATCTTCTAATGACCCCCCTCCTCTTCCAATAATTAAAACATCTGCTTGTTTATTTTCGTTCATATATTTTATTGCTTCTACAATTTTTTCAGCTGCTCCTACACCTTGTACTGGAACTGGATATAATTTTATATATACATTTGGATTTCTTCTTGTAGATACATTTATAATATCTCTAATAACTGCTCCTGTATTTGATGTTAAGACTCCTATACACTTTGGCATTATTGGTATTTTCTTTTTATGCTCTACATTAAATAATCCTTCATTTTGTAATTTATTTTTTAGTTCTTCATATGCTCTGTATAAATCTCCCATTCCATCTTCTTGCATTGATTTACCATAAATTTGATATACTCCATCTCTTTCAAATACAGATACACTTCCGAATAACAAAATTTTCATTCCGTCTTTTGGTTCAAATTTCAAATTTTGAGCAAATGACTTAAACATAATACACTTTATTAAAGAATTTTCATCTTTCAAAGTAAAATATAAATGTCCTGTATAATGATGTTTAAAATTTGAAATCTCACCTTTTACCAAAACATTCATTAATTTTTCATCTTCTGCAAGTTTATTCTTTATGTACATATTAAGTTGTGTAACAGATATCGCTTTATATTCCATTTTGACCTCCATCTGATATTTTCTCATCTGTCTGTACAATTTTTGCGATAATACCATTTATAAATGATGGTGATGTTTCTTCACCATATCTTTTAGCTAATTCTACTATTTCTGATATTATTACTTTATATGGTTTGTCCATATAAAGTATCTCATAAATTCCAAGTTTTAATAGAGCTAAATCTATTTTTGCTATTCTTTCTATAGACCATCCTTCTTTTAAATTTCTTGAAATAATCTCTTCAATTTCCTTTGACTTTTTTTGTACTCCTTTTGTTACATTAATTATATATTTTCTATCATACGGATTTTCTATATTATTATTTTCCAAATACAAATTTATCTGAGTTTTCTTTTCGTCTTTTTGAATTTCTTGACTATAAATTAATTTAAAAGTTTCTTCTCTTATTGGTGATTTATTCATAATAGTTTCATTCCTTTACATTCTATCTATAAATTTTTTTAATTTTTCTTTTACAAATTCCTTATTCCTTTGTACGTAATTTCCTACATATATGCCTATTAATACTAAAACTATTCCCAAAATCAATTTGTGTAGTCCAGTAAGATATAATAATAATGCAACTATAGCACCTATTATCGCTCCTCTATATTCCATTATAAACTTCTTAAAATCATCCATAGCTATTCTCCCTAATTACTAATTTTTTCTTGTTCTTTTATCTCTTTTACTCTTACATTAACACGTTCTACTTCTAAATCTGACGTCTTTTTTATCTTTTGCTTTATTCTTGTTTGAATATTATTACTTAACTCTTTTATTATTACATTTTCTTTCACAACTAAATTAACAAATATTGATACAGTATTTTGTTTTTCCACATCTACTCTTATAACAGCAGATTCAATACTATCAAATCCATTTAACACTATACTAACTAAATTTTCTATTGTTGCTTTTGATATAATAAGTTCTCCATCATCATTTTGCAATAAAATTCCTTCTTTATTATCTCTTTCTTTCTTCGATTCACTAGAAAAAAATATAGTTCTTATTGAAAGTAATATAAAGATAATATTTATTACTATAAATATATTTGAATATACTGGATTATTTAGGACTGTTCTTATTAAATTTGTTACTGTATTTGGTTCAATCCATCCAAATATTAATAAACTACTTAATATTGCGAATATTAACATTATAAAAGAATAAAGTATTAGAATTGTTTTCTCTATCCATTTCATATTTTTAAGTTCATCCTTTCTCTACCTTCTAATTTTACTATATATGTTTAACAAATCGCAAAAACTTAAATTTTTACATATTTTATTTTTTCTTTCGCTTTTTCATAAATTGTATTCCTTATAACTTTAAAAAGATACAGGCATATGCCCGTATCTTTTTTATACAATAGGAAAGTTATCCTTTCCTATTGTACGAGTAACATGTATTTCGCCATTGTTCCATAGACTAGCCCTGCGAAATACCTTTCTTACTTTTGAGCATTTTCTTTTGAATCTTCATTATTTAAACCTGCATCTGTATTAACACCTTGTACATGTACATTAACTTCTAAAACTTTTAACCCTGTCATTGTTTCTACAGATTTTTTTACTCTATTTTGAATTTCAAAAGCAACATCTGGAATTCTAACACCATATTCTACAATGATATTTACATCTATTTTTGTCTCTTTTTCTCCTACTTCAACTTTTATTCCTTTTGATAGATTTTTCTTTCCACTTAATACTTCTGTAATTCCTCCTGCAAATCCTCCTGCCATTTCAGAAACACCTGGCACTTCTGAAACTGCTACTCCTGCTATAACAGCTACTACTTCATTTGCTATTCTTATTTCGTTATTATCTTGTAGTGCAATTTCTGAATCTTCTGTTACTAAACCCTTTTCTTCATTTTCCATAAATATTACCTCCTATTTACAATTATATTATTATTATTGTTGTCTACTGATATATAGTATACCAATTTATTTAAATTTTTACAACCATTTTTATCAATTTTTTCCAATATTATCTTTATTATTTTTAGTTCAATATCGTTCCTGCTTGTATGGCATTTCCTCTTAGAAAATCGTTTACACTCATTCTTTTTGCATTTTCCCCTTGTATTTCTAATACACTCAATATTCCATCATTTGCTTTTATCCATAAACCCTTTTTGTCATCTGAAAAAATAACTGTTCCTGGATATATATTTTCTAATTTATTTGAATATTCTCTTATTTCTTCAAATTTTTTAAAAAATTCCTCTTTTGAATACATTTCTGCTTTCCATATTTTTATTTTTTTTCCATTTATATATGTGTATGCTCCCATTATAGGATCAAGCCCTCTTATTAAATTTTTTATTTGTAATGCTGTTTTGTTTTTCCAATCTATTTTTGCAATAGTTTTATTAAGCATTGGTGCCATTGTGAATTCATTTGGTTGTTTTATTCTAGCTACTGTTCCATTTTCTATTTCTTTTAATGTTTTTACTAATAATTTTCCACCTATTTTTGATAATCTATCCCATAATTCTCCTGTTGTCTCATTTTCACCAATTTCTACTTCTTCCTTTAAAATCATATCGCCTGTATCCATTCCAACATCCATATACATTGTTGTAATCCCTGTAATTTTATCACCATTTATTATTGACCATTGAATTGGTGCTGCACCTCTATATTTTGGTAAAAGCGATCCATGAACATTTATACAACCCAATTTAGGAATATCTAAAATTTCTTTTGGTAATATTTTTCCATATGCGACAACACAAATTATGTCAGGATTTATTTTTCTTATTTTTTCTAATATCTCAGAATTTCCACGTATTTTTTCTGGATTTTCTACCTGTATTCCTTTAGATATTGCATATTCTTTTACAGGTGATTGTACCATTTTCATGCCTCTGCCTTTTGGCTTATCTGGATTTGTAATTACCAAATCCACTTTATATCCATTATTTAAAAGACTCTTTAAAGATTCCTGTGCAAAATCTGGAGTTCCCATAAATACAATTTTCACTAAATCACATCCTTTTATTCTGATTCATTTTGTATAATTTCCAATGTTCCTGGAATTATTTTATCAACAAAAAGTATACCATCTAAATGGTCTATTTCATGCGATAAAGCTTGTGCTAATAAACCTTTGCCAGTTATTTTTATCTTTTTTCCTTTTTCATTTAAAGCTTCTATAACAACTTCGGCAGGTCTTATTATTTTTGCAAATTTATTTGGAAAACTCAAACAACCTTCTTCTACTTCTTGCTCTCCCTTTTGTTTAATAATTTTTGGATTAACTAGTTTTAAAGGTTCTTTTCCATCATATAAATCTATAACTATTATTCTTTTTAGAATTCCTATTTGAGGACCTGCTAATCCAACTCCATTATATTTATGTAATGTATCTACCATATCATTTAATATTTCTTTTATTCTATCATTAACATCATCTACTTCCCTAGCCTTTTTTCTTAATATTTCATCACCATCTTCTCTTACAATTCTTATTGCCATATATTTTCCCCTTTCTACATCATATTTGATGGATTAATATCTGCTATAGTTCTAATATTTTGTGATAATTTGTAACTTATTTTTAGTGCACTATTTACTAAACTAATTATTTTATCATCTAATTTGCATTTTATTAATATTCTCCATCTATACTTATTTTTTATTTTATCTATTGGTGCTGGAATTGCACTATACAATAAAATAGGCATATTCTCTCCAATAACTTTCTCTTTTAAATAATTATGTACATGTTTTGATGTTTTTATAACATTTTCTTCATTAGTTCCACTAAAACCTATTATTATTATATCGCAAAAAGGTGGATATTTCAATTGTTTTCTTAATGCAATTTCTGTATTATAAAATTCTATATAATTTTGTTTCTTAGCAAGCTCTATACAATAGTTTTCTGGTTCATATGTTTGTATTATTACTTTACCTGGTAATTTATCTCTTCCTGCTCTTCCTGCAACTTGTGTTAAAATTTGAAAAGTTCTTTCTGTTGCTCTATAATCTCCTAAATTTAAGCTTCCATCTGCACTCACGACCCCCACTAAAGTTACATTTGGGAAATGATGACCTTTTACAACCATTTGTGTCCCAATTAATATATCTATATTATCATTTTTAAATTTTTCTAATATTTCCTCATGTGAATTTTTTTTACTTACTGTATCTATATCCATCCTTATCGTTGTAGCTTGAGGGAATATTTTTTTTATCTGTTCTTCTAATTTTTGAGTTCCTGTTCCATAATATTTAATATTTTTACTATCACAATTTGGACATTTACTCATTGCTTGCATTTCATACCCACAATAATGACATTTAAGTATATTATTTGAATGATATGTCATTGATATATTACAATTCTTACATTTTGCAGTATATCCACAATCTCTACAAATTACAAAAGTTGAATATCCTCTCCTATTCAAAAATAATATTGTTTGTTGCCTTTTTTCTAAATTTTTTCTTATTTCTTCATATAATCTTACACTTATCATTGATCTATTTCCATTTGCTAATTCTTTTTTTAAATCTACTATTTCTACTTCTGGCAAATTTCCACGGTTTGCTCTATTTTTTAATTCCAACAAACATATTTCTTTTTTTTCTGCTCTATAATAACTTCCAAGTTCTGGTGTTGCACTTCCTAATATAAGTGGTATATTATTTTCTTTAGCTATTTTCCTAGAAACTTCTTTTGCATGATATCTTGGTGACATTTCAGATTTATATGATGAATCATGTTCTTCATCAATTATTATTAATCCCAATTTATCAATTGGAGCAAATAGTGCACTTCTAGCTCCTATTACTATTTTGGCTTTTCCACATTTTATTCTATTCCATTGATCAAATCTTTCTCCCATAGATAATTTACTATGTAATACTGCTATATTTTCAGCTCCAAACCTAGCTATAAACCTATTTACAGTTTGTGGTGTTAATGAAATTTCTGGAACAAGCATTATACTTGTTTTATCAGAATTTAATACTTTTTCTATTACCTGCAAATAAATCTCTGTTTTACCAGAACCAGTTACACCAAAAAGTAAAAACTCCTCATACTTCTTATTTACTATTGCAGTACATATATAATTATATGCGTGTTTTTGTTCTATATTTAATTCTAATTTCTTATCTCTTTGTATTTTCTTATTTATAAAAGGATTCCTCTCAACTTGTTTTTCTTCTATTTTTATATATCCTTTATTATAAAGATTTTTTATTACTGCTAATGACGAATCTGTTAAACATTCTAAGTCTGAAATTAGAGTTTCTCCATTTTCTCGTAAAAATTTTAAAACTCTTTTTTGTTTATCTGTCCTTACTTCTTTTTCCTCTATATTTTTATCTATTATATTTGCAAATTTCATTGTTCTTTCTTTAATCCTATTTGCAACTATTCTGCTAGTAGTCCCTGGTGGTAACATTAATTTTATACAGTCTGAAACATTGCAAAAATATCTTCTTGCCATCCATTCTGCAAGATTTATCCTTTCTTTTGTAATATATTCTTCATCTTCAACATCTAATATATCTTTTACTTTAAATTCAGAATTATTTTTTATTGCTATAACAAAACCTTCTTGTTTTTTATTTCTTCCAAAAGGTATTAATATTCTACTTCCAATATGAACTTTATTTTTTAATCTTTCTGGTATATTATAATCAAATTCTTTGTTTAGTTGTTTAACATTACTATTAATTATAACCTGTGCTATCAAAAGTATTCCTCCTTTTGTTCATCTTAAATCGGCTTTATAAAGCTTCTCATATAGAAACTTTGTAAAGCCGATTATCTTACTCTTCTAGCCATTTTTTGTATTTAGTTAAAATTTCTTGCTTAACCTCTTCAGGTGTCATCTTCGTTGTATCTATTACTAAATCATAATTTGATAAATCTTCTTTATGTATTCCATATAGTTTAAAAAATCTATCATTTTCTTGCTTATACCTTTTTTCTATATCATTTTTTTGTTCTTCTAATGTTCTAAAATTTTCTGTATCTTTTCTTGTTTCATCTGCTAGTGCTCTTTTTGCTGATACTTCTAAATCCACCTTTAAATACACTTTAAAAGACATTGGAACAACATACCATCCTAATCTGGCATCTATTATAAGATTGTCATGTGTATCTGCATATTCTTTTGCACTTTTTTCCACCTGTTCATCTACCTCTGGGTGATTTGCCAAATATTCTCCAAAGCTTGTTATATCTAATCCTTTATCTTTAGCAAGCTTTCTAACATAAGCTCCATTACGATATATTTCATATCCTAACTCTTGACTTAATAATTTAGATACAGTTCCCTTTCCACTTGCTAATTCTCCAGATATTGTTATTATATTTTTTTTCATTTTTTGTTTCATTCCTTTCAATCTTTAACCTTTTGGTAGAAAACATTTTATTCATCTTGACTTTGTTCTTCTGAACTTTCTTCTTTTATGACTCTTACTTTACCTTCTGCGATTTCATTTGCAGCTATTGTTACAGGAGCTTGTTCATCCACTGATGTTAACTTTTTATCTCCCTCTGCTATTTGTCTAGCTCTTTTTGAAGTAGCTACAACTAGTTCAAATCTATTATCTACTTTTTTGAGTAATTCATTTACTGTTGGTTTTACCATCATTTTATTTTTCCTCCTCTATTGAACAATCTTTATCTAATCTACTGGCAATTGTTTCTGGATTAACAGCAGATAAAATATATTTATCTGAATCCATTATTAATACAGCTCTTGTTCTTCGTCCACATGTTGCGTCAATTGCAGTACCTCTATCTTTTGCTTCTTGAACCATTCTTTTTATTGGTGCAGAATCAGGACTAACAATTGCTATCAGCCTATCTGCCGAAATAATATTACCAAATCCTATATTTAATAACTTCATATAATTATTATCCCCCTTTTTATATAACTTTTATTCTATATTTTGTATTTGCTCTCTAATATCTTCTAATTCAGATTTTGCTTTTACTACACAATTTGTAATCTCAAGCCTACAAGATTTAGCTCCTATTGTATTAATCTCTCTATTCATTTCTTGTATTAAAAAATCTATTTTTTTTCCAACTGCTTCTTTACTTTCTAGCATTTGTTTAAATTGTAGTATATGACTTCTTAATCTAGTTAGTTCTTCTTCAATTGAAATTTTATCTGAGTAAATTACAATTTCTTGTGCAATTCTTGATTCATCAATTAATTCTTCCCTTAACACTTCTTGTACTCTTTCTTTTAATTTTACACCATATTCTTCAATAAGTCCAGTAGAATATTCAGATATTTCTTGAATAATTGTATATATTCTATCTATTCTAATATTTAGATCTGCTTTTATTTTATTTCCTTCTGCTTCTCTCATATCTAAAAATGATTTTATTGCTAATCTCAAGCATTCATCTAATTCATTCTTTATTATATCTTCTTGTGTTTCATCCTGTTTTAAATGAAGTACATCTGGTAATTTTGTTATTTCTGTTACTTCAATATTTTTATTTATATTGCATTTATTAGCTAACTCTTTTAAACTATTTATGTACATTATTGCTAAAGATTCATTTATTACCACATTTTTGCCTTCTGTGCTATTATCTGTGTATCCAATAATTATATCTATTTTCCCTCTGCTGATATTTGCTAAAACTTCTTTTCGTACAAAATCTTCTAAATAGCTTATATTTTTTGGCATTTTTACACTTATATCACTATATCTATGATTTACAGCTTTTATTTCTATTGTATATTCTCTTTTATTTCTTTCTAGTTTACTTCTTCCGAATCCAGTCATACTTTTCATTATATTTCATCCTTCCTATATTATTCTTTAATTATTTCTTGTATATCACTTTTTTGTTTTATTATTTTATTCTTTTCTTTTACATATATTATAATACATTTAGCACAATAATATATTCCGTACACTAAAACAATAAATGCAATAATTAAAGAAAATTTATTTGTTAATATAAATGACAAGTACAGCATTATAAAAGTAGAAATTGATAATATTAAAATCTCAATTCCATATATAGCAAATTTACCACTATCTTTTTTATATCCTATTTCAAATATCAAAATTGTTAAAGATATTAGTATTATACTAAATACTTTTAAATCATTTATAAAAATATTCAATTTAATATTTTTCATCCCTAATATAAGAAATATTCCATATATCATTATAGTTATTGCTATCCATAAATTAGGTAACAACTTTTTTTGTATATCTCTTTGTTCTTCTATTGAAAGCTTATTTTTATTTTTTAATTCTTTTCCTATTTCGACTAATTCTTTTATTTCATTATTTTCTTTAATCTCATTTTTGACTGTTTCAGGAGTTCCTTTTTCTCCATTATTTTTCACTTTACTTTTCTTTTTTTTATTATTTGCTTCTTCTTTCATGAACTGTATTTTTCTTTCTAATTCTTCTGCCTCTTGTACTACTTCGTTTTTTTCTTCTGATTTTTCTATTTTTTTATCTTTTTTTTCTCTAATTTCTTGATTTCTTTGATTGCTATTATACTTATCTTTTTGTTTTTCTTTACTTAACTTTTCATTATTTTTTGAATTGTTTTTCAACTTTTCTATCATTATATCTAAGCTTTTACTTTTTTCATTTACTTCATTGTTTTCTTCATTATTGTTTGATTTCTTTTTTTTGTAATTATTTTTTAAATCACGCTTTTTTTTATTATTTTTTTCCATAATAAATTCTTTTCCTCCTTAAGTATTAATTAAAATTACATTTCTAATTCATATATAATCATACTTATAAGTGCTATTGGTGCTGTTTCTGTTCTTAATATTCTTTCTCCTAAACTTACTAATTTTCCATCTTTTTCTTGTAATAATTTTATTTCTTTTTCATTTATTCCGCCTTCAGGACCTATTAATATTCCTATATTTTTAGATTGTTTATTTTTTTGTAATAAATTTTTTATACTAATATTTTTTTCTTTTTCATATGCTATTATAAAAACATCGTATTTATCTATATTAATATCATTTAATTTAATTATTTCACCTATTACAGGTATAGTATCTCTTTGTGATTGTTTTGCAGCTACTTCAGCTATTTTTCTCCATCTATCTATTTTATTAATTTTATCTTTATCATTTATTTTTGCAACACATCTTTCCATTTTAACAGGAATAATTCTTTTTACACCTAATTCTGTAGTTTTTTGAATAATGTACTCCATTTTATCTGCTTTTGGTAATCCTTGAAACAAATGTATATTACAATTAGTTTCTGAATTTGATCCTAAATTTTCTATAATTTTACATACTATTTCTTTTTTTTCGATACTTTCTATAATGCAATTATAATTCATATTATTTTCTGTATTACATATAATTAATTTATTTTGTTTTTTCATTCTTAATACATTTTTTATATGATTTACATCTTCACCTATTATTATTACTTTATTATTTTGTACTTGTTCTCCATTTACAAAAAATTTTGGCATAATCCCTCCAAAAAACTTTTTGTAAATTATATCATGAAAAATCCATTTATGCAAATGTAAAAATACTGCTCTCTTAGTACACGATTTTTTAACAAAGTGTTGTTTTTCTCTTCCTTTTTTTCTCAAAATATAGTATAATAGTAGTAGATTTATTTTAAGGAGGAATTTCTATGTGGATTTTTTGGCTTATATTATCAGGCTTCTTTTTTGTTTTGGAGATGATAACAGTTGGTTTTTTAGTTCTATGGTTAGGTATAGGTGCTTTACTCGCAATGATTACAAGCTTTATCACAGATAATATTTTTATACAAACTCTTGTATTTGTAGTAAGCTCCATTATTCTTATATTTTTTACAAAACCACTTATTAAAAAATTCTTAAAAAAAGAAACTCCATTATTAACAAATGCTTATTCTATAATTGGTCAAAGAGGTATTGTTATTAAAGAAATTCCTAACAATGAAAAAATGGGAATTGTCTCAATTGATGGTGAAGAATGGTCAGCAAAATCTGATGATAATTCTGTTATCCCAGTAGGTGCACATGTAGAAGTTGTTAAAATTGATGGTGTTAAAGCCATTGTTAAGAACTGTTCTAGCACTTATAATTTAAAAGAGGAGGTTTAAATATATGGGAGGAATAATTTTTCTAATTATTTTACTAGCATTTATAGTTATTATTGCTTTTAAAACTATAAAAATAGTAAAACAATCAGAGGTGTATATTATTGAAAGACTTGGTAAATTCCATAAAATAGCTGATGCTGGTCTTACAATTATAATTCCATTTTTTGATCATGTTCGTAGCGTAGTTAGCTTAAAACAACAAACCATGGATATACCACCTCAAAATGTAATTACAAAAGATAATGTTACTATTACTATAGATACAGTCGTATTTTACCAAATAACAGATCCTGCAAAAGCAGTATATGAAATTCAAAGTTTAAAAAAGGGTATTGAATACCTAGCAATTACTACTATTCGTGATATTGTTGGTAAAATGGACTTAGATGAAACTTTCAGTTCTAGAGATGGAATTAATCAAAAATTAAGAGTAATACTTGATGAAGCGACAGATAAATGGGGTTGCAAAATTGATAGAGTTGAAATTAAAGATATTATGCCACCTGCTGATATTAGAGATGCAATGGAAAAGCAAATGAATGCAGAGCGTAACAAAAGAGCATTAATTCTTCAAGCTGAAGGTGAAAGACAATCTGCTATTACTCTTGCTGAAGGTAAAAAACAAGCTGCTATTTTAGAAGCTGAAGCTGATAAAGAAGCTCAAATTAGAAGAGCTGCCGGTGAAGCTGAAGCTATTCGTCAAGTAGCAGAAGCTAAAGCTGATGAAATACATATGGTTTATGAAGCTATGATGAAAGCACACCCAGATGATAAACTTGTTCAATTAAAATCTTTAGAAGCTTTAAAAGAAGTCGCTAGTGGAGATGCTAATAAAGTATTTATTCCTTTTGAAGCAACTACAGCTTTAGGTAGTTTAGGTGCAATAAAAGAAGTTATGGAAAAAGATGAAAAAAAGAAATAAATTTAATTTTTCTATTCAATAAAAAATGCAATTTTCTATAACAAAATAAAGACTTAATTAATTAAGTCTTTATTTTGTTATTTCTAATACTTTGTATTTTAATATTCCTGCTGGAGCATGAACTTCTACTACTTGATTTTTCTTTGCTCCTATTAGTGCTTTACCTATTGGAGATTCATTAGATATTTTATTTTGAGATAAATCAACTTCTGTTGATCCTACTATTGTATATGTTTCTTCTTCTTTAAATTCTAAATCTAATATCTTTACATTATTTCCAACTTGAACAGTCTTTGTATCTATTTCTGATTCATCTATGATTTTAGCATGTCTAATTTTATTTTCTAGTTCTGCTATTTTATTCTCGTTTGCAGCTTGAGCAGATTTTGCTTCATCATATTCTGAATTTTCAGATAAATCTCCAAACCCTAATGCTACTTTTATTCTTTCTGCAATTTCTCCTCTTTTTTCTGTTCTTAAATATTCTAATTCCTGTTCTAATTTATCATATCCTTCTTGTGTTAACAAAACTTCTTTATCGTCCATTTTGTCATTCCTCCTTATTGAAAATTACTTGATATATATTAATCTAATTTTTTCATTTTGTCAATAGTATTTTAACTTTTTCTCCTATTTTTCAGATTTTGATCTACAGTAATATTGACAAATATATTATATCATGTTATTCTGTATTTTATGTAGGACAAATTCGCTGTATGAAAACTTTTATCTACTTTTATAATTTACTATATAATTTTAAGTTTTCTCTTTTATTTTCCGTTAATTTGTGCATACTTCAAATTTATGAAAGGAATGTTTTAAATGAACATAAATCTTATAAAAAATTCAAAATCTTCTTTTTTAGGTAAAAATGTTTATTTTTATGATGAAATAACATCTACTCATGAGTTTGCAGAATTATATACTTACTTATTTTCTAATGGTTCTTTAATTTTAGCAGATATGCAAACTAAAGGTAAAGGAACTAAAGATCATTCTTGGTTTACAGGTAAAGGAAAAAATATTGCTATGACAATTGTTTTAAAACCTCATTGTCTAGTTTCTGATTTAGATAATCTTACTAAATTAATTGCTGAAAGTATGGTAACAACTATTTATAATCTATATTCTATCAAACTATCTATTAAAGATCCTAATGATTTATTTTATAATCAAAGAAAAATTGGTGGTATTCTTACTACTATCCATAGTAGTAATGAAAAAGTAAGTTCTTTATTAATAAGCATAGGTTTTAATGTTAATGAACAAAATTTTCCAGATGATATTAAAAATATTTCTACATCACTTTATAATGAGTTCGGAACTATTTTTTATCGTGAGGACATAATTAGAGAATTTTTATTTGTACTAGAAAAAAATATTTCTTTTTTATTTTTGTAATCTATTGCTTTTTTTCCCTAGATTTCAATCAAAAACACTTATACTACAATCATAAATTTATCGAATAATTAAAATATTTTTATAAAGTTCGCCATAACGAACTATTTCTGTGTTTAAATATATCCAAGAACGTACATACTAAGTCCGGTGGTAAAGATGCATATAGAAATTTTATTAAAACAAATAAGAGCACAGAAGAAAATGTCTATAAGTAAACTTGCAGAAAAGAGTGGAGTTTCACGTTCCCACATCAGCGATATAGAAAATCACTTCAAATGCCCTAGTTTGCTTGTTGTAGTAAAACTAGCTAAAGCATTGGATGTTGAAGTAACGGAGTTGTACAAAGTAAAATGGTAAAAATAAAAAATGATTGTAGTTCAAATTCGTATCAAGTAATGAAATATTACCGAAAAAGTATTTTTCGTTTACGTAGATATATTAAATCTATTAATAATATTCCAAGTAAAGCTAAATGGGATAAATACGCTGTAAAACATAAACTTCTTTCTAGCTTAACTATAGGCTATCTTTCTGGCTATGGCTTTAATCGATTATGTAGAGCCATGATTAAAGCTATTCATAAAAACAATTATAAGTAATTTATTTTCATCATTTATAGGAAATTACATTTCCTATAAATGAAATAAACGTAATAGAAATAATTTCTACTACGTTTATTAATCATATTTACTATTTTTTTACTTCTTCCCTTGTTTTGTTATTATTCCACCTTAGTATTTTTATATCTTTATATGCATTAAGCACATCTTCATATTTATCATGTTCTTCTTCCCAAACCATACTAGGTATTTTATCAAATGCTTCAAATACCCTTTCCGCTTCTAACAAATATACTAATTGTTGTTGAGGACTCATTAAATCATATCTTTTTGCATATCTATATAGTTTATCTAATTTCTTATTTGCATCAATAAAGCTCCAGAAATCCTTAATTTGTATTCCAGCCATTTTTAATTGCATAATTGCAAACAATATCAAACAAAAAATTATCAAAATTAATATATATATTAGTAAAGCTATAAATTCCATATATTACCCCTTCTCTTTTGCTATATTGGTATTATATCATTTCGTTCATTATTTTGCAAATTTTCTTCTTACATATTCATAAATCATAACACCACATGCTACAGAAGCATTTAAACTTTCTGTTTTTCCTAGCATAGGTATAATTACTTTTGTATCTGAAATGTCAATTATTTGTTTAGATACTCCATTTGCTTCATTTCCTATTACAATTATTTTCTTATTAAAATCTTCTTCATATATTGTTTTTGTTGCTTTAAGTGATGTAACCATTATTTTATATTTATTTTTTTTCAATTTTAATAATGTTTCTTTTAAATCTGAACTTTCTATTATATTTAATCTAAATATTGCTCCCATAGTGGACCTTATAACTTTTGGATTATAACAATCTACTGTATCTTTTGATATTATAATTTGTCCTAAATTTGCACTATCTATTGTTCTTAAAATAGTGCCTAAATTACCTGGATCCTGTATTCCATCTAATGCTATAATTATATCTTTGCTTATGTCTACTTCAGTACTTTTTTTACATTTCTCTATAACTGCCATCATTCCTTGTGGAGATATAACATCAGTTAATAAAGAAAAAATCTTTTTAGTTACATATATACATTCATATTTTGCTATCTCATATTTACGATCTATAGCTAATTGCATAGCTTCTTTACATTCATCACAAACTATAATTTGTTTTATATTTACCTTTTCATTAATTGCTTCTTCTACTAATCTAATTCCTTCAACCACATAAACATTTTCTAAATCCCTATATTTTTTATCTTTTAACTTTCTTATTTTTTTAATAGTCTCATTATCTTTACTTGTAATAACTTGCAATAATCTATCTTCCTTTCTAAAATATTTTATAACTTTAAATAGTCAATACTTGTCCATTGTTATAAACAAAATCTTTATTTTTATCTTTAGTAAATATTACACTATTTTATCCGAAATTGCAAGTATATACTCGTTTTCTTATTTTCTTAATATATATAACATAATTTTACTCAAAAATCAAAGATAAAGTAATTAAAAATTTTTATTCTTTCTGATTTGTTCTATGGAACAAATCGGAAAGCCTTATAATTTGTACTAATTTTAAACTTTCTCTTTGGCTTTCCGTAAATTTGTTCTGCGCCAATTTTACGCAAGTAAAATTGTGTGCATTCGTTGGAGCGTAGCGACTTTTATACAATAGGAAAGGATGACTTTCCTATTGTATAAATAATTTCAAAAAGAAAATGTAAGTTTTTATCCTACATTTTCTTTCTTTAAGTTCTATTAATATACTGCTTCTTCTTCATCTTTATTTTTACTTGGATGTCTATTCTCTTCTGTGTGTAATACATTTTGAAGTAATTCTTTATTTGGTTCTCCATCTGGTTCTACTTTTAGTTCTGGATATTCATTTGTTTCTATTTTATCATTTTTATTTATTCTTATTATTCCATATATTACTACTCCTATTAATAATATTACCAAAATTGCTATTATTATCTTTTTTTTACTATTCACTATACTCCCTCCTATTTCTTTGTAACCTCACTAGTTCCACAATCATCAAACATATAATCTGTATCTGCATTATCTATATTCCATCCATCTCCTACATATATTGTTTTTAAATTAGTACAATATCTAAACATACTTGACATATCTTCTGCATTAGTTGTATTAAAATTACTTAAATCTAATTCTGTTAATTCTTCACACCAACTAAACATAAATGACATATCATATACATTGCTTGTATCAAAGCTACTTACGTCTAACTCTGTTAAATTAATACAATATCCAAACATACATCTCATATTTTCTACATTGATTGTATCAAAATTACTTAAATCTAGTTCTGTTAATAAATTACGATTTCTAAACATATATGACATGTCTCTTACTTTACTTGTATTAAAATTTTCCAATCCGTATATATGCTCTACCTCTATTGGTCCTTCTACCATATCAAACATAAATGCCATATTTGTTACATTACTTGTATCAAATCCGCTTACATCTAGCTCTGCTAAACTAAAACAAGAAACAAACATACCTGACATATCTATTACTTTACTTGTGTCAAATCCACTTAAATCTAGCTCTGTTAAGCTATAAGCATTACCAAACATAAATGCCATATTTGTTACATTACTTGTATCAAATCCACTTACATCTAGCTCTGTTAAACTGTTACATCCATAAAACATACCTGCCATATTTGTTACTTTACTTGTATCAAAATCTCCTATATCTATTTCGGTAGCATTCTCACAATATCCAAATGTATAATACATTTTATTTACTGGTATATTATCTATATAATCTAATATCTCTCCTGTATAACTTGTTAACTCTGTATTATCTATTACTTCTACACTATAGCCTCCTCTTAATGGTATATAACTATATTCCCCTTGTTTATATCTTTTTGCAAAATTATCTACTTTTATATCAAATTCCTTTATATCTGTTCCTTCTGCTACTTTTATTATGTTTCCTGTTCTTTCTTCTACTAAATAACTTCCTTCATATTTATACAAATCTTTTCCTTCTACTGTTTCTTCTGTTCCATCTGGATATGTTATTTTATATGTTTTTTCTCTTATCTCTTCTGGTATACTTGAACTATATTTTTCATCTATTGCTTGTTCATATTCATTGTATTCTGCTTCTATTTCTTGTATGTTTTCTTCAGTATATCCAACTTCTTTTAATAAATCATCTGCATATTTTTCTGGGTCTGTTATATCTATATAAAAATAATCTGCTAATGTTTCTGCTCTTGTTAAATTATCACCATATATATAATTTTTTTCTTCTATTGTTTTTATATATCCTTTTCTATAATCATCCCATAAAAGCTCTTCATCTAAATTCTCTATTGGATATCCTTCTTCTCCTTCCATTTCCATTATTTCATTCATTGTTTTTACTACATATTTTTCTTTATACTCATTTAGGCTCATTGGTTTTTCTTTAAAATATGTTGATTTTACATATAATTCTATATATCCTGCATATTCTTCTGTACTTTTTTCTACTTTCCATATTCCTTTTTGAGTTGCATTTGGTTTATTCTCATCTATTGCTGTTCCTACATTTTCTAACATCTCTAAATCACTTGCTTCCGCATTTTTCATATAATCTCCTGCTTCTTGTGCTTTCTTTAATAACCCATTATCACCTATTGTTGCATCTATTGTTATTAGTGCTAGTATTATTAACACTATTATTGTAATAATATTCCGTTATGACTATTTTTAATATTTAGCCAACATTTTGTAATTTATTATCTTCTTTTCCC
>CALXJJ010000007.1 GCA_944388605.1 uncultured Clostridia bacterium
ATAAGCATTATTCTCATCTAAAAATGTCATTAAATTTTCCCAGTCATAAATACTTCTTGTTATTCTATCTAGCTTTAGAGCAACAATAGTATTTATCTTTTTAGCTTTTATATCATTTTTTAGTCTTTCAAATTCTGGTCTATGATTACCAGTTTTAGCACTTATTCCAGCATCTTCGTAATAGTCTATTATCTCATAACCTTTAAATTTGCAAAAAGACTCTAATCTTTCTTTCTGCTCTGGTAAACTAAAACCTTCACGAGCTTGGTCTTCTGTTGACACTCTCATATATAACCCACATTTTTTCTTTTCTTCACTCATTAATATCATCTCCAATCTCATCTTTAGGTATTAGTAATGCATATCCAGTTGTTTGTGGTTCAAAAGACATAAATTCTGATTCCTCAACTTGGAAGTATTCATTGTTTTCAATCAGATTCAATGTTTTAGTGTCGTTATACATTAATACCATTTTATATTCACTCATTGCATATACTCCAAAAATTAAACCTTTAATCTCTCTATGTGCCTTAAGTATTTCTATGTTTTCATTTGAGAATGGTAGCAATAATGATGGTGAATTATTTTTTCTTCTATAATAATAACTTCCTAAAGGAGATACATCTTCTGCGAAAAACCAAAATTCTATTTCTTTTTCATTTCCAAAATCTTTTATAATATGTTCCTTATATTCAGAAATGTTATCTATATGAGATAATAAAACTTTTTTGAAGTTATCATAATATTGATTTAAATTACTTGTATTTTTTATTTTGTCATGAATCATTAACTCTCCCTTTTCTTTTAGTTGAGATTTAATTGCTTTTTGCATTTTCTGCTCAATAAGATTTTCTTGAATTTTATAATTACTGCCATCTTTATTATTTTTATAGCTATCAAATTCAAAATGTTCAATTGCTACTATTTTATTATCATATATTGATAATATATCTGGTCTTTCATATGGCTTCATATTTCTAAATAATTTATCTACTTCTTCCTGATTAAAATCTGAATAAGTAATACCAGTTCCGTCCTTTGAAAAATATTT
Organism: uncultured Clostridia bacterium; assembly: GCA_944388605.1. Classification (GTDB taxonomy): domain Bacteria; phylum Bacillota; class Clostridia; order TANB77; family CAG-508; genus CALXJJ01. Next base: position 1,052 of record CALXJJ010000007.1, read on the forward strand.
ACTTAAAATTCTTTCTAATTCATTCATTTAAATATAAACCTCCTCTAAAAAAGAGACATTATAGTACACACTAATACTAATGACATCTCTCAAACAATTTTATTATATAATACATTTTTTTATAAAACATATAATCATCTCCATAAACATAATTGGTTTACTTTGGATATTATATCATAATTTGTAGAAATGTCAAATACTGGTATCTATATACTTTTTATATATTCTTCTAATTCAGATAATTTAATTTTTTTATACAGATTAGAAATATAAACATCATTTGAATAATTAAAAACTAAGAATGTGGTATTTTTAATTATTACTCTATGTGGTTCAATATATGTAAGGTTAGTTTTTCCTAATTTTCTAATACTACCATTTATAAAAATAGGAGTAACTTTAGAAAATTCACATATAAATTCAATTCGTTGTTTTAGACATTCCTCAAATTGTAATTCTTGCTTAATTATCTCCATTTTAAACACCATCCTTTCGTTTGGATGATTTTTATATTGTTTATAGACAACAAAAAAATCAACCAGATTTTCTGATTGATTTTGTATCAACTCTGTTTATTAGTTCGAACAGAAACGTCATTGGTGGAGGTGAGGAGAATCGAACTCCTGTCCAATAATATTTCCATTTAAAATTCTCCGAGTGCAGTTTGTTATTATACTTTCCCAATAAAATATGTTAACAAACAAACATATTTTATTGGTATCTACTAAATATACCCACTATCCTTGTAGAAAAGGATAGTGTCGTTTCCCACTAATTTGTCGCCTTATTCTAAAACGTGGGCATTTTAGATAAGACGTGCTACTAATCTTAAGCAGCGTATGCTAATTCTCTATTATTATTAGCGTTTATATTTAATTTTGCTTTTTTATAGTGGCCTAAGCAACCATCCACTACTCGCTATTTAAACTTCTATATTATTGTCGAAACCAAATACACCCCCATAAATGAATACAATAATATTATATAATATTTTTTCAAAATATACAATATTATAATATATGAAATTTATTATTAAATAAATAGATTATTATATATAAAACTACATATTAGTAATATAATAATGAATATATAATATTTAGAGAAAAAGAGATTAATTTTTTTCATTTTTTCATTTGAATTATGTATTATGTCTGAAATAAGAAAATAAATTAATATAATTAAAAAAAATAATAAAGGTATACAAAGAATATTAAATTTAATAGCTTGTATGAATTGTAATTTTATAATACTATTAAAAGCTCTAGTCATACCACATGTAGGACATTTTATATTAAATAAAGATAAAAATACACAGTTTTGAGGATATATATATTGTAAAATTAGAAAGCAAACTATAATTAATAATATTAGTATATTTTTTAATCTTACCATTATTGTATGAAAAATGTATACTTAAGATTAAGTATACATTTTTATATAAAATTGTTTAATCTCTTAAAGGTTTGCCTTCTCCGTCAGTATTAATACTTCCAGTTAATATTAATATACCCTCAATTAATCCCCAAATTGCAGAAGCAAATGATAACATCCCACATGAAAGAATTGTTATTAATAATTGTGCAACTGCTTTACCAGTATAACCTAAATAAAAGTTATGTACTCCAAAAGTTCCTAAAAAAATTCCTAAAAGCCCTCCTGCTAATTTTGACTTTGCCTCTGAATTTGTAGTGGTATTAGAAGAATTAGTAGTATTAATAACTTCTGGTTCTTTTACAGTAGAAGTTTCTTTTGATTTACAATCTGCACAAATATCAGAACCATCTTGAGTTTCTTTACCACAATATTTACAAAACATAAAAACCTCCATTCTAGCTCTTATAAGCTAAAAGTATTTATTAATTATAATATTATTATACAATATTCTACAAAAAAAGCCAATAGTTTAAAAAAATTTTAATAAATAATTAATTTTACTATATCAATTATATGTAATATAAAAATTATTATGATAAGATAGTAAAAAGTATGGATAGATTTTTTTAAAATTAAATATTTGCTTATTGTAAATTTTATAAAAAAGTGATAAAATATTTCTAAATTCCATAATGATAATAGTGTATATATTATGGGAAAGGATTTGATAATTAATGAACATTGCAAATAAATTAAGCTATAATGAAATACATGACAGATTATTAAAAATTGTTAATAATAAACAAGTTTTAATAAATGAACCAATGCTCAAACATACATCATTAAAAATTGGAGGTAATGCAGATTTTTATGTTGTTGCTAAAGATTATAATCAAGTGATAAATATAATAAAATTTGCTAAAGATAATAATATACAAATTACAGTAGTTGGAAATGGAACTAATTTATTAGTGAGAGATAATGGAATAAGAGGAATAACTTTAAAGATTTTAACAAACAATATAAGAGTAAGTAATAATGAAGTTATAGTCGATTCAGGTGTTTCACTACCATTTCTAGCAATTAAATTACAGAAAATAGGACTTTCGGGTTTAGAATTTGCATCTGGAATACCAGGAAGTATTGGTGGCGCAATAAGAATGAATGCAGGTGCATATGGCAGAGAAATGAAAGATATTATAATTGAAACTACATATTTGGACGAAAATTGTGAAATAAAAAAAATAAATAATAAAGAACATGAATTTTCATATAGGCATAGTATTTTTTCAGATAAACCATATATTATATTAAGTTCTAAACTAAAATTAATACAAGATGATAAAAATAAAATAAAGGAAAAAATGAACAATATTATAAATGATAGAAAAGAAAAACAACCAGTAAATATGCCAAGTGCAGGAAGTACATTTAGAAGAGGAAAAAATTTTATTGCAGCTAAATTAATAGATGAATGTGGGTTAAAAGGATATAAGATTGGTGGAGCAAGTGTTTCAACAATTCACTCAGGATTTGTTGTGAATAATGGAAATGCAACAGCAGAAGATGTGATAAATTTGACAGAATATATAAAAAAGAAAGTAAAGGAAAAATTTAATGTTAATTTAGAATTAGAAATAGAAATTGTAGGAGAGTAAATACTATAAATATAAAGAAATGAGAGGATTAATAATGAAAGGTTTTTTTAGATGGTTTAAAAATGAAGCCAAAATGAAACGATGGATGATATTGCTAATTTTAGGAATAATATTTTCATCTTATGGAATGTCTAAACTACTTGTTACAAAAGAGATAAGCTTTAATGAAGTGGGAACTATTGCTTTAATATTTATTGTAGGATTTACAATGGTTATATTAAGTATAGTATTTATGCAAAAAAGAACATTAGAAATTTTAGTAAAAGAAAGTGATATAAGGCATCAAGGAGAAAATAGACAACAGGTTAAATCTTTAATATTTAATAAAAAGGTGTATTCGCAAGGACCAAAAATTGTTGTAATAGGAGGAGGTAGTGGGCTTAATACAGTAGTAAAAGGTTTAAAAAAATATACAGATAATATAACTGCAATTGTTACAGTATCAGATTATGGAGAAAAAGCCACAAATTCAAGAGAAATGTTAGGAGCTTTACCTTTAGAAGATATAAAAGATAGTTTTATATCACTATCAAGAAATGAAACAGCAATGCAAAATTTGATGAATTATAATTTTGAAAATGGAAAGCTAAAATCATTATCATTTGGAGATATATATTTTTTAGCAATGCAGAATATTTTAGGAAATTTTGCAGAAGCTATTGATGCAAGTAAGGATATTTTGAATATAACTGGTAGAGTTTTACCTGTAACATTAGAAGAAATTAAAATTTGTATAGAGCTGGAAGATGGAACAGTATTACAAAATAGGAAAGAAATTTCAAATAGAATAAATGAAAAGATTAGTAAAGTTGAAAGAGTATTTATAAGACCATCAAATTGTAGACCTGCTCCTGGAGTGTTAGAAGCAATAAAAGAAGCAGACGCTATTATAATTGGACCAGGAAGTTTATATACAAATGTTATACCAAACCTTTTAGTAAAAGGAGTATCAAAAGAAATAAAAGAATCAAAAGCATTTAAAATATATATTAGTAATATAATGACAGAGCCAGGACAAACAGATAATTACTCATTGTCAGATCATTTAGAAGCAATTATATCTCACGCAGGAAAAGGTATTATAGATTATTGTATTTATGATACAGGGGAAATTGTGCCTGAATTTGTACGTAAATATAATATGGAAGGTGCAGAATTTGTAATACAAGATATATCAAAAGCCAAGACATATGGTGTAAACTTAATGCAAAGAGATTTATCATATATTGATGGAGAATACATAAGACATAATCCAGATGCAATAGCTACAAGTATAATAGAACTAATATGTGATGATTTAAAATTTAGGGATAAACAAAATGATGCACAATATATAATGCTTAATAATAGACTAAAAAGCGAAAAGAAAATATTGAAGAAAAATAAGAGAAAGATACCTAAAGAGAAAAAAGATATTATAAAAGGGAAGAGTAAATTTATTTCTAAATATCAAGAAAGAATAAAATCAATACAAGAAAGTGACAAAAAGCTTAAAATTAAAGAGGAAAAAAATAGAAATCAAATACATAAGTAATAAATGCATATAATAGTAAAGATTATAAACTTAATATAAATACGTTTGGTATTATAAAATTTATAAAAGATAGGAGAAAAATAAATGAAAGTTACAAAAGATTCTGTAAAAAAGATGTTAAAAAGAGAATGGGTAATAACTAATGGAATAGGAGGATATGCTGCTTCTACAATGCTAGGAGCAAATACAAGAAAATATCATGGATTATTAGTAGCACCATTCAATCCACCGGCTAATAGATATGTAATTTTATCAAAAGTAGACGAAAGTATAGAAATAAATGGTAAAGAATATGTACTTACTACTAATCTATGTGAAAATTATATATCACAAGGGTATAAATATTTAACAAATTTTGAGAAAGATTATATACCTATTTTTACTTATGAAGTTAATGGAGTTATAGTAAAAAAATTAATATGTATGGAATATGGTAAAAATACAGTTACTATATTATACAGAGTGAAAAACAAGGATGCAAAAACTATATTAAAATTAGCACCATTATTAAATTATAGAGATTTTCATAAAACAAGTACAGATAGGATTTTTGAAGTAGATCAAAAAAATATAGGAAATAAACTTAAAGTTGTAATTGATAAAGAATATATGCATCCAATATATATGAATGTAACAGATGGAAAATATGTGCCTCATCAAAATGATATGTTTTATAATATGTATTATCCTGTAGAGGAAGAAAGAGGGTTTACATCAAAAGAAAATCATGTAGTACCAGGTGTATACGAAATAGAAATATTTCCAAATATGGAAAAAGATATTACATTTATCTGTTCTTTAGAAGATAATATAGAAGAAATAAAGGCAAAAGATATTATAGACAATGAGTTAAGAAGAATAAATGGAATATTATATGATTCTAATATGATAAATAAAAGAGACAAAAAATCAAAAGAACAAGACTATTTAAAGTTTATGAGAAACTATATTATAGCTACAGATAATTTTGTTGTTAAAAGATCAAGTTTTGGACTTACTACTTTAATAGCTGGTTATCCATGGTTTTTGGATTGGGGTAGAGATTCATTAATATCATTTGAAGGCATATTACTTATTCCAAGAAGATATAAAGAGGCAAGAGAAGTTATACTTACATGTGTAAGGGATATAAAATATGGTTTAGTACCAAATGGATATTCTGGATATGATAATAGACCTTTATATAATAGTGTAGATGCATCATTATTATTATTTGAACAGGTTTATAAATATTTAAAATATACATATGATGATAAATTTATAAAAGAAAATATATATGTATATTTGAAAAGTATAATAGATGCATATAGTCATAAAGTTGATGTTGATGGAAATAATATTTATCTTGATGAAGATGGATTAATATCTTCTGGAACAAAAGAAACACAAAATACTTGGATGGATGCAAAAGTAGATAATATTGCAGTGACTCCAAGAAATGGAAAGGCTGTAGAAGTAAATAGTTTATGGTATAATGCACTAAAAATTATGGAAGAGCTTGCAACTAAATATGAAGGAAAAAAAGAAGCAATTAACTATAAAGAAATGGCAGAAAAATGTAAAAAAACATTTGAAGAAAAATTTTATAATACCAAGAAAAAATGTTTATTTGATGTAATAGGTGATGATAAAATAAGACCAAATCAATTATTTGCAATAAGTCTATCACATCCTGTTATAGATCCAAATACTAAGATTGCTAAAAATATATTTGAGACAGTTACAAAAAAATTATTAACTAAATATGGACTAAAAACATTAGCAAAAGGTGAACCAGGATATGTTGAAATATATAAAGGAGACTTTAAAAAAAGAGATTTAAGTTATCATCAAGGTATAACATGGCCTTGGCTTTTAGGATTATATTATGATGCATTAAAGAATATTATTAAGTTTAATGAAGAAAATGATGAATTATCAAATTATTTAGAACAGTTTTGCGAAGATGTAGAAAATACATTTATATATGAGATGACAGAACGTTCTACTATAGGAAGTATTTCTGAAATATATGATTCGGCAAAACCTTATGAAGCTAATGGAACATTTGCGCAATGTTGGAGTGTGGCAGAAATTTATAGAATTATATTAAGAAAATAGAAATATTTATACTAATGAAAGGAAATGAAAAAATGAGGATACTAGGTATAGATCCAGGATTCGCTATAACAGGTTATAGTGTTATAGATTATATAGGAAATAAATTTCATTTAATTACTCATGGAGCTGTACTAACTAAAGCAGGCGAATCTTTTCCACAAAGATTGTTAAAATTGAATAATGATTTAGAAGAAATTATAAAAACATATAAGCCAGAAGCTATCTCTGTAGAAGAATTATTTTTTAATAACAATGCAAAAACAGCTATAAATGTAGCACAAGCGCGAGGAGTAATATTGGTTGTAGGTTGCAGAATGAATATTCCAACATATGAATATACTCCATTACAAATAAAACAGTCAGTAGTAGGCTATGGAAGAGCTGATAAAATACAAGTACAAAAAATGGTAAAAGCTATATTAGGTGTAGACAAATTACCTAAATTAGATGATACAACAGATAGTATGGCAGCAGCTATTTGTCATGCACATAGTTCAAAATTTTCTGTAAAATTATAGGAGGACATAATATAGAAATGATGCCAAATATTTTAGAAAAAGAGTTAAAAGAAGGAAAGTTAAACAGTATATATTTATTATATGGAGTAGAAAAATATGTTTTAGAAACAAATTTAAAAAAAATTAAAAAGAACTTTGGAAATTTAGTAATAGGAATAAATTATATAACAATAGATGAATCAAATGTTAACAATATTATATCTGATATAGAAACACCTGCATTTGGATATGACAAAAAGTTAATAATTGCAAGAAATACTGGGCTACTAAAAAAGGAAGGTAAGAAAAAGAATATTCAAATGTCCAAATTGATAGAAAAAGTATCAAATTATATAAAAGATAATATTGATATTATAAAAGAAACTTGTGTTATTGTTTTTATAGAGGAAGAAGCGGAAAAGAATAAATTATATAAAGTAATAGATCAATATGGAGTAGTATGTAATTTTGAAGAACTAAAAGTTTCTGATTTATGTAATAGATTAAAAGCAATTATAAAAGCGTATAAAGTAAATATATATGATGTAGATTTAAAATATTTGGTAGAGTCTTGTGGTACAAATATGGAAAATTTGATAAATGAATCAAGAAAATTAATAGAATATGTAGGAGAAAATGGAACAATAACAAAAAAAGAAATTGATTTATTATGTATAAAGCAAATTGAAAGCATAATTTTTGATTTAACAGATAATCTGGGTCAAAAAAATATAAAAAAGGCTATGGAAGTATTATATAATCTGATTTATGCAAAAGAGCCTATACAGAAAATTTTTGTAACATTATATAATCATTTTAAAAAATTATATATAGTTAAATTATCAGAAAAATATAATAGAAATTTAGCTCAAAGTATGAATCTGAAGCTAAATCAAATGTTTTTAACAACGAAATATAAAAAACAAGCAAGTTATTTTAAAGAACAAGATATAAAAGATGTATTAAATGAATTTATAGATTTAGACTTTAAGTACAAAACAGGACTTATTGATATTAATATAGGATTAGAATCAATTCTTTGTAGATATTGTTCATAGCAATGTATAAAAAATGCCTATTTTTCTAATAATAGTATTAGAAAGGTAGGTATTTTTATGTATAATTTTAGAACAGATTTAGCAAATGAAAGAACAGAAATTTATAAAAAAATGAATAATCAGCAAGACAATATTGACGGGATAGAAACACAAGATGAAAATATAAATGACCAAATAAAAGTAGAAAGGGTGAAAATTATTAATGAAAACGGAGTAAAAGCAATTGGTAAACCAGTAGGAAATTATATAACAATAGATATTAAGAATTTAAAAATTGCAAGAGAGGAAGAAATATCAAATGCTGCAAAAACATTAACAAACGAACTTAGAATTTTAGTAAAGGAACATATTAATAATCAAGATGATGTTTTAGTAGTAGGATTAGGAAATAAATCTGTAACGCCAGATGCTTTAGGACCAAAGGTTGTAAATGAAATAGATATAACAAGGCACTTGTTGAAATATGTACCGCAATATGTAAAAGAAGGAGCAAGACCTGTTAGTGCAATAGCACCAGGAGTATTAGGGACAACAGGAATAGAAACACAAGAAATATTAAAAGGAATTATAGATAATGTTAAACCTAAGTTATTAATTGTAATTGATGCTTTAGCATCAAGAAGTATAAATAGAATAAGTAGTACAATTCAACTGTCAGATACAGGAATTGTACCAGGAGCAGGTGTTGGAAATGCTAGAAAAGAACTGAGTAAACAAAGTTTAGGAATACCTGTTATAGCTATAGGAGTGCCTACAGTTGTAGAGCTTGCTACATTAGTATCAGATGGAATAGATATATTTATAGATAGATTACAAGAAAAAGCCGAGTCAAATGAATTTTTAAATAATTTACAAAAAGAAGATAAATATGAAGAAGTAAAAGAAGCTCTAAATGTAGGAGAATATAATATGATAGTAACACCAAAAGAAATAGATGATCTTATATTAAACATGTCATCTGTAGTGGCAAGAGGAATAAATTTTGCGATACAAGATTAATTGAAAATACAAAAGAAAAAATTTTATTATTTTATCAAAAACTGTTTACTTTTATCAAAATATTGGATAAAATAAAGATAGAAGAAAAACGAAAGAAAATTTACCAAGGAAGGGGAACTTAAAATGAAGATACTAATGCTTACATGGGAGTATCCGCCAAGAATAGTTGGAGGAATTGCAAGAGTTGTGCATGATCTATCTAAAAGACTTATAAAAGATGGACATGAGGTTACAGTTGTTACATATAGAGAAAATACAGATGTACCAGAATATGAAAATGATAAAGGTGTGGATGTATATAGAGTAGACAACTATATGATTCATCCGAATAATTTTATAGACTGGATAATGCAGTTGAATTTTAATTTAGTTGCAAAAGCAACAGAAGTAATACAAAATAAAGGAAGGTTTGATGTTATACATGCACATGATTGGTTAGTTGCATATTCAGCAAAATCTTTGAAAAACGCATTTAATATTCCAATAGTAGCAACAATACATGCTACAGAAAGCGGAAGAAATTCAGGAATACATGATGAAACACAAAGATATATAAATGATACAGAATGGATGTTAACATATGAAGCAACAGAAGTTATAGTAAATAGTAATTATATGAAAGGTCATATTCAAGGATTATTTGGATTACCTTTTGATAAAATAGAAGTAATACCAAATGGAATTAATTTAACGAATTTTAATGGTGTAGATAGGGATTATGATTTTAGAAGACAATTTGCTATGGATAATGAAAAAATAATATTATATATGGGAAGACTTGTATATGAAAAAGGAATACAGCATTTAATTTCTGCAATGCCTAAGATTCTTAATGGATATCATGATTCAAAATTAATTATAGCTGGAAAAGGTGGCATGATGGACGAATTAAAAGTTCAAGCAAATTCAATGGGACTAGGAAATAAAGTGTATTTTACAGGATATTTAAATTCAAAACAAGTACAAAAGATGTATAAATGTGCAGATATAGCAGTATTTCCAAGTACATATGAACCATTTGGAATAGTTGCATTAGAAGCAATGCTTGCAGGAGTTCCAACTGTTGTATCAGATATTGGTGGGTTAAATGAAATAGTAGAACATGGAGTGACAGGGATGAAAAGCTATTGTGGAAATTCAAATTCTATAGCAGATTCAGTATTATCTTTGTTATATAATCCTCAATTATGTGATAATGTTTCAAAAAACGCAAAAATAAAAGTAAAAGAACAATTTAATTGGGCAAAAATAGCACAAGATACCCATTTTACATATCAAAGAGCAATTTGCCAAACAATGGCAGAAAGAACAGCAAATCAAATGGTTCAAGAAAAGGCAAAAAAGACAAGAAAGGCAAGAAATACAGAAAAAGAAATTACAAACTTGTTATCTTTCAAAAAGAGACATGCATATGCGTAAATTAGTGAGGTGTATAAATTGAATGTTTATGATACAGCAAATAGATTAGCTTATGAAATAAGGGAAGCACAGGAGTATAAAATATATAAAAAATTAAAAGATTCAATTATGTCAAATACTGAAAAAAAAGGAAAAGTTGAAAAATTTGAAAAAGATAGATATGAAATTCAATTACTTGCAATGCAAGGAAAAGAGCAAAACGTAGAAAGAACAAAAGAATTAGAAAAAGAGTATGTGGAATTAGTTAGTGATAAGGAAATAAAAGAATATTTTGAGGCTGAAATTAAATTTAATGTTATGATTGCAGATGTTAATAAAATTATAGCAGAATCAGTAAAAGATGTATTATAAGGAAATTTTATCAATAAGCACATAAATTAGTGTGCTTATTTTGTTGAATAGGGAAAATCGAAGATTTTCCTATTCAACAAAATAACAACATTGCACAGAAAAATTGCTATGCAATTTTTCGCGACGACAAATCTTTACGCTTCTTCGAGAACTTAAATATATATAGTTTAAGTTAGAAAAGTAGAGGAAAGTTCTCGCAAAGCGATATTTGTCCTTGAATAGGAAAAAGCGAAGATTTTCCTATACTAGAACGACTATGCCAAATGCACACAAATTTTACACATGTAAAATTTAGCGCGCGAACAATAAACGCGGGCTTTAAAATATTATAAACAGAGAAAAAAATCTAAAAAGCCCGCTATTGTACCATATAAGTCAAAAAAATAAGTTTGACATTATATAAAATAGAAGGAGGATTGTATGGAATATATAACAATATTATTAATATTATTAATTTTAATACTTTTAAAGATAATATTTTCTATTAAAATAAAAAATATCAAAAAATTAAAAGAAATTGGATATAATGAAAATTTAAATAATATAATGAATAAATTTCCAGAGAATAAACAGATATGTGAAGAAATATTAAAAAAAATAAAAAATGAAGATGTGAAAATAAAAGAAGATGAGAATACAAAAACTAGTTTGTATATTGTTGCTACAAATACTATAATAATAGCAAATATAAAAAATACATTCACAAGAGTACAAACGGTAATACATGAATGTATTCATTCAATTCAAAATAAAAGAATATTAAAATTTAATTTTGTATATTCAAACATATATATGTTATATTACATATTATCATTAATATTATTAATAGCAGGAATATATAAAAATTTGTTTTTTCATCTATTTATAATATTAATTTTGAGTTTTATATATTATATTATAAGAAGCTATTTAGAAACAGATGCAATGATTAGAGCTGAATATATAACAAAACAATATATTGAAGAAAAGGAACTATTAACAGATGAAGAAAAGAAAAAAATAATAAATGCATATGAAGAAATTAATAAAAATGGAGTCGTTTTAGTAAATTATAATTTGATTTTGAATATTTTAGTAAAAATAATAATATTTACTGTATTAACAATAGTTGTCTAAATTTTAAGTAATTATAAGAACAAATCGGAAAGCCTTAAAATTTGTACTAATTTAATATTTTCTCGTTGGCTTTTTAGTAAATTTGTTCCTAAGCCAATTTTATGCAAGTAAAATTGTGTGCATTCGTTGGAGCGTAGCGATTTTTATACAATAGGAAAGGATGACTTTCTTTTGTATAAAAAATAAGAACAAAATACAAACAAATTTTTGCAAATATATTGACAAATAAAAAAAATATAGTATAATAATACCAAACAAAAGTTCAAAAACTAAAGCGGAGGTAAAAAATGATTAGTACTTTGCATATAAAAAATATTGGTATTATAGATGATTTGACAGTAGATTTTAATAAGGGATTAAATATACTAACAGGAGAAACTGGAGCAGGTAAGTCTTTGATAATAGATTCTTTTGGTATTATTGCAGGAGGTAGATTTTCCAAGGAAATGATTAGATATGGAGAAACACGGATCTTTTGTGGAAGCATGCTTTTATTGCCCTGAAAATGAGAATTCTGTAGATGGAAACATAATAGTATCAAGGGAAATTTATTCAAATGGTAGAAATATGTGTAAAATAAATGGTAGAATGTGTACAGTAAATGAATTAAGAGAATTTATGAAAAATTTAATAGATATACATGGGCAAAATGATAACCAAACTTTATTAGATACTACATATCATATAAAATATTTAGATAAGTATTTACAAAAAGAGATATATGATATAGAAAGTAAATATAAATTAAAGTATGAAGAATATAAAAACTTAAAGGAAAATTTAAAAAATAATTATGGAGATGAAAAAGAAAAGCAAAGAAGATTGGACTTATTGAAGTATCAAATAAAAGAAATAAATACTGCAGATTTGAAGATAAATGAAGACATAGAATTAGAGGAACAAAGAAGAATAATGCAAAATTCAGAGAGAATTCTAATAAATTTGCAAGAAGTAAATAATAATTTAACAAATATAGCAATAGATGCTATAAATAACTCAATAAGAGATTTAGAAAAAATAGAAGATTTAGATTTAAAATATAAAGAAAAATTAACAGAACTAAAAAGTGTATATTATGAAGTACAGGAAATAGCAAGAGATGTATCTGATTATACAGTAGATATAAATTTTGAAGAAAAAGATAGAAATATAGTAGAGGAAAGATTAGAAACTATACGTAATCTAAAAAGAAAATATGGAAATAGTATTGAAGAGATATTAAATTATGCTGAAAATCTAAGAAAAGAGATAGAAATAATTGAAAATGCTGAAGAAATAAATAATGAAAACAGAAAAAGAGTGGAAAAATTAGAAACAGAACTAAATATTTTAGCAGATAAAATGCATGAAATAAGAATTAATGGGGGGATAATTTTATCAGAAAAAATAAACAAAGAATTAATGGAATTGGAAATGAAAAATGCAAAATTTAATATAAATATAGTGAAAACAAATAAATTTTCAAGTAAAGGTAAAGATGAAGTAGAATTTATGATACAAACAAATAAAGGAGAGGTAGAAAAACCGCTTAGTAAGATTGCTTCTGGTGGAGAAATGTCAAGAATAATGCTATCAATAAAAACAGTTTTTGCTGATATAGATGAAGTGCCTGTTTTAATATTTGATGAAATAGATACTGGAATAAGTGGAAAGGCAGCAAAAGCAGTTAGTGAAAAACTAAAGAAAATATCATTTAATCATCAAATATTATGTATAACACATTTAGCAACAATAGCAGCAAGTGGAGATTTTAATTATTATATAAGTAAACAAGTAAAGAATGAGAAGACTATAACAAGAATAGATTTATTAGGTGAAGAAGAAATAATAAACGAAATTGCGAGAATTTCTAATGGAGATGTAACAAATATAGCATTGGAAAATGCAAGAGAACTGAGAAAGCGTATTTGTGTGTAAATTGTATAAAATATAACAAATTAGGAAGAACTAATTTAATATAAACTTTAACTATCTCTTTGGCTTTTTAGTAAATTTGTTCCTAAGCTAATTTTGCAAAGTCAAAATTATGTGCAATGAATTTAATATATTAGGAAAAGGAAGTAATGACTTTTCCTAATATATTAAAAAATGCTAATTCTTTAGGTTTACAAAATTCGTAAAATGTTATATAATATGTGACAGTTAAAAATTAAATGGTATTTATTACCATAGATGGAGGGACTTATGCAAGATAATAATCAAGAAAAAGAATTAGACATGAACCAATTAATGAAGGTTAGAAAAGAAAAATTAGATAAATTAAAACAAGAGGGAAAAGATCCATTTAAAATAACAAAATTTAATAGAACACATACAAGCAATGAAATTAAAGATAATTATGATGAACTAGAAGGAAAAGATGTAACAATAGCAGGAAGAATTATGGCAAAAAGAATAATGGGAAAAGCATCATTTTGTCATATACAAGATAGTACAGGGAAGATACAAAGTTATGTAAGTATAAATGATTTAGGTGAAGAAAGCTATAAAGCTTTTAAAGAAGATGATATTGGAGATATAATAGGTATTACAGGTTTTGTATTTAAAACAAGAACAGGAGAAATATCAATTCATGCAAAAGAACTTACACTTTTATCAAAATCATTAAGACCACTTCCTGAAAAATTCCATGGATTAAAAGATACAGATTTGAGATATAGACAAAGATATGTAGATTTAATAGTAAATCCAGAAGTGAAAGATACTTTTGTAAAAAGAACAGAAATAATAAAAGAAATAAGAAAAATTCTTGATGAGAAGAAGTATGTGGAAGTCGAGACCCCTATTTTAAATACAATTCCAGGAGGAGCTACTGCAAGACCATTCATAACACACCATAATTCACTAGACATAGATATGTATTTAAGAATTGCAACAGAACTATATCTAAAGAGATTAATAGTGGGTGGTTTTGATAGAGTATATGAAATTGGAAGAATTTTTAGAAATGAAGGGATGGATTTAAAACATAATCCTGAATTTACAAGTATAGAGTTATATCAAGCATTTGCAAATTTGGAGGATATGATGGATTTAACAGAAGAATTAGTTTCAAAAGTAGCAGAGAAAGTGCTAGGTACAACTAAAATAACATATCAGGGGCAAGAAATAGATTTAACTCCTTCATGGAAGAGAGTTACTATGATTAATGCAATTAAAGAAGTAACAGGAATTGACTTTAATACTATTACAACAGATGAAGAAGCACAAGAAGTTGCTAAAAAGGCAGGTATCCCAGTAGACCCTATTAAAACTAAAAGAGGAGATATTATAGTAGCATTCTTTGATGAAAAAGTAGAAGAAACACTAATAGAGCCAACATTTATATATGAATATCCAATAGAAAATTCGCCACTTGCTAAAAAAATGGAAAATGATGGAAGAATGACACAAAGATTTGAATTGTTTATTGGTGGAAGGGAATATGCTAATGCTTTTGCAGAATTAAATGATCCTATTGATCAATATGAAAGATTCCTAAATCAAGTAAAACAAAGAGAAGCAGGAGATGATGAAGCAAACATGATGGATACGGACTTTGTAACAGCACTTGAATATGGTATGCCTCCGACAGGAGGAATGGGAATGGGAATTGATAGATTAGTTATGCTTTTAACAAATGAGGCATCTATAAGAGATGTATTATTATTCCCAACAATGAAACCTTTGAATTAGAACATTTAAGAAATCCTAATAAGTTTTAATAAATTCTAATAACGCTCAAATACACTTATAGCAATGGATCTGGAGTACAAAAAAGAAAAAACAAAAAAATGATGATTTTAATAAATTTCAATAAATTTAGTCTGGTAGCATTAAAATTGCATTAAAAAATTTAATGAGATTTAAAGAGTTTTAATAGATAAAAAATAAAAATAGCAAAAAAATCTAATAGCAATATTAGATTTTTTTTAAAGGAGGAATTGTAGTGAAAAAAGAAATTAATAAAGAAACAAAGACAAACGAAAAAAATAATAGAATTGAAGAAATTATAAGCAATAGTTATTATCATTATGTATTTTCAAATAGTTATGATACATTATATAAAATGCTAGATAATATTGAGATGATAAATAGCTTGCCAGAAAAAATAATGCACGACTTCATATTAGCAACGATAGAAACGGTAATAAATGATTTATTAGAATTAAATCGTGAAATGGATAGATATAATTCGTCTATTACAAATTTTAAATTAGAAAAATCAAAAGAAAAGATTTATAATATAGTAGATTATCAAGATTTAAAAATGAAATTTAGAATATTAAATAATTTGACTAGGCTTGTAGAAAAGTGTTTAGAGAAATTATTAGATATCTGTTTATTTAATGAAAATATAAAATATGCAATAAAATTAGAAGTACCTGCATTATTTGAAAATATATATTGCTTAATAGATGCAGAAGAAGAACTTAAAACATTTATATTTGAAAATATTATAGACAATTATGAATTAAATAAAACAGACAAATTAACGATAATAAATGATTCAATAAATAATTTTATAGATAATGCAGAAGAATTTATTAATTTAGAAGATAATGACAACCAATATTTAGTTGAGGAATTTTACAAGGCAAGAACAAGAAAGAATAACAAATAATTAGAGCTAACTATGTTATGAAAATGTAGGTAGCTCTTTTTTTGTGCCACAATAAAGGAGGAATTTAGATTATGAAAGAAGATGAAGCAATTAACTTTTTAGAAACATTAGAAGTAGGAACATTTTTAACAGTAAATATTCCAATATCTGCAACACAAAATATGCCAGTTACAGCAATGTATGCAGGAAAAGATAAAGAGGGGAGATATGAATTTTTAGATACTGGAGAGTTTATTCTTTCAAAAGATTTTTTAGAAAAAGGAAAAATATCAATAGAGAAAGACTTTGACGATGAAAGTGCAATGAAAATTCATAAAAGAATACGAAAAGAGTTTGAAAAAAAGCACACTAAAAATAAAGGTGCAAGATAAAAAATCTCACATTTGTATAATTTATAAGATAATAATATACTGCTTAAATAGAAAAAGGAGGAACAGATATGGAAGAAAAGAAAGAACTAAAATTTAATGTAGAACAGTTATTTAATTATGCAAAACTGCACGAATATGATGAAGATGGACAAAAGGGTTTTTTAGGAACTTTAATTAGAGAAGAACAATGGAAAATAGAAAATAATAGCATAGTATTTCCTAACATAGTAAATGAGGAACAAATAGAAAATCTTTTGAATAAATTTAATGACTCAATATTAAGAGCAAATTTAGTTATTAAACAAGGAGTTATTAACCAAATATATTTATATGGAGCAGAAGAATTTAGAAAACAATTAGATAAACAAATAGAAGAAATAGATAAAAAGTATAAAAAATCAAAAAACAAGGATGATAAAATTCTTTGATTATAAGAAAACATACAAGGCAAGTTGATTATTTAAAGTCAATTTGCCTTTTTTTCATTTAATATGAAAAACTACATAGCTTTTAACCAAAAAATTGATTAAAGGCTAAATTTAAAAGAAAGGAGGGCAAAGAAAATGGCAAAGTGTAAGATAATAGCAATAGCAAATCAAAAAGGTGGAGTAGGAAAAACGACAACAGCTTTTAGTTTAGGTGTAGCACTAGCAAATAATAATAAAAAAGTATTAGTAGTTGATGCAGATCCACAGGCAAATCTAACAACATATATGGGATTTGACGAAAATGAGGTTGAAGAAACACTTTCTACTCTAATTGACAGATATATAGATGACGAAGAAATAAGACCAGAAAAAGCAATATTGCATAATGAAGAGGGTGTAGATTTAATTCCATCTAATCTTAATTTATCAGTAACAGGAGAAAATTTATCAAATGCTATGAGTAGAGAATATGCAATGAAGAATTGTTTAAGTGAACTAAAAAGTATATATGATTACATTATAATTGATTGTATGCCATCATTAAATATGGTAACAATGAACGCATTAGCCACAGCAGATGAAGTTATAATTCCAGTTCAAAGTCAATACCTGTCAGCAAGAGGAATGGGAAATTTAATTAATATTGTTTCCAAAGTAAAAAAACATCTAAACCAAGATTTAAAAGTCGGTGGAATACTTTTAACATTAGTAGATAGTAGAACAAAACTGCCGAGTACAATAAAGCACGAAATACAAGAACAATATGGAAATATTGTAAAATTATATGATACACAAATACCTTGTGCAATAAAAACGGCTGAATCCACCTCAAAAGGAAAAAGCATATTTGCTTATGACAGAAACAGTAAGGTAGCCCAAGCCTATACTAATTTTGCAAAGGAGGTGTTATTAGATAATGAAAGAGGAAAAAATGAAGTTACCAAAGATAACATTAGATGATATGTTTTTATCTCAAGAAGAAAGAGATAACAAAAACAGAGAGTATGTAAAAGTAATTCCAATAAACGAAATTACAAGTTTTCCAAACCACCCATATAAAGTTAGAGAAGATGATGAACTACTTTCAATGGTACGAACTATAAAAGAATTTGGAGTTATACACCCCGTATTAGTAAGACCTAAAAAAGATGGTGGCTACGAAATGATTTCTGGACACAGAAGAAAAAGAGCTTGTCAAATAGCAGGAATAACAGAAATAAAAGCAATAGTAAGAGAAATGACAGATGAAGAAGCAACAATAGCAATGGTAGATAGTAACAATCAAAGAGAGCAAATATTGCCAAGTGAAAAAGCATTTGCTTTTAAAATGAAATTGGAAGCAATGAAAAAACAAGGACAAAGAAATGATTTAACTTCTGCCCCAACGGAACAGAAGTTACAAGGGAAAACTACAAGAGAACTAATTGCAGAAGAAATGGGAGAAAGTTCTAGCAATATACAAAGATTTGTTAGACTTACTGAACTAATACCAGAATTATTAAAAATTGTTGATGAGGGAAAAATGAAATTAAGACCTGCTGTTGAACTTTCATATTTAAAAAAGGAAGAACAACAAGAAGTATTTGATGCAATAGAATATACAGATGCATTTCCATCACACCCACAAGCAATAAAGATGCGAAAGTTGAGTGAAAGTGGAAAATTAACAATGGAAGAAATTGATAATATACTAGATGAAGAAAAACCTAATCAAATTCCAAAATTTAAAATTCCAGAAGATAAAGTTGATAAATATATTCCAGATGAATATAAATCACAAGAAGAAAAACAAGACTATATTGTGCATTGTGTAAAGAAAGTTGCAGAACTTGAAAAACAGAAACAAAAAAGATATGAATATGAAAGATAATGTAGCAACAAGTAAAATATATTTGTAGCTACTTTTTTTATATCCCCCTCCTTACAATCCACCCCCTTAATACTAGCTATACTAACTGAAAAAGAATATATAAATATTATTAAATATATATAAAATTATAAAATGCACATTTGAACAAAAATCAAAGGCATTGTAAAATAAAATCAAAAAAGGAGGACAATGCTATGAGAAAGTTAATAATTATTATAATTTTATTGATTTCAAGTTTTAGTTATTATGGGGTAGTTGATGAAGATGGAGAGAAAATAACTGTTTATGACAATGTAGTTGACGAACAAAGCATTACAGACCAAGTATCAGAAGATGATGCAATAATTGAAAGAATAGTCAAAGAAAATGAAAATGTGGAAACAAAAAATGAAATTGTAAAAGTAGAACAAGAAGAAATAGAAAATGCAAAAGTTCAAGAACAGCAAAATAAAACAACTGACAATACTATAAAACAACAAACAATAATTAAATCAGCAGAACAAAAAGCACAAGTAACAACAAATACATCAAAAGAAGATGATACAAGTGTTAATAAAGAAGAAATAACAGGTAATGTAGAACAAAATAATAGTTATACAGAAAAAGAGGTAATGGTAGTAGAAAAAACTGAATGTGTAGGAAATAATCATAAAATAGAAAGTGGAAATACTGGTAAATGGTTTAATAATAAGGTTGAGGCAGATGATTATTATAATACTGAAATAGAAAAATGGGGTAAACTTTGGGAAAACGATGAAATAACAAAGGAAGAATATTTAAAAAATTGTCCATTTGGGTATGAAATATGGACTTGTCCACAATGTCAGAAATGGACACTAAACTTTTATTATAGATAAAAATTAAATAAATAATAGCAAATGGAACAAGTTAATGACTTGTTCTTTTTTGAGGTTAAAGGAGGAAATTTTGATGTTAAAAACAAAACAAAAAAATAAATTTCAAAAAGTATTAGCAATGATATTTATAATATTAACATTATTTAGTACAACACAACCTATTTTTGCTGTTACAAGTTCTGGAACAGGAAAGTGGGTATCTGGGCAATGGGATTCAGGAGTGTATACAACAGACAATAAAGGAAGTGTAGGAATACTTTTAAGAAGATTAGTAAATTACACTACAGGAGAAAAACTGACAGTATTTTGTGTAGAACACGGAGTAGATTCTCCAACAGGTACAATAGAAACAGGAGAACATTCTATACCAACAGATCCTAAAATGAGAGAGGCTTGTAAAATAGCATATTTTGGTTGGTACAGTAAATATGGAGATTATGTCATAGATGGTGGAATAATGGCTGAATCTTTGAAAGATAGAAAAATGAATTATGTATTTACACAACAAATGATATGGGAAACTTTGGGACAAAGTAATGCTACATTTAAAGATTCAAGTATTCAAAGTCAATATGTTTCATTTAAGGCAGAAATAAATGAAAAAATTGCAAATATGAAAAAACAACCTAGTTTTGTAAATGAAACAATAACATTAGAAGTAGGAGAAACAAAAACAATAACTGATTCAAACAATGTATTAAAAGACTATGTAAGTTTTGATAAAACAGTAGATGGAATAAGAATAACACATACAAAAGGACAAAACACTTTAAGTATTACAGTTGATGAAACTTGTACTAAAGAAACATATAAAATAACAGAAAGTACAATGAAATCTTGGGGGATTATAAAAGAAGAAACAGCAGACAAAGATACAACAGTATTTTTTACTTTTAGAGATGGAGTTCAAAACCAATTATATGCTCTTAATTACAATGATCCAGTAACAATGTTATTAGATTTAAAAATTGACCAATATGGCAGATTAGAATTGAGCAAGTTAAATACAAATGGAGATTTAGTTGATGGTGCTATTTTTACAGTTACAGGAGAAAATGGATATAATCAAGAAGTAACAGTAACAAATGGAAAAATAATACTAGAAAAGCTAAAGAAAGGCACTTATTATATAAAAGAAAAATCTAGTCCAAATGGATATTTATTAAATGCAGAAACTTATACAGCAACAATAAAGCCAAATCAAACAACAAAACAAGCAATAGTAAATGACGAGCCAACAGGAAGAATAACAGTAATAAAAACAAATTCAAATGGAGATAAGGTACAAGGTGCAAAATTTATAATAAGAGCAAATGAAGATATATACAATGTGGCAAAGACAGTAAAATACTATTCAAAAGGAGAAACAATTGAAACCATTACAACAAATGATATAGGAAATGCGATTAAAGATGAACTACCACTTGGAAGTTATATTATAGAAGAAATAGAAGTACCAACAGGTTATTTATTAAATACTGAAAAAAAGGTAGTTACCCTAAAATATAAAGACCAAAATACAAATGTTATTTATGAAAGTGTTACAGTAGAAAATGATGAGCCAACAGGAAATCTTATCATTGAAAAGACAGATGGAGATACAGGTAATAAAAATAGAATAGATGGAAAGAGTCATCACGGAGATGCAACACTAAAAGGAACTGTATATACTTTATATGCAAAAGAAAAAATAACAAATGTTGCAGGAACAGTAACTTATTTTGAAAAAGATGAACAAATTGCAACATTTACCTTCAATGAATATGGTGTAGCAAGTATAAAAATCACAAATAGTTCTACACCTGCAGAGATAAGTGTTAGTGGAAATATGCTTAAAGGTTTGCCAATGGGAAAATATTATGCAAAAGAAACAGTGGTAGCAACAGGATATATGCAAGATACAAATGTATATGATTATACATTTTCATATAAAGATATGAATACAAAAACAATAGAAATTGCAGGAACAGTAAAGAATACAGTACAAAAAGCACCATTTGAAGTTATAAAAGTAACAACAAATGATAATACAACAGCAGAAACAGTAGCAGGAGCAGAATTTACAGCAATACTTTCAAAATATGTAGATTATTATGGTAGCTTTAATGAAGCCTTAAAACACCTTGATGAATATGCAGAAGATGAGTATTCAATTTTTAAAACTGGAGCAGACGGACACGGAGTTTCTGGACTTTTAGCTTATGGAGAATATACAGTAAATGAAACTTATACACCATCTGCAGAAATAGAAACAGTAGAACAGTTCTATGTAAATATTGATAGAGATAGTAAAACACCAATAAAAGAACTTGTAGAAAATGATTTACCATTTGAAGCTTATATAAAATTACAAAAACAAGATAAAGATACAGGAAAATTTGTAACTTATTCAAATGCAACATTTGAATTATATAAATTAAATGAAGATACAAAAAAATGGGAACAAGTAAAATGTAAAGTTGGAAATCAATATTTTACATCTTGGACAACAGATAAAGAAGGAATTGCAAGAACAGAGAATAAATTAGAAGCAGGTCATTATAAATTAACTGAAATAAAAATACCAACAGGTTTTATAGAACTAGATGAAGAATTAACTTTTGATGTAAACAACAGAAATAAGACTTTAGAATATGATGAAGACTGGGATGCTTGGATTACAGTTACAGCAAAAAATGAACAACCAACAGGAACTTTAAAATTAAATAAAAAAGTTAATTTAAGAGAAAATGTAGATAATACTATGATAAAAGATATTGATTTTACACAAATATCTTTTGAATTAGTAGCAAAAGAAAATGTAATAGATTACGCAGATGGAAGTATTATATATGAGAAAGGAAAAGTTGTAGGAAAATATAATTTAAAAACTGATGGAACTTTAGAAGTAGATAATCTTCCTATGGGAAAATATTACTTGAAAGAATTAACAACAATAGATGGAGCAGTATTAGACCAAACAGAATACGAAGTTATATTTGAACAAACAGACACAAAAATAAAAGAATATACAGTAAATTTGAATATTGAAAATGAAACTACTTGTGTAGAAATTAGCAAAGTAGATATAACTGGAGAAAAAGAATTAATTGGTGCAGAATTATCTATTATAGATGAAGATAATGAAGTAATTGATAGTTGGACATCTACTGAAAAAGCACACAAAATAGAGGGATTAAAAGTTGGAAAAACTTATACCCTAAAAGAAGAAATAGCACCAAATGGATATGTAAGAGCAACAAATATTAAATTTACAGTAGAAAATATAGCGGAAATTCAAAAAATAACAATGATTGATAAAGTAGTAGAAATGACAAAAGAAGATATTGGAGGAAATGAAATTGAGGGTGCAGAACTAAAAGTTGTAGATAAAGACGGAAAAATAGTTGATAGTTGGACATCTACAAAAGAGCCACACAGAATAAATGGTTTAGTAGAGGGAGAAAGCTATACTCTATATGAAGATTATGCTCCAGATGGATATGTAATTTCAAACGAAATCACATTTACAGTAACAACAGAAAAAGAAACTCAAAAAGTAGTAATGATAGATAAAACAGTAGAAGTATTAAAAACAGATAAAGATGGAAATGCAATAGAAGGTGCAACATTAACTATAACAAGTACAAAAACAAAGAATATAGTAGATAAATGGGAAACAACAAATGAAGCACACAAAGTGAGTGGTTTAATTGAAGGAGAAAGCTATATTTTACACGAAGAAAAAGTAGTTGATGGATATGTAAAAGCAACTGACATTGAATTTACAGTAACAGCAGAAAAAGAAACTCAAAAAGTAGTAATGATAGATAAAGTAGTTGAAATAATAAAAATAGACCTAATTACAGGAGAAGAAATAGAGGGAGCTAAACTACAAGTAGTTGATGAAGATGGTAATGTAATTGATGAATGGACATCTACAAAAGAGGCACATAGAGTTACAGGACTAGAGGAAAATAAAAATTATAAACTAATTGAAAAAATAGCTCCTTATGGATACGAAATTACAGAAGAAATATCTTTCACAGTTACAGAAGATAAACAAACACAAAAAATCGAAATGAAAGATATGCCTATTTTAACAAATATTAGAGTTATAAAAATAGATAGTCAAACAAAAGAAATAATCAACGAAAAGTTTACTTTTGGAATTTATGAAGATGCAGAATGCACTAAATTGATAGAAGAAATAAAATCCAATAAGGAAGATGGTTTTGTTACTTTTGAAGATTTAAGATATGGAATATTTTTTATAAAAGAATTAAAATCTCCAAAAGGTTATGAATTGTCAAATAGAATTGCAAAAGTAGAAATAAATGACAAGGGAGTTTTTATTGATGATATAGAAATTCAAGAAGATAATGAAGCATATAGCTTTGAATTTGAAAATCAAAAAATAGAAACTCCTAAAACACGGAGATGAAAGAAATACAATACTATGGGTTAGCTTACTTGGAACATCTATTACCTTACTAACAATTATAGCAGTAGTAGAATTTCAAAAGAAAAGAAAAAATAAATAAATTGTAAAGGTGGCTTTTATAAGGCCACCTTAAATTAAAGAAAGTAGGTGTAAAAATGGCAACTTATAGCATAAATCAAATGAAGAAAGAAATAAAAAAATTAGAAAAAATAAATATTATAGGAGAAAAAGCAATTTTAAATGTCAAAGTATTAGACCTTAATAAACTGAAAGAACAAGACAAAATAAATATGAAAGATATAGAAATAATATGGAAAATACAAGAAATGATAAAAGACAAAAGTTGGTTTAAAATCCTATTTGAAACTTAATAACAAGGAGGTGCAAAATGGGAAAAATTATAGAAACACGAGAACTTTATAACGATACAATAAACGATATAACTAAAAGCGAAGATAATTGGCTATCATTTTTGAAAACAGCCTCTTGGAACTTTAAGTACAGTTTTAATGACCAAATTTTAATTTTTGCACAAAGACCAAATGCAACAGCTTGTGCAGAAATGGAAGATTGGAATAAAAAAGTTCATAGATGGGTTAATAAAGACGCAAACTATATATTTGTATTTGCAAAAGATGAGAATAGTAAATATCCATTTAGATTAGTTTTTGATGTAGCAGATACTCACAATTATAAAAACACACCATATAAGCTATGGAACATACAAGCAGAGTATGAAAATGAAATTATATATTCTTTAGAAGCAAAATTTGGAGATATAAGTGAAAATAGTAGTTTTGTAGATGTAATTATTACAACAGCTAACAATATGGTTATGGACAATATACAAGATTATATGTCATCAATAATAAAATATAAAAATGGAACTATGCTTGAAAATTTATCTAATTCTGAAATAGAATCATTAGTATATCAAACAGCTTTTGGTAGTGTAGCTTATATGATGCTTAATAGATGTGGAATTGAGCCAGAACAATATATTGCTAAAAGTGAGTTCTCTTATATTAAAAAATTTGATAACAGCAATTTAACTATATTACTTGGAACTGCAATAAGTGATATAGCAGAAATTGGATTAAGAGAAATTGCCAAGACAGTAATAAATTTACAAAAAAGCGAAAAAAATAAAAATCGCACAATTGTTAATAATGAAAAAGAGGAGTATTCTAATAGTAAAGAAAAAGTCAAAGGAGGAATTGAAGATGATAGAACTAGAATACACGAAGGTAGGGGATTACAATATGCCCAACCTAACAATGAAACAGGAAAAATTACCAACAGGGAAATTCGCAACAATGAGGTTACATTATCTAAAGAAGAACAAGAAAGGCGAATATACAATATTACTAATGAACGAACAATTAGCGAAACATCTAACAGAAATACAGGAAATGGCAACGAAGATGGTAAAACAGATAATAGAGAAAATGGCGAAACAAGATGGAATAACAGAGAAATTGAAAGCGAAAGATCAAATGACTTGGATCAAAAAAATGAACAGCTACAAGTTGATAGCAGAGGAACAAGTAACGAGAGAACTAATCTACATTTAGAATATTATAATGCTAAAAAAGACAACAATATAAAAGAATTTTATGATGATGAAACAATAAATAGTATTATAAAGGAAGCTCCAAATTTTATTAAAGAGTATAAAAATGTAGAGCAGTTTTTCAAAGAAAATACAGATAATAGAGAAAAGTTAGAAAAATATATTATAGAATTATTAGGTAATGCTTATACCGAATATGGAGATGATAGTTCAAGAATTGGTTATAAAAGCTATCAAAACGGACTACATTTATGGAAAGGCAAATATCTTAATAGAACAGAAGAATGTTTTAAAAATTGGAATGATATAGTTGATAATTTTATTTCAATATTATCTATAAATGAGTTAGAAAGCAATTTTAATTTACTAACTGAAAATGAACAAAAGCAAAATATAGCAGAGGCAGAAAATGCTTCTGTTTTTTCTTTTACACAAGAAATGATTGATAGCGTTTTACAAGAGGGGAGTCATATTGAGGATAGTAAATTTAGAATATATGAACAATTTACTAAAAGTTTATCAAGTCAAGAAAATGCAGATTTTTTGAAAAATGAGTATGGAATAGGTGGTAGGAGTGCAGATGATAATGGAGTATGTGAAGATCATAATTCAAAAGGAATAGTATTATCTTTATCACATAATGACAATGCACCAAAGTTAAGATTGACTTGGATACAAGTAGAAAAAAGAATAAGAGAACTTATCAGTGCAGAAAGATACTTGACAGATATAGAAAAAGATGAGTATTACGATTGGTTAGATGCAAATGATAGACCAAAAATGAATACGAAATTAGAAAATCATATAAAAGATGAAGAATATAAATTTGCTGAAAAATTACACTCATTTATAAAAGATTATGACTTGTATGCTTATATAAACAATGTACCACAAGAAAATACAGATGAAGATAATATAGAGCTAATAAGAGCAGATATAAATGATGAATTGAATATTAGAGATTATATAGACTTTTTAAAGGCAAGTTATGAAGATGAAGATTATGATAGTGAATTAGCAGTAGTAGCAAGGGAACTGCTTTTAGAATTAGAAAAAAGATTACCTTATTATGAATATGAGGTAGGAGATGTAGTTTATATTGGTACAAGACAATTTTCGATTAGTTCAATAGATAACGATAGAGTAGCATTAAGAGATTTAAGCTTTCCAATACTTGTTGAAGAAATGGATAGAAATGAATTTGACAGAAAGGTAAAAGAAAATCCAGGTAATGACAAAGTAAGAACTAGAAAAAAAGTACAAGATATAATTGAAAATACACCAATAGAAGATATAGATAAAGAAGAAACTAAATCATTTGACAAATGGATAGATACTTTTATTGAAGAAAAAAGAATTGACCTTAATGAGATATTTTCTATTGAATCAAATGGAGAAACTCATTATTTTGAATTAGGAAATGTTGTAGAAAATATAAAAGCAACATCAAAACAAGAACAAGAAGAAATAAGAAAAATGCTAGTAAAAATAGACTTTCATAATGCAGATGTTGTTGATTATTTTAAGCATTTAGCACAAGCATTAGTAGAGAATTATCAAAATGAGAAAAATCCAGATTTACAAGAAAATAATAATATTCCTAAAGTAATAGAAAAAACTGAAAATAAATTAATACCAAATATAAAAAGAAAACGAAGAAATAAGATAGAGTATTTTGATTTGCACCCAGAAATTCCATTAAAAGAAAGAAGTAACTATAAAATTATTAACAATAATTTAGGAGAAGGTACAAAAAAAGAAAAATTTAGAAAAAACATAGAGGCAATAAAGATATTAAAAAAATGTGAAAACGAGAATAGATATGCAACCAATGAAGAACAAGAAGTTTTAGCACAATATGTTGGTTGGGGAGGACTTGCAGAAGCTTTTGACAACAAAAATGATGAGTGGACAAAAGAATTCAAAGAACTTGCTATGATACTAACTGAAAAAGAATATGATGAAGCAAGAGAATCTACTTTGACATCTTTTTATACACCACCAATAGTTATAAATGCCATTTATGATGCACTTGAAAAAATGGGATTAAAACAAGGCAATATTTTAGAGCCAAGTTGTCGGAGTAGGTAATTTTATGGGAATGCTACCAAATGAACTAAAACAATGTAAAATATATGGTATTGAAAAAGATAGTATTTCTGGAAGAATTGCAAGACAGTTGTATCAGAAAAACACGATAGCAGTAAAAGGGTTTGAAGATGTAGAATTACCAGACTCATTTTTTGATGTAGCAGTTGGTAATGTACCTTTTGGAGATTATAAACTTTATGATAAAAGATATGATAAAAATAAATTTCTAATACACGATTATTTCTTTGCTAAAACACTTGATAAAGTAAGACCAAATGGAGTGGTAGCGTTTATTACAAGTAAAGGAACAATGGACAAAGAAAATGAAGATGTAAGAAGATATATATCACAAAGGGCAGAACTAATAGGAGCAATTAGATTACCAAACAATACTTTTAAGAAAAACGCTGGGACAGTAGTAACATCAGATATTATATTCTTAAAGAAAAGAGATAAAATTGTAGATATAGAAGATGATTGGGTAGAAATTGCAGAAAATAAAGATGGAATTAAAATGAACAAATATTTTGTTGAACACCCAGAAATGATTTTAGGAAAAATGGAAATGACAACAAGTAGGTTTGGTATGACATCAACTTGTAGTCCTTATGAAATTACATTAGATAATTTGTTAAGTGAGGCAGTAATAAATATAAATTCTGAAATAGAAGATTATCAACTAGATATAGAAGATGAGGAAGAAACAAGTATTCCAGCAGATGCAAGTGTAAGAAATTTCTCATATACAATTGTAGATAATCAAATATATTATAGAGAAAATAGTAGAATGTATTTACAAGAATTACCTTTGACTACTGTAAACAGAATAAAAGGTATGATAGCAATTAGAGATTGTGTAAGAAATTTAATAGAATTACAAACAGATGATGCGTCTGAAGATGAGATAAAACAAGAACAGTTAAAACTAAATAGCTTATATGATAATTTTACAAAAACTTATGGAATAATAAATAGTAGAGCAAATGAGAAAGCATTTGATGAAGATAGTAGTTATTATTTATTATGCTCACTTGAAATTATTAATGAGAATAAGCAATTTGTAAGAAAAGCAGATATGTTTACTAAAAGAACTATAAAACCTCACAAAGCAGTAACGAAAGTAAATAATAGTGTAGATGCTTTAATTGTTTCTATATCGGAAAAAGCAAAAGTTGATATGGAATATATGTGTAATCTAACAGGAAAGACAGAGCAAGAACTTTTAAAAGACCTTGAGGGAAGCATATATAAAGACCCTATGCAAGAAAACTATGTAACAGCAGATGAATATTTAAGTGGAAATGTAAGAGAAAAACTAAAAATAGCACGAGAATTTGCTAAAAATGATAATCGATATAAAATAAATGTAAAAGCACTAGAACAAGTACAACCAAAAGACTTGTCAGCTAGTGAAATAAGTGTAAGATTAGGAGCAACTTGGATACCAATAGATATAGTAGAACAATTTATGTTTGAACTACTAAAACCTCAATCTGCTAATAGAAACAATATTAGTGTGCATTATTCTGAATATACTTCTGAATGGAATATAAGTGGAAAGAGTGAAGATAAAGGAAATGTTTTAGCATATAGCACTTATGGAACAACAAGAGCAAATGCGTATAAAATAATAGAAACAACATTAAATTTGAAAGATATAAGAATTAACGATACAGTTATAGATGAACACGGAAAAGAACAAAAAGTTTTAAATGCAAAAGAAACAGCAATTGCACAAGCTAAACAGGATAGAATAAAAGAAGAATTTATAGAGTGGATATGGAAAGATCAAGCTCGTAGAGAAAGGTTAGTTAAAATTTATAATGAACAATTTAATAGTATAAAACCTCGTGAGTATAATGGACAATACATTCAATTTGGTGGAATAAATCCAGAGATAAGTTTAAGAAAACATCAAATTGATGCAATAGCACATATTTTATATGGTGGAAATACATTATTAGCACACGAAGTTGGAGCAGGAAAAACCTTTGAAATGGTAGCTTCTGCGATGGAAAGTAAAAGACTTGGACTATGTAGCAAGTCTTTATTTGTTGTACCAAATCACATTATTGAACAATTTGCTAGTGAGTTTTTGCAATTATATCCATCAGCAAATGTTCTAGTGGCAACTAAAAAGGATTTTGCAACTAATAATCGTAAGAAATTTTGCAGTAAAATTGCAACAGGAGAATACGATGCAATAATTATTCGGACACTCACAATTTGAAAAAATTCCAATGTCAAAAGAAAGACAAGAAAAGGCATTAAGAAAACAAATAAATGATTTATTAAATGGTATTGATGATTTAAGAAGTAATGACGGAGAATATTATTCTATCAAGCAACTAGAAAAGAGTAAAGCAAAATTAGAAGAAAAATTAAAAAGGCTTAATGATCAAAGTAGAAAAGATGATATTGTAACTTTTGAGCAACTAGGATGCGATAGAATATTCATTGATGAAGCTCACTATTTTAAGAATCTATTTTTATTTACAAAAATGAGAAATGTTGGAGGAATAGCACAGACAGAAGCACAAAAAAGCTCTGACTTATTTATGAAATGTCAATATTTAGACGAACTTACAAGTGGAAGAGGAATTGTATTTGCAACAGGTACACCAATATCAAACTCAATGGTGGAAATGTACACTATGCAAAGATATTTACAGTATAATACCCTTGCAAAAGCAAATTTATTACAATTTGATAGTTGGGCATCAACTTTTGGAGAAACAGTAACAGCAATGGAATTAGATGTTGCACGGAAGTCGGTTATAGAAGTAAAACAAGATTTGCAAAATTTTATAATTTACCAGAATTAGTATCGATGTTTAAGCAAATTGCAGATATACAAACTGCTGAAACATTAAAATTACCAGTTCCTAAAGCTAATCATAAAACAATAGTAGTAAAACCAAGTGAAATACAAAAGGAGATGGTAAAGGGTCTAGGAGAAAGAGCAGAAAGAATAAGAAAAAAGCTTGTAAAACCAAATGTAGACAATATGCTAAAAATAACTAATGAGGGAAGAAAATTAGCACTAGACCAAAGGTTGCTTAATCCGATGATACCAGATTTTGAAGGTAGCAAGGTAAATGCTTGTGCTAATAATATATATGAAATATGGGAAAAGACAAAAGATAAAAAGTCAACTCAATTAGTATTTTGTGATTTATCAACACCAAAACCAATAGGTAGTGAAGCAAATCCTTTTGAAATGGAAAATGTAAATGGAGTATGGCAACTAAAAGAATGGCAATTTACAGATGTATATACAGATTTAAAAAGAAAGTTGGTAGCAAAAGGAATACCAGAAAATGAAATTGCTTTTATTCATACGGCAGATACAGAAACAAAAAAGAAAGAGTTGTTTGCAAAAGTTAGAACAGGCGAAATAAGAGTGCTAATGGGGTCAACTGCTAAAATGGGTGCAGGTACAAATGTACAAAACAAAATTAAGGCAATACACCATTTAGATGTACCATTTAGACCATCTGATTTGCAACAACAAGATGGTAGAGGAGTAAGACAAGGAAATGAAAATGACGAAATAGATATATTTAACTATGTAACAGAAGAAACATTTGATGCTTATATGTACCAAATGTTACAAAGAAAGCAAGAATTTATTAGTCAAATAATGACTTCAAAGGCAATAGTTCGTTCGGCAGATGATATAGATGATAAAGCACTTTCCTATGCAGAGATAAAAGCTTTGGCTGCAGGAAATCCACTAATAATTAGAAAAACAGAATTAGACAATAAAGTAGCAAAATTAAAACTATTAAAGCAAAATCATTTGAATCAAATTTATACACTTGAAGATATGATAGTAAAACATTATCCAGTAGAAATAAAAAGGTTAGAAGATAAAATTAGTAATATAGAAATTGATATAAAAAGTGTGGCAGATAATACTCATATAGATAATGAAGAAAAATTTTCTACTATGTATTTAAAAGACAAGTCATATAATACAAAAGAGAGTGCAGGTAAGGAAATACTAGAAATTTGTAGTAAGAAAGAAAATACAACACCAGAGCTAATAGGAGAGTATAGAGGATTAAAGATGCTTTTAGGCATAGATGGAATGAAAAAAAGTTTTATATTACATTTACAAGGCAAAGAAACTTATACACTTGATTTAGGAGATGATGCAAGAGGAAACATTACAAGAATTGAAAATGCAATTGATGGGATTGTAAAGGAGTTAGATAGTGCAAAAGAAAAACTGCAGGAAACAGAAAGGCAATTTAACAATGCAAAAGAAGAAGTAAAAGCACCTTTTAATAAAGAGGAAGAATTAAAAGAATTGACAAAGGAACTAGATGAAATTAATGCTTCTCTTAATTTAGATGAAAAAGACAAAGAAGTATTAGATGATGAAGAACAAGAAGAACAGGAAGAAAAAGAAGATAGAGATTATGACAGAGATGAGCCAGAGTTATAGGCTCATATTCTGTTGGAAAGGAGCAGAAAATAATATGAAAACAGAAGATATTTTCAAACAAATTTATCAAGATTTAAAAGAAGAAATGTTAAAAAACAATGGCGAAATATTTATAAAAAAGTACAAAATTCCTAGTATAAATTATAGTAAAATTGAAGATATAGATGATTTATGGTGGGCAAGTGGGATAGAAATGGAATTGCATAGAATGATGGAAAACTTTGATTATAAAGTATATTTTTCAAGTTATAAGGATAAATATTTCTTTGGAAATAATGGAGAAAAAGTACAAGAAACAATGCTAAAAGAAATAGAAAACGAAAGGTTAAGAGAACAAATTGAAGCAAGAATTGAAGCAAGACAAGATGAAAAATATAAGCAAAAAACGAAAGAAAAAAAAGAAAGTCTAAAGCAAAAAATTGAAGAAAAATTAGATACAGAATATAAAGAATTAGTTGAAGAATTAAAAAAATGTACACCAGAAAAAATTATAGATCGTGCTTATGAACTAATTGTAAAAGATGAAATTATAGGTCAAATAAAAGAAATGAATTTAGACGAAACAGAAATAAAAGCATTGCTAAAAGAAAAAGATTTACTTTCAGAATGTTATGAAGATTGGAGAAATGCTGACGGAAGATTAGGAGAAGTAATATACCCTACAATAGTTGATAGTATAGATATAATTACTGCAGAATACGAAAGAGCAAAAGAGTCAAAAGAAAGTAGATGATAGTTTATGTCAAAAAAAGGAATATGGGTACATCCAGATATAATTGCAAAAGCAAAACAAGTTGATTTATTAACTTATTTAGCGACTTGTGAGCCACAAGAACTTGTAAGGGAAACAAGAACACAATGGTGTACCAAAACACACGATAGTTTAAAAATATCTAATGGATTTTGGAATTGGTGTTCTGTTGGTATAGGAGGAAAAAATGCAGTAGATTATATGGAAAAAGTGCAAAACATACCATACCCTTTATCAGCAAAAATTGTTGCAGACAGAATGAATATGAAAACACCAGTTGTTATAGAAACAAAAGAAAAAATAACGGAAAAACACTTGATTTTACCAGAGAAAAATAGCAATGAAGATATAGTAAAACAATATCTAAAATCAAGAGGAATTGACCAAGAAATATTACAAAAATGTATTGAAAAACATTTGATTTATGAAGAAAAAAACTATCATAATGTTGTATTTGTCGGTTATGATGAGTTTGGAAATGCAAAGTATGCAGGGTGCAGAGCAACAAATAGTAGTAAGTTTAAAAATGATGCAACAGGCAGTAGCAAAAATTACTCTTTTAGGTTAGAATCTAATATAAAAACAGATACAATTTATATATTTGAGGGAGCAATAGATTTATTATCTTTTGCTTCTTTTTTCAAATTATATGGACAAAATTGGGAAGATAAAACAATGATTTCTCTTGCAGGAGTGTATCAACCAGCAAAATTAATTAAAGAAAGTAAAGTACCAATTGCAATAAAAAAATATTTAGATAAACATCCAGAAATTAAAAAAATTGTACTATGTTTAGATAATGATGAAGCAGGAAGAAATGCAACAAAAGCACTACAAACTGTTCTTTCAGACAAGTATGAAATTATAGATAAACCTCCTAAAATTCGGTAAAGATTATAACGAATATTTATGCAAAGTTTTAGGACTAAAACTACAAGAAAATAATAAAAAAAAAGAAATAGAAAGGACTAGATAAAATTATGAAAAATTTTAAATTTATAATAAAAAAAATTGCAGAAAAAGAAATAGAAATAAAGGCAAAAAATAAGCAAGAAGCATTAGAAAATCTTATTGAATTATTAAGTACAAATGAAAAATATTTATTCGAAAATATAGATAAAAATAAGCAAATTTATGAAATAAAATTAGATGAAATTTCACACAATTTAAGTAAAGAAAATGAAGAAAAACAAGAAGAAAATTCTATAAAAACTGAACAAGAATTAGATAAGCTAATTAACGAAATAATTAAACAAATTAAGGAAGATATTGTTGAAAGTTATATAGAAGATTGCAATGAAGAAGATGAAGAACTTGAAAAAGAAAATGAAACAAAAATTGAAGATGATTTACCAAAAGAATATGAGGAAATTATATGTGAAAAATGTGGAAATTGTATTATTGTAGACAAAGACTTATTGTCCTAACAAGCAAGACAAATGTGGCTACATTTGTTAAATTATGGGGCTATGCCCCAATCCCCATTAAAAGAACAAAGAAAGGAGCAGAAAAGTGAAAGAAGAAACAAGAGATTTTATGTTACGAATAAGAGTTAATCCAACAGAGTTAGAAACAATAAAGTCAAAAGCTAATAAGGCAGGTAAAAATGTTTCTGATTTTATGAGAGAATCTGCTTTAGGTTGTGAAATAAAAGAAAGACCAGATAAATCTGTTTACGATATAATAATAAAACCATTAAATGATTTCATAAGAGTATTAAATGAATTAGAAAGAAGTTCATATTGGAACAAGTCTTATGACGAAAGAATTTTACAAGCTGAAATTAAAAAGTGGCAAGAGTATAGAACAATGATAAGGGAAAGGTTGTGGTAAATATGGCAACAACAAGTTTATGGAAAGTTGAAAACAGACTTGATAAAGTTATAAAATATACGACTAATCCAGAGAAAACAGAAAATAAAAATTGGTACAAAGATTTACACAATGCTATTGAATATACAAAAGCAGATTTTAAAACAGAAAAACAATTATATGTAACAGGAATAAATTGTAGTGAAGATAATACTTTACGAGATATGATATATACTAAAAAAAGATATGGTAAAACAAAAGGTGTACTTGCATATCACGGTTTTCAATCATTTGCAAAGGGAGAGGTAACAGCAAAAGTTGCACACGAAATTGGAGTAAAACTTGCAGAAGAACTTTGGGGAGATAAATATGAGGTTATAGTTTCAACACATCTTAATACAAATCATTTGCATAACCATTTTCTTTTAAATTCTGTTTCATTTGTAGATGGAAGAAAATATAGAAATACAAGAGAAAATTATGCAATGATGAGAAAAACATCAGATGATTTATGCAGAGAATATGGATTAAGTGTGCTTGAAGAAAAACCGTGTGGAAAACACAAAATAGATTATACAAAATATTATACATCATATATACAAAAGTCAGATTATTATACTAATGCAAAAGAAGATATTGATTATGCAATATCACAAGCATATTCATATAAAAATTTTGAAAAAATTTTAGAAGATATGGGATATACTATTAGAATAGGAGCAAATAAAATAAGTGTATGCAGACCACCATACAAAAGAAATATAAGAATAGAAAGAAATTTTGGCGAAGAATATTCTATACAAAACATTGAAGATAGAATATTAAATTCACAAGTTCCAAGAGTACCATTTCCAGAAGCAAAATCAAAAGTGAAAAGATATTACTCAAAAAGTAAATACAACTTAAATAAAGAAAGAGGAAGTTTATATAGATTATATTTATATTACTGTTATTTATTAAGAAAATTTCCTAACAATAGAAATAAAGTCAAAATATCACAAGATATGAGAAAAGACATTAAGAAAATGGATACAATATCTAATGAAATTAAGTTCCTTTGTAGAAATAATATAAAATCTACGGAGGAACTTTTTTTATATAAGAAGCAAACTATTGATAAAATAAATGCCCAGATGCACACAAGAACAACTTTAAGAAGAAAAAGACAAAAAACTACTAATGCAGAAGAAAGGCAAAAATTGTGTGATGAAATTTTACAGTTATCAAATAGTATTTTTGCATTAAAAAAGGAGGTGGGGTATTGCCAAGATATAGAAGAAAGAAAACAAAAGATAAAAGAAAATATTGAATATATGCAAGAAAAGGTAAAAGAAAATCAAAAAGGAAAGGAGAAAAACAATGAATTCATCAGATTCAGCTGAAGAACTTATAAAAATTTATTTGGATGGTGTAGGTTTTACTTTACGAATTGCAGGGGAGGGCTCAAAAAATCTTATAACATTTCTTGTTGCACTGTCAAAAGATAATAAAGTATCAAAAGGAAAAACTAGGCTTACTAATATGTTAAAAACAGGAAAAGAATTAAAAATATTCACAATAAGGTCAGAAAATCTAAAAAAATTCTCACAAGAAGCTAAAAAATATGGTGTTTTATATTGTGTATTAGCAGATAAAAAGAATGAGAAGATTGACGGACTTGTTGATATTATGGTTAGACAAGAAGATGCTTCAAAAGTTGACCGAATTGCAGAGAGATTTAATTTTACAGATATAGCAACGATAAAACACGAAATAGAAAAGGAAAAAGAAGATAGAGCAAAAGCAATAGAGGAAAAGAGCGAAGATGAAAAAATGATTGACGAACTATTAGCAGAGCCAGAAGAATTAAAACAAACAGAAGTAGTACAAGAATATTCTCCCAGTAATGAACAGACGGAAGAAAAGAGTCAGTTAAAGAATTCCTTAAATACCAACAACAAATTAGAAAACGATAAATTATATAATAATGGAAAAAAATCAGTTAAAAAGGAACTAGAAGAAATTACTAAAGAATTAAAGAAAGAAAATCAAATTACAACAGAGCAAACAGTTGCAACAGGAAATGTAGTTGTAAAAGAAAAACAAGAGCCAAAACATTTAAAACAAGAAACTGAAAAAAGTAAAGGAAAACATTTTAAAGAGCCAAAACATTTACAAACACAAAATAATAGGAAGAAAAGAAGAAAAAGAAATAAAATTAGAGAAAGGAGCAAATAAAAATGGATGAAATTGTCGAAGATTTATTAGGTACAAATAATAAAAGTACAGATAGCAGAGGTCAAAATAATAGTTATAAGAAGCCATATAATAAAAATAATAATTGGAAAGAACAAAATCAAAAGAGAAATGAGGCTTATAAAAAAATAGATAATATGTCGTTAAAAATATCAAAAGATGGAAATATGTTTACACAATATCTTAATATATTAAGTAGGTTTGAAAAATATTCTGTTGGAAATTGTATGTTAATATTAGAAGCAGAGCCTAATGCCATACAAATAAAAGAAAAGCAAGATTGGATTGATAGAGGTTATGAAATTACCCAACCTGAAAAGTCAATGACTATACTAGAACCTAATAAAGTAAATGGTAAAATATATTATAATCCAAAAGAAGAATATGATATATCAAGAACAAATGCACCTATACCAGAGGAAACAGAATATACAGATAGAGATTTACTATTAGCATTATTTAAGGATTGCAAGGCAGAAAGAGAAGTTGTTGATGTATTACCAAATGGAGAAAAAGGAGCAGAATATGTAGAAAGTGAAAATAAACTATATATGTGCAGAGGTTTAAAATCAGACTATTTGTTAAAAACAATTATACAAGAATTTGCAAGAATGGAAATGCAAGATATTGAAAATAGTGAAATGAAAGAATTTAAGACTTATTGCATTTCTTATATGATATGTAAAAAATATGGATTAGAAACTTCACAATTTGATTTTTCTAATCTACCAAATGAATTAGCAAACAAAGAAAAAGGAAAAGATATAAGAGTAGAATTAGATGATATTAGAAAAAACTTTATAACAGTAAATTCAAAAATTGCAGATTATTTTGAACAAGAAGAAAAATCAAGGAAAAATAAAGAAAAAGAAAGGTAGAAATAAAAGATGGGAAATGAACGAGTAATAGAATTAGACCAATATGAATTTAATACAGTTATAACACTCATAAACGAAAAGCGTAATGACCTTATAAGAGAAAAGAAGAATCCAGAGTATATAACCGAAATATTAACAAAAGTAATAAAAGCCCCAACAAAGAAAAAATGCAGATTAAAATTTAAAAGGGAAAGGGAAATGTGTGAACGATAATGATAAAAAAGCAGACATTGTTTTAGCTTGTTTAGGAGGAATTGCAATAATA
The DNA here is from genome assembly GCA_944388605.1 of uncultured Clostridia bacterium. Lineage (GTDB taxonomy): Bacteria > Bacillota > Clostridia > TANB77 > CAG-508 > CALXJJ01. The sequence continues at coordinate 39,768 of CALXJJ010000007.1, forward strand.
TGGTTGTCTTTACTAATAGCACCTAATATAGATGGTGGATTAGTAGAAATCATAAATACTTTACCACAAAAAATGAATACACCATTTGAAATAGAATTTTGTGAGAATAGTTTAAAAACTGTTCTTATTTTTTTATTTGTGTATTTACTAGGTATAGGGATTTATATGTCTAGTAGAAGAAAGTATAGGAGAGGTAAAGAATATGGCTCTGCAATATGGGGCAATGCAAAACAAATAAACAAAAAGTATATGCAATTACCAAAGAGCCAGAACAAAATACTAACACAAAATGTTCTGCTAGGTTTAAATGCAAGAAAACACAGAAGAAATTTGAATGTTTTAGTAATTGGTGGTAGTGGTGCAGGAAAAACAAGGTTTTATGCTAAACCTAATATAATGCAATGTAATTGCTCTTATGTAATACTTGACCCAAAACGGAGAAATTTTGAGAGATACAGGGAATTTATTAAAAGAAAAAGGTTATAAAATAAGGGTATTAGACTTGGTTAATACAGAGAAAAGTCATTGCTATAATCCATTTGTATATATAAAAGATGATAATGATATTCAAAAATTAGTAGGAAATCTCTTTAAAAGTACAACACCAAAAGGTAGTCAAGCACAAGATCCATTCTGGGACATTTCTGCATCTATGCTCTTATCAGCATTATTTTATTATTTGAAATATGAAGCACCAGAAGATGAGCAAAATTTTCCTATGGCATCAGAAATGATGAGGGCAGGAAAGCCAAAAGAAGATGAGGAGGACTATGAAAGTCCTCTTGATATACTTTTTAAAAGATTAGAACACAGAAATCCAAATCATATAGCAGTTAAATATTATAAAGATTATCATAGTCGGAGCAGGAAAAACATTAAAATCAATAATTGTTACACTTGCTTCAAAACTTGAAAAATTTAATCTTGATACAATAGAGGGAATAACAAAAACAGACGAACTTGAGTTAGATAAACTAGGAGAGGAGAAAATGGCATTATTTGCTATTATTCCAGATAATAATACGGATTTCAATTTTCTTGTAAGTATGTTATACACACAAATATTTCAAGTGCTTTATTATAAGGCAGATTATGAACACGGAGGAGCATTACCAATACCTGTACATTTTGTAATGGACGAATTCGCAAATGTTGCCTTACCAAACGATTTTGAAAAAATACTTTCAACAATGCGTTCAAGAAATATATCAGTTTCGATAATAATACAAAACTTATCACAGTTAAAAGCCTTGTTTGAAAAAAGTTGGGAGTCAATAGTTGGAAATTGTGATGAGCTTTTATATTTAGGAGGAAATGAACAATCAAGTTATAAGTATATTTCAGAGCTTTTGGGAAAAGAAACAATAGACACTAACACATATCGGAAAAAGTACAGGACATAGTGGTAGCTACTCAACAAATTATCAACTTGTAGGTAGAGAATTATTGACACAAGATGAAATTAGAATGCTAGATAATGATAAGGCAATTTTAATGATTAGAGGAGAAAAACCAGTAGTTGATAAAAAATATGATATTTTAAAACACCCTAATGTAAAAAGTACAACAGATGGACAGGCGAAAGCTTATGAACACGGAACAATAAAAAGAGCAAATGTTAGCATATCACAATTAAAACCAGATGAAATCAATACAGAAGAAATAAAAGATATACAAGAATTAAAACAGATAGAAAAAGTTACAACAGAACTTTTATCAGAGGAAGATATAGAAAATTATTATTTAATGGAGGACTATGAAAATGAAAGAAAAAAAGAAAATAATCAATAAAAAATTGATAATGAAATGCATTAAAAAATTAAGTTTTATAGGAATAACAATAATAGCACTATTTGTAACACAAAGCACAAATGTTTTTGGAACAGATGACCCATTAAGTGTTATAAATAATTTATCAACATTTATATTTGGAATAATTAGAGCAATAGGAATGATACTATTAGGTTGGGGAGTTGTGCAAATAGGTTTAGCATTAAAAAGCCACGATCCATCACAAAGAGCAAATGGATTTATGACTTTAGCACGGAGGAGTAATAATAACATTCGCGAAAGAAATATTAGACTTAATTACAGGTGGATAAAATAGGACAAGCTTTAATACTTGTCCTTAAATTAATTTAAGGAGGCGAGAAAAATTGTCAGATAACTGGGTAGTTGGAAATCTACAAAATGCTTTGGATACTTGGAATAGTAAATTAAGTGAAATATGGAATCTTATAACACAAACACCAGAAACATTTAAAGGTCGGTACAATATGGGATGTAATTGTTAATATAAATGGAGCAGTACAAGCCATAGGACTAGCTTTACTTGTACTGTTCTTTTTGTTTGGAATAGTAAAAACTTGTCGGAAGTTTTGCAGAAGTAAAAAAGCCAGAGCAAGTCTTAAAACTATTTATAAGATTTATTCTAACAAAGACAATAGTAACTTATGGATTAGAACTAATGTTAGCAGTATTTAAAATAACACAAGGAATAGTGCAAACAATAATGTCAACAGCAGGAATAGGAGGAGCAACACAATCTGTTTTGCCACAAGAAATGATAACAGCAATAGAAAGTTGTGGATTTTTTGAAAGCATACCACTTTGGGCAGTTACACTAATACGGAGGATTATTAGTAACAATACTATCATTTGTAATGATACTTTCTGTTTATGGTAGATTTTTCAAAATATATCTTTATACGGCACTAGCACCAATACCACTTTCGACACTTGCAGGAGAGCCTAGTCAACAGATAGGAAAAAGTTTTATAAAAAGTTTTTGTGCAGTATGTTTAGAGGGAGCAATAATAATACTTGCTTGTATAATCTTTTCGCAATTTGCAAGTTCTCCACCAGTAGTTGATACAAATGCTCAAGCTGTAAACCAAGTATGGAGTTATGTGGGTGAATTAGTATTCAATATGCTTGTGTTGGTCGGAACAGTAAAAATGAGCGATAGAGTTGTACGAGAAATGATGGGATTGTAAGAAAGGAGAATTTATCGGAATATGAAATATTTAGAAATACATTATTTAGATATAAAGGAAAGAAAAGAACTAGAAGAAAAAGGGTTATACTGTTATGATTTAAGACATAGTGATTTTGGAGGAAAAATAGCTTGTATTGAAAAAGATGTTTTAGTCAATAGAGTAGGAAGTATTGTAACAGACAAAGAAATACCATTAGGTAATAAATATCCAAATGATTATAAGGACTATGAAGAATTTATAAAAGAAAATGAATCTGTTAGTACGATAGAAGAATTGCTATCTTCAAAATTACAGGAAGAAATGAAAGAAATGTTAGATAATAATAACGAATTTAAAGATTATAAATTGGAATGTATTATGATTGACAATGATAATATAGAAAAATCTTATGGCATTTTAATAAATGATGGAGAAATTGCTTTTATAGAAATGTATAAAAAAGACATAAATAAAATTACAGATGCAGAATTGACCTTTAATCTTGGAGAAGACAATATTTTTGAGTCATTGGAAAATAATATGAAAATAGGATATATGAGTATGGGGGTACACTATGGCTTATGGTTAGAAGTAAGTCATTATTATCCAGAGGATACAAAACATAAGAATGGTGTACAAAAATATCTAAAATATTGTAGAGAAAATCATATAACTAAAGAAAATATTGATAAAACATTTATTGATACAAGCCCGTATGAAAATGTACCAGACATAATGAAATATTATAACGGAGAAAAGGAAAAATGCAATAAAAATATTGATATACGATAGGGAAAAAGATGATACCAAAAATTGAAAGAGAGGTAAAATAGAGTGAATGTGAATGTGGATTTTAAAGAAATATACAATGATTATGCAAAAGAAAAAATAGAAGATTTAGGTTTTATTAAAGCAAATAGTGGAAATGATGCAGATTGCATTAAAGGAATAACCTACAAATTAAATTATATAGATAAGGGAATAAGAGAGGTACATCCTGCTTATTGCGTTTCGCCAGAAGATTTTTATGGAGGCGAAATTGATAAGTATTTACACGATCAAAATGAGCATTTAGAAGAATATTATGGAGATGATCCAGAGGGATTGATACTTTGCTCAAAAGAAAAAGACGAATATGTAGTTAAATATAATATGGGACAAATGGTAACAGTATATTATCCAATGTTAGCTAATATGAGTTTTACAAAAGTAGATACAAAGTTCCACGATATAGTTAATAAGTATTGGAACGAGTTATATCTTGATGAAATTATGAAGGCAGGTATTGAGTCAGAATTAGATATAGGAAATGGCTCTGGAGATGGATTATTTAAAGATATAATTAATGTATATTTACAAATAGATAATCAGTATAATGCTAAAAAAGTTAACGAAACAATTACTGAATTTAAAGAATTATTTGATAAATATAAAATTTCAATAAAATCGTTTAATAGAGTATATAAGATGTCTTTAAAAAAGACTAACAATGAGAATTTAAAAAAAGCTATATTAGATTTTATTTATGATATTGACAATTTATCAATTAACAATGAGAAAGTGTATTTAAGAGATAAAGAAACAACAATAAAACCAATAGAAGAAGATTTAAAAAAATTGAAACAAGAAAAACAAAAGAACAAAAATAAAGATGTAAGATAGAAAGGAGTAGTTATGATAGTACGAGATAATATAGAAAAAGTATGGCTTATTGAGGATAATAAACTTATAAAAGCAAATAAAATTGTTTCAAAAGTTGATTATCAAGGGCAAGAATTTGCAGTAATAAAAACAGAACGAGATAGCCATAGTCAAGAAATGCTAATAAAAGACAATAATAATGAGTATTGGAAAATGAACATTGTAGGAATAGAATTTGAACACTTTATAAATGCAGTTTTAGACCCAACTATTATTGAAAGTACAGTTTATTGCAAAAATGTTATGGAGAGATTATCTAAAATGAATTTAAAAAACTTTTTTTATGATAAAGTTAAAAATAGTAGATATTTCAATATGTGTGAATTAAAGTATATTTCAATACACTATCCAGAAATTTATAAAAAAGCGAAGATGTGTAGAGAAACAATAATACAAATGAATAGACAAAAAAGTGAAGTAGACAAAAAAAGAATAGAAAATGAGCAAAAAGCCAAAGTTGAGGAAATTAATAACAAATTTGAAATTGATGTTGAAAGAATAAAAACGCAAATAAGATATAACAAAAATGTAGAATCACAAGAGTTGAAATATTATAAGGATAGTAACTATGAAAATGGATTAACAACTCAAAACTGCTTTTTATATTTAGCAAAACAATATGGAATAAATATACCTCTTGCAACACAAGGGTTTATAAATAATAGGTTAGTAGACTATGATTTCGCAACAGGTAATTATTCATATAGAGTTACAACGAATAAAAGAAGTAGCACAAAAATACACGAATATATGCGAGAAATATTTAAAGGTGTAAACGATGAATTTGAAAAACAAGTAGAAACATTAAAACAGAAATTAGTAAGAGTAAGGGGGAAAGATAGTAAATGGAAATAAAGATAAACAAGGAGATAAGGGAATATAAAGAGTCAATATTTTTTGGACTATCAATGAGGCAATTTATATTTTCATTACTTGCTTGTGGGGTAGCAGTATTATTATATTTCTCATTAAGAAATTATATGGGACTTGAAACATTGTCTTGGGTATGTATATTAGGTGCTGTTCCATTTGCTGTATTAGGATTTGTTAAATATAACGGAATGACAGCAGAAAAACTTATAATAGCCTTTATAAAGTCAGAAATTTTAATGCCAAAAGTATTATTATTTAAACCAGAAAATATGTATTATGAACTTTTAAAACCAGAGTATAAGAGAATGGAAAAGGAGGAAATGAAAAGTGATATTACAAAAAATATTAGAAATGTTAAAAATAAAAAAAGAAAAGGAAAACGACAAAATACCAAGAAGTGTGCAACAAGCAATACCAATAAAAAGGATATACGAAGATGGAACATTTCAAGTTGGATGGAATAAATATTCAAAAACATATAGATTTAAAGATATAAACTATATGGTAGCAGGAAAAGAAGAACAAGAAAGAATGTTTTTGGGTTATGGAAGTATATTAAATTTACTTGATTATGCCTGTTTTCCAAAAATAACAATAATCAATAGAAAATTGAATAAAATTGATTTTGAAAACAAAGTAAAAATACCAATAGGAAATGATAAATTAACAAAATATAGAAAAGAAATCAATAATATGTTATTGCATAATTCAACAGAAGCACAAGGTATTATACAAGATAAATTTTTGACTATTACTATTGACAAAAAACATCTTGAAGAAGCAAATAATTATTTTAATAGAACAGAAACAGAGTTAGGAAATTCATTCGCAAAACTTGATTCAAAACTAACAGAATTAGATATAAATGAGAGATTAAGAATATTCTATGATTTTTTTAGAAGTGGCGAAGAAGATTTGTATAATTTTGATATGAAAGCAACAATGCAAAAAGGACATAGTTTTAAAGATTATATTTGCCCTGACACTTTTGAATTTAAAGCAGATTATTTTAAAATGGGGAATAGATATGGTAGAGTATTATTTATAAAAGAATTTGCAAATTTTATTAGAGATGATATTATATCAGAATTAACAGAATTGAATAAAAATATGATGTTAAGTATAGATATGAAACCAGTACCAATGGAAGAAGCAATAAAAATGGCAGAAAATAAAAGAATGGGTGTGGAAACTAATATTGCAAGATGGCAAAAAAGTCAAAATGAAAACAATAATTTTTCAGCAGAAATACCATACGAGTTGCAGAAACAAAGAGAAGAAAGTAAAGAATTTTTAGATGACCTAGTAACACGCGACCAAAAAATGTTTTTAGCAACTATAACTATTGTTCATACTGCAGATACAAAAGAAGAATTAGATAATGATACAGAAACATTAAAGAGTATAGCAGGAAAACATTTATGTCAGCTAGGAGAATTAAAATATCAACAATTAGATGGTTTAAAAACTGTAATGCCTTATGGTGTAAAAAAGATAGAAGTAACAAGAACATTAACAACAGAAAGTCTATCTGTATTTATGCCAATGAAAGTACAAGAAATACAAGATATGAATGGAATTTATTATGGAAAAAATGTTATTTCCAAAAATATGATACTAATAAATAGACACGAGTTACTAAATGGTAACTCTTTTATTTTGGGTGTAAGTCGGAAGTCGGAAAGAGTTTTACTGCTAAACAAGAAATAACAGAGATAGCATTAAAAGATAAAGATGCAGAAATAATTATCATTGATCCAGAAGCGGAATACAAACCACTTATTCAAAAGTTAGGCGGAGAGGTTATAAAAATATCAGCAAATAGCAATAATCATATAAATGCTTTAGATATAAATAAAAACTATGGAGAAGGAAAAGATCCTACAAAAGACAAAGCAGAGTTTGTGCTATCTTTATGTGAGCAAATAATGGGAAATGATACAGAAATAAGTGGACATAAAACACTAATAGATAGGTGTGTAAAAGAAGTTTATGCTAATTATAAACACAGAAATTATCAAGGAGTAGCACCTACTCTTGAAGATTTTAGACAAGTATTATTAAAACAAAACGAAAGACAAGCAAAAGATATAGCATTATCAATAGAACTATTTACAAAAGGAAGTTTGAATACATTTGCAAAACCAACTAATGTACAAGTAAATAATAGACTAATATGTTATGATATAATTGATTTGGGAGAACAACTAATGCCAGTAGGAATGCTTGTTATATTAGATAATATTATCAATAGAATTTCAAGAAATAGAAAAGTAGGAAAAACCACATATATTTTTATAGACGAAATATATTTGTTATTCCAACATCAATATACATCAATGTTTATGAGTAAGTTGTGGAAAAGAATTAGAAAATATGGAGGTTGTGCAACAGGAATCACGCAAAATATTGAAGAAATAATAGAAAATCCAAAAGCAAGATTGATGTTATCTAATAGTGAACTTATAATAATGTTAAATCAATCAACATCAGACAGAGATAAATTAGCAGAACTATTGCATATACCAGATACAGAATTGAATTTTATTACAAACTCTGGAACAGGAGAGGGACTAATAAAAGTAAGAAATTCAATAGTGCCATTTGAAAACAAGTTTCCAAAGAATACAGAGTTGTATCAATTGATGACAACAAAACCGAAAGAGGTAGAAATAGAGGAATAAAATATTAGAAATAGTTAATTGTTAGTTCTTTAAGAGGTGCTATTTGTAACAAGAATAGTACCTTTTAAATTTTTTATCAGAGATGGGAAGTGATAGAGTTTGAAAAGAATAATAAAAATAATATTTGTGTTAGTACTAATAAGTATAATGCTCATTAGTATTTTTTTTATTTTAAAAGATAGAAAAGAAGAATACAAACAAGAAGAAATTTTTGAAAAAATAGAAGATATTGCAAAAGAAAATACAGAAGAAACACAAGAAGATACAGTAAATATTCAAGAACTATATAAAATCAATAATGATATTGTAGGTTGGATAAAAATAGATAACACTAATATAGATTACCCAGTAATGCAAACAAAAGAAAATTCAAATTATTATCTAAGAAGAAATTTTTATAAGCAATATTCAATTTTAGGAACACCGTATTTAGCAGAAAATTGCGATATTGAAACTAGTGATAATTTAATAATATATGGTCATCATATAAGCGGAAATAAAATGTTTGGAGAATTAGAAAATTATAAATCAAAGGAATATTATAATGCTCATAAAATTATAAAATTTTATACAATGAAAGAAAAAGCAGAATACGAAATAATTGCAGTATTTAAAACAGTTGTATATACAGGTTTTCAATATTACAAATTTTATGATGCAGAAAATGAAAGAGAGTTCAATACATTTATACAAAAATGTAAAGAACTTTCTTTTTATGATATCGAAAAGACAGTCGTATATGGAGATAAACTTATAACATTATCAACTTGTGAATATTCAAATCAAAATGGAAGATTAGTAGTTATAGCAAGAAAAATTATGTAGGAGGTGTTATGTGTGAAAGAGATAAAAATAAGACAAAAAGAAAAAAGTAAAATACCTATAAAAAAGTTTGATAGAAAAGCTGTTTATAAAACGAAATTAAAAAATAATCTAGTAAATATAAAAGAAAAAACTAATACAAAAGAAAATGAAGATAATACCCCTAATAATTATAGTATAAATAGAATTTCAAGAGAAACAAGAATTGCTACAGATAAAACAATAAATAATTTTGATAGAGATGGAAGAAGAGCAACAAAAGAAACAATACAAAATATAAAAAAAGGAACTCAAAAGATAAAACAGAAAATAGAAAATAGAAGCATAAAACAGGCTGAAAAGACAGCAAAACAAAGTATTAAAACAGCACCAAAAGCAATAAAGAAAGCAGAACAAACAGGAAAAGTAGTATATAAAACGAGCAAAAAAACTGCAAAGACAACTATAAAAAGTGCAAAAAAGGCATATCAAGTTACAAAAGCTACAGCAAAAGCAACTGCTAAAAGTATAAAAATAGCAGTAAAAGCGACTATTGCAACAATAAAAGCAATAATTGCTACAACTAAAGCACTTATTTCTGCAATTATAGCAGGAGGGTGGGTAGCCGTTGTTATAATAATTGTAATATGCTTAATAGCATTAATTTGCAGTTCTATATTTGGTATATTCTTTTCAAGTGAAGACAATGTAGGAAATAGAACAATGAGTTCTGTAATAAGTGAAATAAATAATGAATTCACAAATAAAATATCAGATATTCAAAAAAATAATGAACACGATGAATATGAGATAACATCTAATCGTGCAGAATGGAAAGATATTTTATGCGTTTATACAGTTTTAGTAAGCAATGGAGATGAAAGAGCAGATGTTGTTACTCTTGATGATAATAAAATTAACAAGCTGAAAAGTATATTTTGGGAAATGAATATTATAACATCAAAAGTTGAAGAAAAGGAAAAAGAAATTGAAACTACTGATGATAAAGGAAATACAAAAAAGGAGAATGTTAAAAGAAAAATTTTATATATAGACATTCAAAATAAGTCAGTTGAAGAAATGATACAAAAGTATAATTTTAATAGCAAACAAAAAGAACAGATAGCAGAGTTGCAAAAAGATGAGTATAATTATATGTGGTCTTATGTTTTATATGGCTCATCAGTAGGAAGTAATGATATAGTAAAAGTTGCACTATCACAAGTTGGAAATGTTGGAGGACAACCTTATTGGTCTTGGTATGGATTTAAGAATAGAGTAGAGTGGTGTGCTTGTTTTGTATCTTGGTGTGCTAATGAGTGTGGCTATATTGAATCTGGAATAATTCCAAAATTTGCTTCTGTTAATGTTGAGGGTGTTCCATATTTTAAAGCAGTTGGACTTTGGAAAGATGGTGTATATTCTCCTAAAAGTCGGAGATATAATCTTTTTTGATTGGGAAAATGATGGAGAAGCAGATCATACGGGAATTGTTGAGAAAACAGAAAATAATACAGTATATACTATTGAGGGAAATTCAAATGGGGATACTTGTAGACAAAAGAGTTATGACATAAATAGTAGTGTGATTTTAGGTTATGGAACACCAATGTATTGATAAAAGTAAAAGACGAAAGGAAAACAAAAATGAAAATAAAAAGATTTAGTGTAGTAGAATTAAAAGATGGAAATAGAGCAACAATATTAGCAAAAGAAAATAATTAATATTTTACAAAAATAGTAGATAATTCTGGTAATACACTAGAATATAGAAATATATCTGTAGAGGAAATGAAAAGAGTAATATTTTGAAAGGGCAGAGAAAGATAAAAATAAGGTACTAGCTAGAAATAGTTAGTACCTTAATTTTGCAATTTTATGGGGTAATATCTTCACCTATATTTCTATCAGTTCTAACTGAAGGAATGGGAATTTCCATAGGATACTCAAATGATATTCCATAACTTTGTAATTTTTCTATAGACTGCCTTATTAAATCTCTATCAATGCTTTTTTCTGCAAATTGTTTAGGCAACACATTACTGGTATTGTGAAAATCCATTGTAGAAAGTTTATCTTGACCAATTAATATAAATTCATCTGAAAAACTTGAAGCTTTTAATGTATCTTTAAATTTATTTGGATTTCTACTAATACACCAAGTAGGGTCAACACAGTATAATTCGCCTGTTTCATCATCATATACAGAACAATATGAATGACCTGGAGCATTAGCAATCCTACAACTTACATTCATTGTAGGGTTATTTAACATTAACATCATAGTTCTAGAAATACAGTTGCATTTACCTATTTTATCAAAAATGACATTATTTACAGAATCAACACCACCATATTTTTCATAAGAATAACCTTCACACTCATAATTTCCATCTATTGTATGAGAAACTTTTCCAGAAACAAATTGAACATTTTGCTGTAGATAGTTAGCAACTAAAACAACTTTATCTATAAAAGATAAATTAGGGATTTTACTAAAATCAGTAATTACTCTATTAATTTCTGCAAAAGCTTCATCGTTTGGGTAAGATGGAGTTGTGTCAGCCGTATCAAATTGAACTACTGGAACATTATTTATTCTTTGAAATCCATAATTTAAGTTCTTTTTATTTGCACCCCATTGAATATATGAATTAGGAATACTTCTAAATCTAACACCTTTTGGTATAGAACTTGCTTGTATATAACTTCTATCTCTGTTTTGAAAATCATCTAACAAATGAAAATCTTTCACTAGGGGTAAATCTTTTAATAATTCGCCCATATAAATACCAACATTAAACTCATCTGAATTGATAGTGATGAACTGCAAATTTGGCATTTGTTTTAGAATTTTTAATTTTTCTAGGTCTGTGCTTACTTCTCTTTTTAAATTGTGAGCATATATAACTACATTAGTGGCATTCATATCTTTTATATCAAAAGAATCCCAATTTACATATTGTGGTGTGTTTATACTTTTTATTTTAATTCCTTCCATAGCATACCTCCGAACATAATAAACTAATCTAATTATAGCAGAAAAATGTTAAAAAGTAAAATTTGACAAAATAAAAATCTAATAAATTTTGGAAAAATTAAGACAAAAAAATTTTTATATGATATAATACAAATATCAAAATATGGAATAAAGGAAGACCTTAAAATGAACTTATATGAAAGAATAACTGAAAAGCAAAGAATAGACTTTAAATAAGCTAATATTGATATAGAAAACAAAGATTACAGCTTAGAGGAAACAAAGAATATTTATAGTAATCTTACGTCATATATTTTCAATAAAAGTAAAATAGAAATTCCAACAGAATTGAAAAAATACGAGAAAGTATACAAAGGATTACAGAAAAATATTATTTTATATAAAAAGGTGGATTAAAAATGGATATTGAAATGTTATTAAAAAAATTACAAGACGAAGTAGAATATAAAGCAAAATGTGATACAGGAGAAATGATAGGAATAGATGATTGGGGCGAAGAATATGTAGCAGAATATTACCCAACTAAATGGCAATCAGAAATAGAAGAATTAATAGCGCAAAGTAGTAATGACCCAGAAAAATTACAAGCTATACTAGAGCAATTTACGCAAGGAATAGAAAGTGGGTCAGCACAAGAATTTGTTTCTGCACAATTTGTAAGCGAACTATCAAGAAATATAAGAAGAATTACATTAGAAAATGCAGTAATGAGAGATGACATTGTAGAATATGTTTCTAATCTACCTAAAAAGGAAATACAAAGAATTTTTGGAAAAGAAATAGCACAGATGAAAGGATTTGACCAAAAAAATGTTCATCATTGCTATGATTTACTAGGACATACATTACATACTGTAGAAGGAATTAGCCGTGAAGGCTTATCAGATGATGACTTTAAAAAATTAAGAATTGCAGCATTATTTCACGATGTAGGAAAACCAGATGTAGCACAGTTTAATGAAAAAACAGGACAACAGGTATTCTATGGACATGCAGGACGCTCAATGGAAATTGCAGGAGATATACTACAAGAATTAGGTTATAGTCAAGCAGACATTGAAGAAATGCAATTCTATATAGGACATCACGATGATTTTATAAGCTACAAATCACAATTAGCACCTTGGATGAAACAGCACGAATTTATAAGAGGAATAACACCAGAAACTGTAGCTGAAAAAATGTTAGAGAATGAATATGACTTTGAAAGTATGGGATATAGCAAAGACCAAATTAGATATATTTGTTATGCTTTAGCACATAATAGAAGTCCAGAATTTCAAATGCAAGGAAAACCAGTTCAAATTGATGTAGATATGAATGAAGTACATAGAAAAATTCAAATGGCTTCAAGATATAAAGATATGCCTAAACATTCATTAGCACAATATGAAAAATTATTAATGCTATGTAGAGCAGACGCAAATGCACAAGCAGAAGTTGTAATGCAAAATGGAAAAAAAGTTGGCTCAAGAGCAGAAAAAATAGAGAATATGAATAACATTGATTCGTCTTCAGAGAGAGCAATAGAAATATTAGAAAGCACATTAATGTCATCTAGAATATTAGGACAAGTTGTAGAACAATCTCAAGAAGAAACATTCCAAGAATTTTACGAAGATATGTATTACGAAGGCTATAGAAGCCCTATTTCAGATTTAAGTTTCTACAAAAGATTTGATGACAAAAGTCCAGAATTTATAGCAGAAATTAGGGCAAAGATTTTACAATATGCACCTAAACAATATGAAAATATTCCAGAAGAATATGATTTAAGCTCTACAAATTATGATGAAGAAATCTTTGGGGAAATTTTCGACAGACATTTAGCAGAAGCAGTAGTTGATTTAGACGATATAAGTAGTGCTAAAACTCAAAGAAAGACACCTTTAGAACAAAGAGAAGGAAAATTAAACGCATTAGAAAAAGAAGCAAGAATAATGACAGAAATAGAAAAGTTAATTGCACAAAGGGAAGGCGAACATTCAATAGGAAATGAATAGGAGTGATAAGGATTATGATTAATGATGAAGAAAGCAAGTCTTTAATGGCTGTTAAAGAACAAAGTATTTTTCAAAAGATAAAGAACTTTTTTAAAAGGCTTTTTGGAAAAGAAGAAAATTCTTTTAATACTGCACCTGTTCAAAACATAGAAGAAGATACAGTGACTACAAATAGCAGAACATCTTTTTCTGAAACAATAAGAATTGTAGAAGATGAAGAAACAAAGTTATTAAAATTACAAAAACAATATCGCTCTGGTCAAATTAAAGAAAGTGATATGTCTCAAGAGCAAATAGATTCTCTTTGCAATTTATATGATAGACAAATTGAAAATTTAGAAAAATCAAATCAAAAGAGAAAAGAAAAAATATTGTTATATAGAAGAAAACTACAAATGAATAATTGAAAGAATATGAAAGAATAATTTTGCAATTAACGAACATTATTCTTTCATTTTAAATGAAAAGAAATATAAAGACACTTTTGGATTGATAAAAAATACTAGATATCTATAAATTTAGGGGGAATTTTATGTTCGAGATAAATTATATGAGTGATAAAAAAAGAATTCTTAATAATATAGAAAGTGAACAAGAAACATTAGGTACACAAAGCAGAATATACGATTGTACTACAGGACTTTTTACAAGAATACTAACTAATGGTAATAAATCATTTAGCTTTACTGAAACAGGTATAGGATGGAATGGAATACTTCAAGAGGCATATTCTTTTACTGATGTATTAGATTGTGATGAAGATGAAAAAGATTCATTAGCATATGATATTATAGAACAAATTGACAGCTTAAGCGGATTATCAATAGATGATATTAATTACATTATTCAAAATGGTTTTTTACAATTTTTATCTCAAAGGAATTTAGAATTAACTGCTCAATCAGAATTTAGAACATTATTAAGAGCAGAACAAATACTAATGCAGTATGAAAAAAATGGTAAAATTGGATATAATGAGGTTTTACAAGAAATAAATAATTCACTAGAACAAAAGGATTTAAGCGAAGGAGATAGAAAAATTTTAGAACAATTGAAAAGTGTATATGAAAATTATATGTTTAAAGCAAAAAGAGAAGGAGATACATTAATACAAGAAGAACAAGATAGAATGAACAATTCTTTACAAGAAACAATTGAGAATAAAGATATATCAGCTGAAATGGATGAAGAATCTTCAGATATAGAATTAAGAGTATTGTTTAGAAATGCAACTTCTATACAAGAAAAATTGAGATATTTTTCAGAAATTACAGATGACCAAATACAAATTGAATTATTAGATGAAGTTCCAAAAAATGAAAGGCATAAATTTATTGGAAGAATAAAAACATCAGAAGGAATAGCAACTGCACTAAATAGTTTAGAAGATGAAAAGTCTAAAAGAAAAACATTTAATTTTATTGCAAAACAATTTAAGGGAAATAATGAAGGATTATTAAGTATATTGACTCAAATTGATTTTGATGTAGAGATTCCATCTAATATGCTTACATTTCAATTAAACAACCTTAATGCTTTGAATTTGGATTTCTTAATAAATATACAAAAACACGCTACTAATCACTCTGAAATGAAATTTAAAATAAATGAATATCAAGGGGACTCTAAAAAAATAGATTATTCATTTAATGAAATATCTGCAATTATAGCAAAAATAGAAGAATTAACAGCGGATATACCAGATGATATGGACGAAGCTAGTAAGTTTTACAAAGTATATTCGAGAATTACTCAAATGATGTCTTATGACCATAAATGTATTAGAGACCAAGAAAGAGCAGAATATGATAGATTTCATTCAAAGGATAATTGGAGAGTTGCATCTGAAAAATTTGAGAAAAGACAAAAAGAGATAAGAAAAAAACCTGCTGGATTATATGGTGGATTAGTTGAAGGAAAAGCAATTTGTGCAGGATATGCTTTGATACTTAATGAAGCCTTAAAATATGTTGGAATAAAATGTCAGTATGTGAGAGGGACTGAACCCAAAAGGGGAGGTCACGCTTGGAATCAAATTCAAATAGATGGGAAATGGTATAATGCCGATCCAACTTGGGACTCGGAGGAATTTCAAATTTATAGAAAATATCAATATATGTTATTAAATGATGAAGATTTTAATTTATCACACGGAGAATTTTCAATAGCAAGGACGAAAACAGAACATAGATGTAAAAGTCGTTTTGACTATAGTAAAATTCAAGGACTTTCGCCTAATCAAATTAGAAATGCAGAAAGGGGTGGATACAGCTTATGAGTGAAAAGATAATAGATAAAAATCTATCAAGAATTATAAAATTGAAAATGTGTACAAGCGATATTAATGATATGGAAGATATAGAAGATTTATCAATTCAAGATGTAAATCTTATGCAAAATAGATTGAATATAAATTTAACAGAAATAAAAAAATTAAAAAAATTAAAGAGTGTATCTTTAAAATTCTTTGAAATTACTGATGATATTATAGAAGCAATAAATGAATTGAAACATTTAGAACATATAGAATTTTCAATGTGTATATTTAAAAACAAAAAAATGATATTAGGAAATTTGAAGTCTATTATTATATACAATTGTCAAAATTTTGCCATAGATATGTTAAAAGAAAATACTACAATTGAGGAATTACAAATAATTCATTCTGGAATTATAAATATTTCAGATTTAAGTAAATTTAAAAGTTTAAAATATTTAAAAATTGCTCATTGTAGTGCTATAAGTATTCCAAGCATTAGTATATTAGAAGATTTGGAACAGTTATACTTGAATCATTTAGAAATACCATACGATATAGATATATCAAAAATGAAGAAATTAAAACTTATTTCATTAAGTGGCTCTAATGTACCAAATAAAGATAAGTATATTCAAAAATTATCTAGTCAAAATAAGGAATTGACAGTAATATTTGAAGAAAATGATTTACCGATAGAGTAGGAGGGAACAATGGAAAGCTACAAAAAATTTGAATTAAATAATAAAGACTATGAATATCAATATGATTATAATTTGGGAGTCAATAATTTATATAATAAAACTATTCAAGAGGAGTATGAGAAAAAAGTTGATACTTTATTAGATGGAATATTGTCTAAAAATATTAATAATATAAAAAGAGACGAACTTAATTAAGTTTCGTCTTTCTTAGTTTTTGCCTAAATTCTAGGCTTTAAATTCATATTTTTAGTATAATAAGGTTATTTTATAAAATAATCTTAATTATACTTTAGCACAACCCTCTCGGAGTGTGCGATGTTATTACTATAACCAAGTAAAATATCGATGCTTTCCAGGTAATAAGCCATATGTGTTATTATTTCAATTATTCTATGTATTATTCATAGAGTTATATACTATCAAAATAGTATATATTATTATTATTTATTAGTAGAATAAATTTTTATTCTACTAATGAATAATTGAAATATAACGATGACGGTTCCCCTTACTTACGAAAGTTATCTTACAGTTACGTGTAATAACGTTTTGAAATTAATTATATTATAGCATATTAGAGAAAAAAAGTCAAAAAAATGTTCACATACAAGAATAATAAAGAACCTAAAATTAAAGAAATATAGTAGAAATAATTAAGAAAATTTCAAAACGCGATTTTTTTAATCATTTACTTCAACATCATCAAACATTTTATCATCAAAAAAATCTTTTAAAGAAATATTAAGAGCCTGACAAATCAAAGTAATAGTTTCAATTTTTATAGACTTATTTTGTTTTCTTAAAAATCTATTTATAGTAGAACGGTCTATACCAGAATTTAAAGCAAGGTTATTGCCATTAGTTTTATTCTCTTTTATTAAATTTTCTATTCTTTTTCTAATTGCTTCTGATAAATACATAATTCTTCACTCCTGTAAATAAATATAGCAAAAAAATTAAAAAAATAAGGGGACTACAAACAACAAATTTTACAAAAACTATTGAAATAAATGTAAAAAAATGTTAGTATATAGAAAAATTAAAAGAAAGGAAAAGCAAAAAGTATGTGGAGTAAAGATTTACAATTTAAGTACAATGATACAAATTATAAATTATTAGTTATTGATACTGAAAACGATAATATAAAATTAAAGATTAAAAATAAACAGAATAATAAAATAGAAGAAATTGTAGTAAAAGAATTTAAGGAAGATATGTCAAATTATACATCAAATAAAAAATACGGAAAACTAAATCCAGATTTTGATATACCATATTATCTTTTTGAAGAAATTGTGGAATACATTGAACAAACAAGTAAGGGAAGATGTAGGTGTATGAAATGGGCAAATATTAAAGCGTTATTGCTTTGTGCAGTTCAAAATAATAGAATTTCTATTGAACAAGCAAAGTGCCTAGAAAAAACATATTGTAGAGAAAAAGATTTAAAAGACAATTTTATAGAAGAATAATTTTTATTTTTTTACCCTTAATGTTACTGTGAGCAATAATTATGTTCTTATGTATTTATTCTAAAAAAATGACAAAAATAATAAAATAGATTTATATTTTTTAGAGTAAATGAGGTAATGTTATGGAAAACAATGTTGGTAAAAGAATATTAGAAGTAAGAAATAAAAGAAATTTTACACAAGAAGAATTGGCTGAAAAAGTTGGTAGTGTAGCAAGTTATATTTCAAATATTGAAAGAAAGAATAAATGTCCATCATTACCACTATTAAGAAAAATAGTAAAGGAGTTAGATACATCTTTTGATTATCTACTAATTGATGATTTTGAAATGGATAAACAATTAGAAATAAAATATAAAGAAATGTTTAGAGAAATTAAAAAACTTGATGAAAAAACGCAAAATGAGTTTTTTAATATTGCAGATAATCTTATAAAGAGTTTTAAAAAGATTGAAAATAATAATAAATAGAGATTGTAAAAAGATATATAAGGTAGTATAAATACTATTTTATATATTTTTTTTGCTCAAATATAAGAATACAAGCATTTTTACTTGAATAGTTTTACATAATATGTTATAATAAAAAAGTAGTAATGTTAAGGTGTAAGAATATGAGTAATGAAATAACTGTTAAGTTAAAATGTTCTATAAGTGAGATAAGAAACATATTAGAAAATAAAGATTTTGAAATAGTTGATAAATACCAAATGGAAGATACCTATTATATTTTAAAAGATATAAATATAAATCAATTATCTCTACAAGAAATTTTAAAATCATATATATTGATTAGAAATATAAAACAATATGAGCCAAAACAATTTGTAAAACACTATAATCTTATAAAATTAACTTATAAATATAAAAATATAGCACAAAATGGCGATATTATTAGTCAAGAGAAAAAGGAATGTGAAATAAAAAAACTACAAGATGGAAATAATTTTCTAACAGCAATTGGATATAAAAAGTTAATGAAAATAAAAGAAGATGATATAGTGTATGGAAAAGAAGATTTTAAAATAGCAATAAAAACTTTAGAAGATGGGAACAATTTGCTTGAGGTTGAAACGATAGAAAATAACAATAGTTTAAATACAATAGATAAATTAAAACAAAAGATTATTGAATTAGATTTACCAATAGATAAAAGCGATTTTTTTGTAAAAAAAGCTGAAATAAAATTAAAAAAAATATTGGGTGGTTAAATATGGTTGATATGAACAACATAAATCTAAATTTATTGCGATTTTTTATTGCAACAGCAGAGTCTAAAAGTTTAGTGGAAGCAGGAGAAAAACTGGGATATTCTCATTCCACAGTTTCAACAAACATTAGTACACTTGAAAAACAATTAGGGGTAAAACTTTTTAATAGAAATCCTTTAGAATTAACAGATGTAGGAAAAGATATATATATAACTGTAAAAAGTGGATTTACAGATATTAATTTTGCAGGAGTTATAGCAAATTCAAAAAATAGTATGGAACAAGGCAAAATATCTATTGGATGTCCAAGCCACATTTTAGACTTCTACTTGATGAAAAAAATAGCACAAGTAGTAAAAGATTATCCTAATTTTAAAACAAATTTAGACACATCGTATGAGTGTGAAGATTTAATTGTTGCACTAAAGCAAAACAAAATAGATTTTGCTATATTAGATAGAATACCAACGGAATATGAAAATGAAAAAGATTTAGAAATTAAAGAGTTAAAAAAGAGTGAATACATATTTATAGCAGATAAGGAAATTGTAATAGAAAATGTAAACGAATTAAATGATTATAAATATATATTAGCAGGAGAACAAAGAGGAAATACAATAAAGCTATCAGATATATTAAAAGAATACAATATAGAACTTGAAGCAGTTTTAAGATGTCGGACTAACAGAGCAAAGAATAAATGCTACGAAAGAAGGAATTGGAATAGCTTATGTTTTAAAAGAAGCTACGAAAAAGGCATTAGACAATAAAGAGGTGTATGAAGTAAAATTACCACAGTTTATAAAATTACCAGAAGTTAGTTTAGATTTAGTATATTTGAAAGGACACTTAACAAGAGTTGATAGGGAATTTATAAATAGATATTTAATAGAAAAGAGTACAAATTAATTGTATTCTTTTTTGCTATATGTTGGAAAAATTGACAATACTGTTAAAATCTCATAATTTACAAACTTTACCATTCATTATATAATTTATCTACCATAAAAAGATTTGGAGATGTGGGAAAGATGAATTATAAAATGGATCAAAAATTTAAAGACTTTTTTCAAGATAATTTAAAACAAGTTTTTCTATATTTAATTGATGATTGCAATTTAAGATGTGTACAATGCTTATACAAATTAGATATTTGTTTTCAAGTAGAGAAGAAAGAAATTGCATTTGAAGATGCAGTTAAACTAATTAGTGATTTTAGGGAATTAGGCGCAGTAAAATTAACTTTAATGGGTGGAGAGCCAACTTTATATGGCAAAAAAGATGGAAATAAACAATTATTAGAGTTAATAAAAAAATCAAAAGAATTAGGATATGAGTATGTTAGAATAGATACTAATGGACAATTTGACAGTGAATTACTAGAAAAGCCAGAATTTAAAATGTTAGATGAAGTAACATTTAGTATAGATCGGACCAACAAGCGAAATTAATGACAATATAAGAGGAAAAGGATCTTTTGAAAAAGCTATAAAAAATATAAAGAGGGCAAAAGAACTAGGATATAATATAGACATAACAGCTTGTATTAGCAAAGAATTAATAAAAAGAGATGAAAATGGAAATTTATATTTAGATAGAATGATTAAACTTGCAGAAGAATTAGGAATAGAAAAAATTAATTTCCATAATCTATTCAAGACTGGAATACCTCGTGATCATTTTACAGGAAATATAGATATTAGCATAAAAGACTGGTTTGAAGTAAAAGAAGAAATAGAAGAAAAAGTAGAAAATAATGAGTATTCTATACCTGTAAGGATTCCTTCTTCTTTTGTAACAAAAGATAGATTTATAAGAAATCCAGAGTATTATGGTTATTGCACTTGTAAAACAAAGTCAGCATTATTAGTACATCCAAATGGAATGCTTCGTATTTGTCCATTACTGATAGGAACTCCTTATGGTATTGCCAAATATTATGATAATAAAATTGTATGGGACGATTCTCCTACAAATGAGTTGCGTGGAATACAAATGAATAAAAATACTCCTTGTGCAACACAATATAAGCATAATAAATTTGGAAAATATGTACCAGTTTGTTGTTCTTTTAAACCTAAACAGAACGAAAAGATATGGCAAGAATTGGATTGGGAAAGCAAAACCACTGGCGATAAAATTAGAACAATTATTGCAAATAATGATGACAATGAAAAAAATAAAATAGTTGATATACTAAATAAAAGAAAAGATATTGAAATTGTGGCAGTAGCAAAAAGCCCAGAAGATACATATGACAAAATTGTAGAATTAAAGCCAGAAATGGTATTTGCAAAATATGATTTTGGAACAAGTATGAATGGACTTGATATAGTAAAAAAATCAAAAGAAACATTAAATAATGATATTCCTGTATTTAATATGATTTCAAACACAGAGATACCAAAGGATGAAATGGTAGAAATAATACAAATTGTTGGAAATAAAATGAATACAATAATTAGAGAACAAACTGAAGAAAGATATAATGGAATTATAGAAGATTATAAAGAATATCTTAATCAATTTATAAAATTATAAAAAAAAAGGTAGATAATTCTAACACTAGAATAAGCTACCTTTTTTCTTTACTCTAATTAGATAGGAAACAACTCTATCTAAAAAGTCTTTTAATGAAAGTTTATGCCCATTATTGTATAATGCTTGATAAAGGTCTTTTGCATAAGCAAGAGATGTATTGTTATAAGGTCTTATAGAACTATTTAATGTATCTCTAACCCTCGAAACTGGTACATTGTACTTATAAGCAATAAATATTAGAACATTTTTTAAATATTCCATTTTATATGGCTTATAGTAGCAGTAAGTAATAGCATCTTTCATATACATATAAGCAATTGACATATAATTAAAATTCAATGATTGCAAAATCCAATCAATTTCGCCAACTTTTAAATCAGGAGTATTATAGTCAATAGCAATTTCTTTTATAGCGTTTGACAATTCATTGTGTAAAATAGGTTTATAAATAACTTCATTAATTTTTTTGAAGTTATTTAATCGCATAATATAATCAGACGGTACTGTCAAAATAGTATTACATCTTTTTCTTTCAATAGGAGTGCAGGATAATCTATCAATAACATCTTTAATAGACATATCTGGTAACTCACTATCTAAAACTAAAATATCTGGATTAAGTTTCCAATATGTATTTATCGTATCTGTTCCTGTAACTACGCTTTTTATCTCAAAATTTTTATCATTTGCAAGTTCGCGGCACAGAATATCAATTTCATTTGTATTCTTGTTGCCGACTAACACATTGACCATATTAAAACCTCACAAATGTATTTTACAAATTATGGCAATATTATATCATAAAAATTATGTAAATACAATATGGTAAACCTCTTTTTTGTACACATTTGAAACATTCTAAAATAAAAAAGTATCAAATAATGTCATAAAATGTCGAAAATAATAATTTTGAAAAAAATTTATAGATACTATGAATTTTTTTTATTTTGTGGTATGATATATAAAGTTTAGGAAGTGATAATAATGATGCAACAATTTGTTATTGAATATATAAATAAAAAATTACAGGAAAATGAAAACTATATAAGATACACATTTTATGAGCTAAAAGTGAAAAATAATTTGACAGAAGCAGAAATACAAACATTTTTAGAAATAAACAAAAATTATTTTGAAAATAAAGGATATAATGTATATTTTACAGGAGCAAAGTTTGTTTATCAAAATTGTAACAGAATAGTAGAATCAAATGAACTTATGATTGCAATAAAGGAAGATTAGAAAGGAATAAAAAAATGAATTTATTAAATGAATTATCAGAAAATGAAACAGATTTATTAAAAAATATAGGAATTAATATTCAAGATAGAAATTATAATCAAGATGAGGTAAAACTAATTGAAAATAATATTATGGAGGACATATTAAGAAGAAGCAGTAAAAATGGAGATATACAAAGAGCAAATGAAGAATATAGGAATATATTAGATAAATTAGAAAAAGCAATATAAATCTAACAAAAAATATGAGGTGTAAAAGTGCAAAGAAAAATATTTGAAGTTGTTAAATTAGTTAATGATAGTCTAGCAACAATCATAGGAATAAATGAAGCATCATATAAAGTTGAAGTAGTTGATAAGAATGGAAAAAGAAAGCAAATAACAGAAATCAATGAAAATGACATACAGGATGTAATCATAAAAAAATAACATTCACAAAAGAAAAATTACTAGCAAAGAATGCAAAATAAAAAGAACAATTAGTGGAAGTGTATGGGAAATTCCATTAAAAGAACAAAACAAGATTTCAAAAATGATTTTAAAGGCAAATATATTTGAATTATAAAAATTGAAATTTATAATAAGAAAGACTAATAGTAATTTATAGAGAGATTAATTTGAAAGAAATAAAAGAAAATATAAAATAAAAGTAATTATTTATAATTCAAAAGAATTATCGAAAATGATACAATAATTTTATAAATATCAGTTAAAATGTAATAAAATTAATGAATGTAATGTTTAAGTGCGTAATTTCCAATTATAAATGGTAGAAAAAAGTGCG
>CALXJJ010000008.1 GCA_944388605.1 uncultured Clostridia bacterium
ACGAAAATGAGTAAAATTAATTGTGCATATATAAGATTATCTGAAGAAGATGATAGGAATACATATTCAGAAAGTATATTAAATCAAATTGCATTAATAGAAGAATATGCAAAAAAGAATCAAATTGAAATACATAAAAAATATATAGATGATGGATTTTCAGGAATAAATTTTTCAAGACCTGCTTTTGAAGAAATGTTAAAAGAAATGGAAAAAGGAAATATTGAAACTATAATAACTAAAGATTTCTCAAGATTAGGTAGAGAATATATAGAAACGACCTATTATATTACAAGATATTTTCCAGAACACAATATACGATATATTGCTATTAATGAAAACTACGATAGTAACAGAAATAAGAATGATGTAGACGAAGTTATGATTGGAATTAAAGGGATTATGAATGACAGATATATCAAAGAGACATCTAAAAAAATACAAGAAGTAAAAAGGCAGAAAACGGAGCAAGGCTATTATATGGGATTTATAGCACCATACGGATACAAAAAGATAAAAGAAGACAATGGAAAAATAACATTGATTCCTGATGAAAAAGCTAAAACTATAATACAAAGAATATTTGAAGAGATTGCAAATGGAAAAACAAGAAATCAAGTAGCTCAAAACTTAAATAAAGAGAAAATACTTTCACCTATGCAGTATTTAAAAATGACAAAATCAAAGAATAAAATCTATTATGATAAGTGGTCTCCAGGTATTATTTATAGAATTATCAGAAATCAAATTTATATTGGTAATACATATAAAAGAAAATCAAGCAAAAAAAATTACAGACAGAAGAAAAGAGATTATATAATTCAATCTAAAAGAGATATTATAATAAACACACATCCAGCAATTATTAGTAAAGAATTATATAAAAAAGCAAATGAAAAAATAAAAATAAATAATGAAAAAATTAATAGAAAAAAAGAATATTATGGAAAACTTGAAGGAATTGTGAAGTGTGGAGAATGTGGAAATTTTATGAAGGTAAGTGGAAGAAAAAGAGAAAATGACAAAGTTGCATTTAGTTTATATTGCTCAGATGGAAAAAATAAAAACAAGCCTTGTAACAATACACATATTATATCAACTAAAAAAATAGAAAATATAATTTACTTCAAATTGAGTGAAATTATAAATAACAAAACAACAAAAGATTATATTATTCAAAATGCAACTAAATATAGTATGAATTTAAAGAAATATAAACAACAGAAAGAATATTTAGATAAAGAGATTGAGAAAAATAAAATACAAATAAAAAAGCTATATTTAGATAAAACAAATAATGTTATAACAGTAGATGAATTTATAAAACAAAGAGAGAGTTTAAATAAGCAAATAGAAATTTATGAAAAACAAAAAGAAGGATTAACTAAAAAGATAATAGGTGAAAAAAATAAAAATCAAATAATACAAAAGTTTAAAGAATTTAAAAATAAAAACAATTTAATGAATTATTTAGATGAAATGGTAAGTGAAATAATTTTTAATAAAGATAAAACATTAGAAATTAGATTTGACTTTTGGATATAAATTAATTCTTTAAAAGTAGAAACAGATAATTAGAAAAAATGTTAAATACTTAAAATTATCTCCAAAAAACGTGAAAATATGCATGTAATTATCTCCAAAAAACGTGTAAAAACATTCAAAACAACTCCAAAAAACGTGAAGAAAATTTGACTATTTAAACAAAAAAGGTATATAATATATGTATAATACATAATTTTAATTGGAGTTGGAATAAAAATTTAATTGAAAGGACAAGATTTTATGAAAAGAAAAATATATAATGAATTATTAAAGTGGAAGGAAACTTCAATTGATACTCCATTAATGGTTATTGGTGCAAGGCAAATAGGAAAAACATATATCATAAACGAATTTTGTAAAAACGAATTTGAAAATTATATTTATATAAACTTATTAGATAATCCAAAAATTGTAGAATTATTTGAACAATCAATATCAACTGAAGAAAAATTTACTCAATTGCAATGGATATTAAATATTGATATAGATTTAAATTCCACAATCATATTTTTCGATGAAATTCAGTTAAGTGAAAAACTAATAAGTAATCTAAAATATTTTTGTGAATCTGATAAGCCATATAAAATAATATGTGCTGGAAGTTTGCTAGGAGTAAAAATAAATCGTTTTCACTCATCTTTTCCAGTAGGAAAGGTAAGAATGATTTATATGTATCCTATGGATTTTGAGGAGTTTCTAATGGCAACATCTGTTAATGGAATTATAGATGAAATATATAAATGTTATCATAATATGGAACCAATAAGTGAGCCATTACATGACAAATTATTAAAACTATATAGGTTATACCTATGTATTGGAGGTATGCCACAAGCTGTAGAAAATATTGTAGAGGTAAATCAAGATATATTTAAATTTGATAAAGATATTATTCATAATATAATTGAATCTTATCTAAATGATATGAATCAATATATATTTAATAATACTGAAAAATCAAGAATAGAAGCAATATATAAATCAATACCATCACAACTTGGAAATGCAAGTAACAAATTTCAATACAGTAAAATAAATTCAAATGCAAGAAGTAGAGATTATGAAACTTCATTACAATGGCTTCTTTCAAGTACTATGATATATAAGTGTAACTTACTTAAGACCATTCAAATTCCACCAAAAGCATATTGTGATGAAGAATATTTTAAATTATATTTAAGTGATGTTGGATTGTTAACTTCGTTACTAGAAATTAATTATACTGATATTCTTTTAGACAATGATTTTATATATAAAGGAAATATTGCAGAAAATTATGTAGCTCAAACATTTGTAAGAAATGGAATTAGTTTATATTACTGGAAATCTAAAAGTGATGCAGAGGTAGATTTTATCTTATATAATGAAGATGGATTAATACCAGTAGAAGTAAAAGCATCAGATAATGTAATGTCAAAAAGCTTAAATATATATGTTAAACAATATAATCCCAAATATGCAATAAGAATTTCTACCAAAAATTTTGGATTTGTGAATAATATAAAATCTATACCATTATATGCAACATTTTTAATAAATTAGTTTACTAAACTACAGTCAGCAGATGGAGATAGAAAATATAGTGAGAAATCGGCAAGATATTATAAAAGTATTGGAGTAGATGCTGTTGTAAGAAATATAAAAGAGAATAAACAGCCATTAGTTATAGTTAATTTAGTAAAAAGATATAAACCAGATATAATAGTCATAACAGGTCATGATGGAATGATAAAAAATGGAGTTAGATATAATGATATATATAATTATAGAAATTCAAGGCATTTTATAGATGCTGTTAGAGAAGTAAGAAATATGAAAATAGAAAAAGATATAGTAATATTTGCAGGAGCATGTCAAAGTTATTATGAGGGAATAATTGCAGCAGGAGCAAATTTTGCATCTTCACCTGCAAGAATATTAATAGATTTTTTAGATCCACTTATAGTTGCAGAAAAAATAGCAACAACAGAGCTTACAAAATATATTACAATTAAAGATATAGTTAATGAATTAAGAGATGGAGAAAAAGGTGTAAGTGGAATAGGTGCTAGAGGTAAAAAATATACAATATATGTAGAATAAAGAAATATAAATGTAATATAAATGTAATATTATTGTAATAAACATTTAAAAGGCTTGAAAATACTAGAATAGAAAAAAAGAAAGATATATAGTGCTTTTTGACATAAAAAGTTAAAAATGATATAATTTACTCAAATTTAAGAGTAGGTGATAAAATGATTTATAAAGATGACATTTTAAACTTGAAGCAAAAAATAGAAGGGGAAATAGGACAAAAAATTATAGTAAAAGGCTCATTGGGTAGGACTAAATCATTTGAAAAGGAAGCTACTATAGAAAAAACGTATCCAAATATATTTGTAGTGAAGTTTGAAGAAAACTCTAGAAATGTAACATATAGTTATACAGATATATTAACAAGGACAGTTGATGTTAGTGTATTTGATGGAGAACATTTTGCACCATTAATACCTCCAGTAGCAGAGGCATAATAGAATAGAAATATATAAAATTATATATAAAATTCCTTTTTATAGGAATTTTTTTTTGTCCATTGAATATATATTACTAAATTAACAAGAGGAGGGATTATAATGCCATTAGAAGCAATTAAAGATAATTTATCCATTAACAGAATTTTAGGGAAAAAGAATGAGACAATATTTATTGAAGGAGATGTTATTATTCCAGACATAAAACCTGATATTTTAAGTACAATTAAATCAAATGGAAATATATGTATATATAAAAAAGAAGTAATGAATGGAAAGATAAAAATAGATGGATATATTCAAACATATGTTATGTATTTTGCAGATGGTACAGAAGATAACATAAGAGGTTTAACAACTAATATAGAATTTTCAAAAATTATTGATTTTGAAGACGCAAAAGAAAATTCAGAATTAGAATTAAAAATGTTTTTAAATAGTATAGAGTGTAAGATTCTAAATGAAAGGAAAATAAGCATAAAAGCAGAAGTAGAAACACAAATAGTTATATATTCAAATGAACAAATTCAGTATATAAATGATGTAAAACAAGTAAATGGGATACAAATGCAGAGAAAAGAAATAAATATAAATACCATATTTAGTAGGGGGAGAAATAGGACTTTTGCAAAGGATACAATAATTATTGATAATGTAGATAATTTAGCAGAAATATTACAAGTAAATACAAATATAATAAATAAAGATACCAAAATTAGCTATAATAAAGTATTAGCAAAAGCAGATATGGATGTGAAAATATTATATTTAACAGAGGATGGTAGAATAAACAATATTAATAATAAAATTCCTATAATGGGATTTATTGATATACCAGATATAACAGATGATAAAATGTGTTATATAAATTATAATATGACTAATCTTGTAGTTAATCCAAATAGTATAGAAGAACATTCAATTTATATAGAAGCCGAAATAGAATTAAGTTGTAATGTTTATGAAAATAAAATAATAAATTTAATAGAAGATTTATATAGTACAGATGAAAATTTAGATTTAATTTCATCTAATATGGATATATTGGAAAAAAAGACAAATATTGTAGAAACATATAATATGCATGAAAAAAAGAATATTAGTGAAATATTGGGAGCTAAAATAATAGATACAACTGTAACAACTACAGTAAAGCAAACAGTTTTAAATTCTAAAGTTGCATATGAAGGAGATATAATTTTAAGTTTATTATATCAGGAAGAATCAAAAAGAGTAAATAGTAAAACAATAAAGATACCATATCAGTATAGTATAAGTAATGAGAATATATCTCAGAACTGTGACATAGAAACAGATACAGAAATTGTATCTCAGGACTTTGTAATTATGCCAGATGGAAACATTGATATAAAAATAGATATTAATTTTGTAATAACAATCACTACAAAGAATAATATAAGTATAGTAAAAGAAGTAAATGTGAATGAATCTTATAATGAACCAATATATAGTATAGTAATATATTATGTTAAGCCAGGGGATACATTATGGAAAATAGCAAAAAAATTCAGAAGTACAGTTGATGAGATTGCTAAAATGAATAGTATAGAAGATGTAGATTATTTACAAGTAGGAAGAAGATTATTTATTCCAAGAAGTGTAGGAACAAGAAATATAGCTTTAGCATAATATTTAGTAATATATTGCAAAGGCTGGTATAGTATGGAAAAAATCTATTCAAGAGGAAGAATAAAATTAAATAAAGATAAGAGAGTGATAATTAAGTTAATTATTATAATTATTATAGCAATTTTAGTAGCAAGACACATAATAAAAGTTATAAATCCTATTATAGAAGCGGAATGTAAAAATATTGCAAAAAAGGTAGCTACAAATATTTCTAATGAAGAAGCAACTAAAGTTATGAGTAATTATAAATATGAAGATTTAGTAATACAAGTAAAAGATAATAATGGTAATGTTACTATGGTTGAATCTAATGTTATTACAATAAATGAAATAATTTCAGATATACCAGTAAAAATACAAGAACAATTTGATAAAATAGATCAGAGTAAATTCAATTTATATTTAGGAAATATATTAGGATTAAAGATATTTTCAGCGTCAGGACCTAAAATTACAGTAGAAATAAATCATATAGGTAATGTTGAAACAGATTTACGCTCAGAATTTATAGACGCAGGGATAAATCAAACATTGCATAAAATTTATTTACAAGTAATATGTAATGTAGAAATTTTAACACCATATAGTACAATTCAAGAACAAATAACTAATCAAGTATTATTGGCAGAAGCAGTAATAATTGGAACTGTACCAAATACTTATTATAATTTAGAAGGTATGACACGTGATAATAGTATTGATATAATAGAATAAATAACCCCCATATATAAATATATGGGGGCTAAATCTTTATGAATAAGTACTAATAAGAAATTCATAAAGATTATTTTTTTCTTCCAAAGTTATAGTATCTGGAAGAGATAAAAGTTTTACATAAACGGTATCAACTCCATTCTCAATTGTTTCTTGATGTGTATCAACAAAAATGTCAATATGATTGCCTCTTACGCCTCCTCCTACATCTTCGTTTGTGTATTCTTCACCATTAATAAGTAAAGTAGTACCAAAAGGAATATTAGGATCCATTGCAACTGTATGTCCAGAAACAGCAGTTTTTTGGCTTGCAGTTTTGTGACCGTAACCTTCACTGCAAATCTCACAAGGACAATAATATGTAACCTTAAAAGGTATATAAAAATTTTTTGCAATTGCAAACCAATCATCAAATTCCTTGTTTAACTTATCTTCAAGTGTTGATACTTTGGCTTGTAAGTTCTGATTTTGGGAAGACTCAGAAGTTAGTGTTTTTTCAGTGTCTGTTAGCTTATTTTCAAGTGATTGTATTTCAGTTAGTAAGTTTTGTTTCTCAGTTTGCAGATCTTCTATACTTCCATATTGGTAAATGGAGAAACTTGCAAGGAGAATAGCAATAAACGAAAGACTTAACATACTAATTCTCATTAGCATTAAAATTTTTCGAAAACGCCGACGTTTTTTGTTTGTAGATTGATGCTTGGGAATGTAATTTGCTTTTTCCATTTGTAAAACCTCCTTGCCCCAAATATATTCAGGGCATAATATAAAATATAAATATAGCATATATATATTATACCACATTATGTAAAATTTGTCACATAATAGAGATAAAAGAAAACTAGAAACAATCTTGTTCCTAGTTTTTCTTTTATCTCTTACTGAATTGTGGTGCACGTCTTGCTTTTTTAAGACCATATTTCTTTCTTTCTTTCATACGAGGATCTCTTGTTAAGAATCCATTTGATTTTAATATTGGTCTAAATTCACTATTAGCTTCATTTAAAGCTCTAGCAATTCCATGTCGTATAGCACCTGCTTGACCTGTAAATCCACCACCTATAACAGAACAAATAACATCATATTTGTCAATAGTATTAGTTACTGTTAAAGGTTGTTTTACTATAACTTTTAAAGTCTCAGCTCCAAAATATTCGTTTATATCTTTACCATTAACTGTTATTTTTCCAGTCCCTTCTAATAATCTAACTCTAGCTATAGAACTTTTTCTTCTACCAGTACCATAATATATTATTTTTTCAGACTTAGATTTAGCCATTTCTTATTTCCTCCTTGATTAAAAATTCCACATTTCTGGCTTTTGAGCAATATTTTCATGTTCACTACCAGCATATATTCTTACTTTTTT
The DNA here is from genome assembly GCA_944388605.1 of uncultured Clostridia bacterium. GTDB lineage: Bacteria > Bacillota > Clostridia > TANB77 > CAG-508 > CALXJJ01. Next base: position 7,792 of record CALXJJ010000008.1, read on the forward strand.
TAGCATTTGTCTGCCTAAGCTATTGTGTGGAAGCATACCTTTAATAGCTAGCATCATAGCTTTTTCAGGATTGTTTTGCATCATAACTCTAGCTGTTGTTTCTTTCATTCCTCCGATATATCCTGAATGATGTCTATAAATTTTTTGATCTAATTTTTTTCCTGTTAAAATAGCTTCTTTACAATTTAAAATAATTACATGGTCACCTGTATCTAAATTAGGTGTATAAGTTGGTTTATGTTTTCCTCTTAATAATTTTGCTGCTTCTGTAGCAACTCTTCCTAGAGGTTTGTTAGCAGCATTGATTATATACCATTTTCTATTTATTTCACTTTCTTTAATACTATAAGTTGTATTGTTCATGGTAATATGTATCCTCCATTCATAAATAAATTATATATGAAACTTAATAAGAAAGCTACCGGGGAGAAGTTTCTTATTAGTCATACTCAACATAATGCTATACTATTTTATAATAAATTTTTTGAAATGTCAATACAAATAGATGAAATTCTATGGTAAACACATGAAATTATTTTTTGGGAGTTTAAATTGTAGATTTTACTAATAGTCACATGGATTTTATAAATCAAAAATATGCTGTAACTACTAATATACAAATATTATTCTAAAAATTAAAAGTTATTTCTAAATAATAATATATATAACTCTTTACATTATTGGTTTTATGATTTTTTGAAAAAAATTCGTGTTTTTATCTTGGATTTATGTATATATGTATTGACAGATATAGAATTTTGTAGTATTATAGTAATGGAATTATTAAAGAAGCAAACCATTGCTCACCTTAACTTATTAGAAAAAGGTTAAAATTATATATACATATTTATATATATGGTTGGGTTGGTTTGTTTTTTTTCAAATCAATTTTTTTATTTTATGGAGGTGTTCTATATAAAACAAGATTTACTTATTAATGAACAAATAAAAGCAAAAGAAGTTCAAATAATAACAACTGAAGGTGAAAAGATTGGCCCTATTTCTTTAAGAGAAGCTTTGGATATGGCAGAAGATAAGAAATTAGATTTAGTTTTAGTAGCTACAAACAACAATCCACCAATTTGTAAATTGATGAATTATGGGAAATATAAATTTGAACAAGCAAAACGTGAAAAAGAAGCTAAGAAGAAACAAAAAACATTTGATGTAAAAGAAATAAGAATTACACCAAATATTGAACAACATGATTTGGAATTTAAAGTAAAAAATGCAAAAAAATTTATTGCAGACGGAGATAAAGTAAAAATAACAGTTCGTTTTAGAGGAAGAGAAATGAATTATATAAAATTGGGTGAACAAAATTTAAACAAATTTATTGAAGCTATGTCAGAGGTTGCAATACCAGAAAAAAAACCAATTTTAGAAGGAAGGAATATGTTTATTATCTTGGCAAAAAAGCCAGTTAAATAAGACTTAAATAATAAAGGAGGAAAAAGTATGCCAAAGTTAAAAACTAATAAAGCTGCTAAGAAAAGATATTCATATACAGCTACAGGTAAAGTAAAAAGAACAAAATCAAATAGAAGACATCTATTAGCAAATAAAACATCAAGAGCAAAATCAAGAGGAAAAGTTCAAGATGCTTATGCAAGCAAGACATGCGAAGCAGGTATCAAAAAACTATTACCTTATGGAAATTAATATGAAGAGGAGGAAACAAAATGGCAAGAGTTAAAACAGCAATAATTACTCGTAAAAAACATAAAAAAATATTAAAAAGAGCAAAAGGTTATTATGGTGCAAAACATTATAGATTTAGAATGGCTAAACAAGCTGTTATGAAATCAGGAATGTATGCTTATGTAGGAAGAAAAGATAAAAAAAGTAATTTTAGAAAATTGTGGATTGCAAGAATAAATGCGGCTAGTCGCCAAAATGGTTTAACTTATAGTAAATTAATAGCTGGATTAAAGAAAGCTAATGTAACTATAAATAGAAAAATGCTTGCAGAACTTGCAGTAACAGATAGTAAAGCTTTTGCAAAAATTGCAGAAATGGCAAAAAATGCATAAATAAAATAAAGAATATCTAAGATGATCTTAGGTATTTTTTTTGTTCTATTTTAACACTTCTTATCATAATAATTAAATAGGAAATGAAAACTTGCACACAAATTATTTCATAAATTTCAAGCATGAACAAATTAGCTAAAAATCCAAAGTGAAAAATTAAAATTTATGCAAAGTTTAAAAATTTTAGAGTTGTTCAAAGAACAAATCGGAAAGCCTTAAAATTTATATTAAATTTATCTTTCCTCGTTAGCTTTTTAGTAAATTTGTTCCTAAGCCAATCTTACGAAGTCAAAATTGTGTGCAGTCGTTAGAGCGTAGCGACTTTTCTACAATAGGAAAGGATAACTTTCCTATTGTAGAAAAAAATTCCTAGAAAAGGAATGTGAGTAAATATGAAAATGATTATAGATGGACATTGTGATAGTATACAAAGAGCTTTTGATGAGAAGAAAAATATAAATGATAAAGAATTACAATTTACATTTGAAAAGGCAAAAAAATTTTCTTCATATATTCAAATGTTAGCAGTTTTTGTAAATCCAACATATACAAGAAAAGAAAATGGAGGATTTATTAGAGCTAATAGTATTATTGATAAATTTTATTCTGAAAAAGGTAACATAATATTAGTAGAAAATGAAAATGATTTAAATAATGTAATAAATAAACAAAAATATGGTGCAATATTAACTATAGAAAATGGAAGTGCAATAAGTAGTAATTTAGATAATATATGGAAATTAAAGCAAAGAGGGGTTAAAGTAATGTCAATTACTTGGAATTCTGATAATGAACTTGGATGTGGTGCTTTAAATAAAGAAAATGATACAGGTCTTACAAATTTAGGAAAAGAATATGTAAAGAAACTAGTAAAAGAAAATATTTTAGTAGATGTATCACATAGTTCATTAAAAACCTTTTATGATGTAATGGATATATCTAATGATAATGTTGTAGCAACACATTCATGTGTATATAAAATATGTAACCATTTAAGAAATTTACGAGATGAACAGATAAAATTAATATCACAGAAAAATGGAATTATAGGAATTTGTTTTTGTAAAGAATTTTTAAGTAAGAAAAAAGCTAATGTGTTAGATATAGTAAAACATATAGATTATGTAGTAAATTTAGTGGGGATAGATTATGTTGGAATTGGGAGTGACTTTGATGGAATTAATAAAAATGATTTACCCGAAGGAATAAAAGATGTAACAAATATAGATTTAATAGAAAGAGAACTATATAAGATTGGTTATAAAGAAAATGATGTAGATAAGATAATGGGAGAAAATTGGATAAGGGTGTTAAATAATATTATGAAAGAAGAACAAATCGAAAAGACTTAAAATTTGTATAAATTTTAAGTCTTTCTGTAAATTGTTTTTTGTATAGGAAAAATTGAGTTTTTTCTACACAAAAACATTGCTTCGCTTTAATAGATACACACAAATTTTATATTATTGCTTTTTTATTTTAGGTTTAGCTATTAAAGAAGCAATATATCCAAAGAAAATTGCAGCTGCAATTCCACCACTAGCAGATTTTACTCCACCAACAAATGCACCAAGTAATCCAGATTTTTGGACTTCCTCTATAGCACCTTTTGCAAGATTAGCACCAAAACCAGTAAGAGGAACTGTTGCACCACTTCCAGCAAAGTCTATTAAATATTTATATAATCCAAGACCTCCTAGAATTACTCCAGTTGTAACAAAAACAACTAATATTTTTGCAGGGGTTAGTTTTGTTTTATCTATTAATATTTGACCAATAACGCATATGAATCCCCCAACAATAAAACAACGAAGTACAAGCATCCAATCTATATTTTGAAAAAACTCCATAATTTGCTCACATCCTTTTTTAAATTTCTATGGAAATGGCATGTGCAATTCCAGGTATACTTTCACCTTGTTGGGTACTAGTTGAATTCATTAGTGCACCAGTAGCAACTAATAATAATCTTCTTATTCTTTTTTCCTTTAACTCTTTGAAAAAATATCCAGAAAAAATAGTACCAATACAAGCACATCCGCTACCACCTGAATGAGTATCTTGTTTATTTTTATCAAACATTAATACACCACAATCATTATATAAAGATTTAATATTATATCCTTTTGATTGCATCATTTCATTTAATATATCTTTTCCAATATGACCTAAATCTCCAGATATAATTGCATCATAATAGCTTGGTTTCCTCCCAGTATCCTCAAAATGTTGTATTATTGTATCTAGGGCAGCTGGTGCCATTGCAGCTCCCATATTATTAGCATCTTTTATACCCATATCAACAATTTTACCAGGAGTGATATGAGTAATATATGGACCTTCACCGACATGACCCAATATACTAGCTCCAGATCCTGTAACAGTCCATTGAGATGTAGGTGGTCTTTGATTTCCTAGTTCTAGAGGAAATCTAAATTGTTTTTCAGCACTACAAAAGTGACTAGATGTAGCACACAATACATATTTTGCTGCACCAGATTCAATAAATACACTTCCTAAACACATACTTTCAACAAATGTTGAACAAGCACCAAAAACACCAAAGAAAGGAATATTAAGAGCACGTAATCCAAAGCTTGATGAAATACATTGATTAAGTAAGTCTCCTGCAAAACAAAAATCTATATCTTTAGAAGGAATTCCAGATTTTGATATTACTGTGTTTACAGTCTCTTTTATTATTTTACTTTCAGCTTTTTCCCAAGTTTTTTCACCCCAGAATTCGTCAGTTAAACACTGATCAAAATATTTAGCCATTGGACCTTCACTTTCTTTTGGACCCACAATTGATGCTGTTTCTAAGATAATTGGTGGAGCATCAAAACTAATAGTTTGTTTTCCTACTTTTTTCATAAAACACCTCCATATTAAATAATAAAACTTGCAATAATTCCTACAATAACAGAAGCAGATATACCAAATACTAAAACAGGACCTGCGACTGTAAACATTTTTCCACCAACTCCCATAACATATCCTTCTGATTTATATTCAATTGCAGGAGATACTATGGAATTTGCAAAACCTGTTATAGGCACAAGAGAACCTGCACCTGCAAATTTTCCAATTTTATTAAATATATTTAAACTAGTTAAAAATGCACTTATTCCTATCAACGTTATGGAAACTATTGTACTAGAAGCTTGAGAATCAAATCCTTTGTATTTACAAAATTCTAAAATTAATTGTCCTATAGTACAAATAAGTCCTCCAACCCAAAAAGCATTAAAACAGTTTTTTAATATTGGTGAATCAGGAGATTTTTTATCAACATAATCACTATATTCTTGTTTTGTTTCAATAGGTTTCAAAATAACACCTCCTAATCTCTATCTCTATCAATAATAAAAGATAGGTCTAAATCTGCATAGTATTCTTCTATTTTCTTACCAGATATTTTGGCTCTTTGATCTAAAATTTTTACAGAAGATAAATAGTCTATAGTTTTAGAAGCTTCATTTATAGCCTGTACAATTGCATCTTTCCACGAAACGGTGGAAACTCCTGTTATAATTAAATGTTTTTCCATATTCATTAAAATCAACCTCCATTTTCTTGTTAATAATATAATTTCCATAAATGAAAAAAATATACAGAAAAAATAAAATTGCGTAAAAATAAATTTGAAAAAAAATAAAATATAGTATAAAATGTTTTAAAGATTGAAAAAAGTGGAGGATGATAAAAATTGAGAATACGTTTTAAAAAATGGGCAAGACCAGAATTGGAAGCAAGTAAATTTTATATAGATAATCCAAAAGAATATAAAGGAAAGTGGAGAGAATTATTTGGAAATGATAATAAAATTCATTTGGAATTAGGTTGTGGAAAAGGGTATTTTATATCAGAACTGGCAGTGAATAATAAAAATATTAACTATATAGCAATAGATATGGTAGATGCGATGCTTGGATGGGCTAAAAGAAATATAGAAAATAGATATGATAAAGAAAATTTAAAAATTGATAATATTTTCTTGACAAGATATGATATAGAAAGAATATTAGATATTATTAATAAAGAAGATAAAATAGAAAGAATTTATATAAATTTTTGTAATCCATGGCCAAGAGGAAAACATAGAAAGAAAAGACTCACACATACTAATCAATTAGAAAAATATAAAGTCTTTTTAGATAATAATGGAGAAATATTGTTTAAAACAGATGATGATAGCTTATTTTATGATAGTATAAATTATTTTAAAAAAAGTGGATTTGAAATAGAAAAAAAGACAGAAGATTTAGAAAAAGAAATTGATTTTTGGGATAAAAGATGTGAAAATATAGAAACAGAACATGAAAAAATGTTTAAAGAAAAGGGGATAAAAATTAAAGCTTGTATAGCAAAACTTAATTAAAAGGCACATTCCACAGAAAAAAATTCAAAATAAATTTTTTCTGTGGAAAAACAAAGAATTTTAAATTTATAATGAAATATCACATTTATTGTTATATATTGCACACAAATTAACAAAAATCCAAATAGAAAGTTTTAACTAGTACAAATTTTAAGGTTTTGCTATTTGTTCTCTTCATAATTATTTTCTTTTTTTATCCAAACAGAAACACTACCACCATTAACATAAAAAACACCATTTCCATCACTATCTATGTACACAGGTTTAGAAATATTACCTGTACAGTCATATAATGTTTGATTAGCTAATCGTTTCCCTACATTCATTTTCTTAGATCCACCAGCTCCATCTGTTAATATAACAGCCATGCCAGAGTCAGGATGTTCATAATCTCCTTCACGAGTCCACCCAATAATATTTGGATGATCAAAATAATCAATTTGGTGACCATATGCAAAATATTTCCTTGCCCAAAGTAGTTTTTCTAATTTTTCTTTCATTGGGTGTACATTTTTTTCTGGAATACCATAATAATCTCCATAAAATATACAAGGCAAACCATCTTTTCTAAGTAAAATAAGAGCATAAGCTAATGGCTTAAACCATTCATGAATCCAAGATTGTAATGATTGGCCGTATTTCAGTATCATGATTGTCAACAAAAGTAACAGCTTTATCTGGATTTGACTTTACAAGTGTTCCATCAAAAATTTTCCTCATATCATATGTACCAGAACTATTGCATGCATTGAAAAAATTGTAATGTAAAGGAACATCGAATAAAGACATTAAGTTATTTGTTTCTTCTATATACGAATTTAGTAAATTAACATTAGTTGACCAATATTCACCTACTGTAAACAATTTTTTTTCAGTCCAAGAACGTAAATCAGAAAGCCAATTAGTAAAAAAGTCTGCTCTTATATGCTTTACAGCATCAATTCTAAATCCATTTATATTTGTTATTGATAAATACCATTTTCCCCAGTTATTTAGTTCATTTACTACATCAACATTATTTAAGTCCACATCTGCACCCATTAAATAATCAAAATTTCCGTTTTCTAAATCTACTTCTTTGTCCCAATGTTTTCCATAAAAAATATATATAGATTTTTTCTTTTTATATTCGTCCCAATCAACACCATGAAAATGTGTCCAATTCCATTTAAAATCTGAATATTTATTATTACGACCATCAAAATTATATTTAGTCCAAGCAAGAATTTTTTGTGGTTTTGAAATAAATCTAGTTCTATTTGATGGATCATTTTCTATAGCGATAACTTCTTCTGTACCATCAGCTCCTAATCTATGATTAAAAACAATATCTGCAATAACATTTATATTATTTCCTTGCAAAGTTTTTATTGCTTTTAAATATTCATCTTTTGATCCATATTTTGTACGTATACTACCTTTTTGATCAAATTCACCTAAATCGTACATATCATAAACTCCATAACCTACTTCATTAATACCACCTGTACCTTTATATGCAGGAGGAAGCCAAATTGAAGTAATACCAATAGAACTTAAATATTGTGCATCTCTAATACATGAGTTCCATAGATTTGACTCTGGTTTTATATACCATTCGAAATATTGCATCATTGTTTCATTTGTATTCACTAGATAACCTCCAATCAGCTAATAAAAGCTAAAATATAAAAATATTATAACATATTTTCAAAAAAAGATGAAAAAAAATTAAAAATATATTATAATAGATGTAATTTAAGAAAGGATAGGTATTAAATATGCAATTTGTAAATAATATAGTAGCATGGTTTAGGAATTTAAGTATTGAGACTTTAATAGATATAATGGTAGCAATTATTGTAATAATAGTTTTTGGTATTCTTTCTTCAGGATTTTCATATATTTTATTAAAAATATTTAATAGGAAGAAAAGTAAAGAATATATAAAATCAACTTCGCTATATTTACCACTAAAAGCGATGTTTGTATTAGTTGGTGTGTTTTTAGCAGTTAATATTTTAGCATTGCCAACAGCATGGATGAAATATATATATAAAGGATTTAAAATTGCTATTATATTGATTATAGCTAAAGGTATAGCAGATGCATTTTCTTCAAATTCTAAAATCTTTAAAAGATTACAACATAAAGGTAAACTTAAAGAAAATAAAGCATTAGCAAATTTCTTTAGTAAAATAATAAAAGTTATTATTTATATAATAGCTGGTTTTATGGTTGTTAGTGAATTTGGATATAATTTAAATGGTATAATAGCAGGTTTAGGATTAGGAAGTGTTGTTATTGCTTTAGCAGCACAAGATATTGCAAAAAATTTATTTGGTGGTGCTGCAATAATTTTTGATAAGCCTTTTGAAGTAGGAGATTATATAGAAACAGGAACTATATCTGGAACTGTAGAAGATATTACTTTTAGAAGTACTAGAATTAGAAAAGTTGATAATACAGTTGTAACTGTTACTAATTCTGTACTGTCTAATGAGTCTATAAGTAATTGGAATAGAATTACAAAAAGAAGATATGAATTTAATATAAGAATTCCACTAAACACAAAACCAGAAATAATAGATAGGATTGTTAGCCGTATGAAATTTATGCTTAAAAGTAATAAAAATATAATAGAAGATTCAGTAGAAGTATTTTTTAATCAATTTAATGAAGACTCAATAAATATACTTACATATTTATATACAAATATAACAAATTATGATGAATATATGCAATTAAAAAATGATATAAATTTGGATGTTAAGAAATTATTAGAAACAGAAAATATAAAATTATCATATCCAACACAAAATGTATATGTGTCAATGGAAAGTTTTGACAAGAAATAGAAAAAGTATTATAATAAAAAGCATGAAAGATAGGAGTTGATATTAATGTCACAAGTAAGCAAAGAAGAAATTTTACATATTGCAAAATTAGCAAACTTAAATTTAAAAGATGACGAAATAGAAAAATATATTGATAATTTAGAAGATATTTTAAATTTTGCAAATGTAGTAAATAATGCTAATTTGGAAGGATTAGGAGAAACAATTGGAGCAAATGAAAATCAAAATGTATTTAGAAAAGATGAAATAAAAGAATTTAAAAATAGAGATTTATTATTACAAAATGCACCAGAACAAGAAAGAGGAATGTTCAAAATTCCAAAGGTTATACAATAATAGTATGGAAGGAGAATGAAAATTTAATGGAAAATATAATAGATTTGACAGTTCATGAACTTATAGAAAAATTAGAGAAAAAAGAAATTAAAGTAACTGATATAACAAAAGCATATATAGATAGAATAAATGAAAAAGAAAATGATGTACAAGCTTTTGTTACAACTACATGTGAAGAAGCAATGAAAAAATCAGAAGAAATTCAGAAAAAGATAGATAAAGGAGAAAAGTTAGGAAATTTTGCAGGAATTCCGATTGGAATAAAAGATAATATGTGTACAAAAGGTGTAAGGACAACTTGTAGTTCTAAAATGTTAGAAAATTTTATTTCACCATATGATGCAACAGTTGTAGAAAAATTAAATAATGAAGAAATAATAAGTTTAGGAAAACTAAATATGGATGAATTTGCAATGGGAGCTTCAACAGAATATTCTTATTTTAAGAAAACAAGAAATCCTTGGAATTTAAATACTGTTCCAGGAGGATCATCTGGAGGAAGTGCTTCAGCAGTTGCAGCAAAACTTGTACCATGGGCATTAGGAAGTGATACAGGAGGATCTATTAGACAACCTGCTTCATTTTGTGGAGTGGTAGGATTAAAACCAACATATGGATTGGTTTCAAGATATGGTCTAGTTGCATTTGCTTCATCATTAGATCAAATTGGACCAATAACAAAAAATGTGCAAGATAGTGCAATTTTATTAAATATAATTGCAGGTCATGATGAAAGAGATACAACATGTGAGAATAGGCAAAAAGAAGATTATACTAAAGCATTAATTAATGATGTGAAAGGAATGAAAATAGGTGTACCAAAGGAATATTTTGGTGAAGGAATTAATCCAGAAGTAAAACAAAAATTAGAACAAGCAATAGAAAAGTATAAAGAATTAGGTGCAGAAATAGAAGAATTTTCTTTGGATATAGCAGAATATGCATTAGCAGCTTATTATATTATTGCATGTGCAGAAGCAAGTTCAAACTTAGGTAGATTTGATGGAATACGTTATGGATATAGAACAAATAAATTTAATAGTTTAAAAGACATATATAGGAATTCAAGAAGTGAAGGATTTGGTGATGAAGTAAAAAGAAGAATTATACTTGGAACATATGTACTTTCTTCAGGATATTATGATGCATATTATAAAAAAGCTCAACAAGTAAGAACATTAGTAAGAAAAGAATTTGATAAAGCATTTGAAAAATATGATGTACTATTAACTCCAACATCACCAACAGTTGCTTTCGAAATTGGAACAAGATCAGATAATCCATTGGAAATGTATTTAGCTGATATTTGTACAGTATCTGTAAATATTGGTGGATTACCTGGAATATCAGTTCCTTGTGGAGTAGATAGCAATGGAATGCCTATAGGAATGCAATTAATAGGAAATAGATTTTGTGAAAATAAAATTATAAGAGTAGCATATACATATGAACAAAACACCGATTTTAGAGAAAAATATAAACCAGAATTCAAAAAATAGAAAATATGAAAGGATAGGTAATAAAATGCAAGATTATGAAATTGTAATGGGACTTGAAATACATGCAGAGCTTTCAACTAAAACAAAAATATTTTGTTCATGTCCAACAGAATTTGGAGGAGAGCCAAATTCACATACATGCCCAATATGTATGGCTATGCCTGGAACATTACCAGTATTAAATGAAAAGGTAGTTGAATATGCAGTAAAAGCAGGATTAGCTACAAATTGTGAAATATCAAGAGATAGTAAAAATGATAGAAAAAATTATTTTTATCCAGATTTACCAAAAGCATATCAAATATCACAATTTGATAAACCACTTTGTGAAAATGGATATGTAGAGATAGAAGATGATAATGGAAATCCAAAAAAGATAAGATTAACAAGAATACATATAGAAGAAGATGCAGGAAAATTAAATCATAATGAATTTGGTGGAGGAAGCTTAGTAGATTTAAATAGAGCAGGAGTGCCTTTAATAGAAATTGTATCAGAACCAGATATCCGCTCAAGTGGAGAAGCGGAGAGATATTTAAGAAAAATTAAGTCCATATTAGAATATATAGAGGTATCTGACTGTAAAATGCAAGAAGGTTCTTTAAGAGCAGATGTTAATGTGTCTGTAAGAAAAAAAGGAGCTACAGAGTATGGAACAAGAACAGAAATGAAAAATATGAATTCATTTAAGTCAATAGTAAGAGCAATAGAATATGAAGCTAACAGACAAATTGATGTAATAGAAGATGGAGGAAAAATAGAACAAGAAACATTAAGATGGGATGATGTGTCAGGCAAAACTTTTTCAATGAGAGACAAAGAAGATGCACAGGATTACAGATATTTTCCAGATCCAGATTTAGTTGCTATTCGTTTGAATGAAGAATATATACAAAAAATAAAAAATGATTTACCAGAATTACCAGAAAGTAGAAAGGCAAGATATATAGAACAATATGGATTGTCTGAAAAAGATGCAAGACTTATAACATCATCTAAATATTTATCAGACTTATTTGATAAAACTCAAGAAATTTGTAAAAATCCGAAAATAACAGCAAACTGGATATTGTCAGATATATCGAAGATATTAAATGAAAAAGAATTAGAACCAGATAAAATTCCTTTTACAGCAGAGCAATTAGCTAAAATGATTATATTAATAGAAAATGGTACAATAAGTTCAAGTATAGGTAAAAAAGTTATAGTAGAATTATTTGAAAAACCAGAAGATCCAGAAGAAATAGTAAAGAAAAATGGTTGGATACAAATATCTGATGAAAATGCAATAAAAGCAGTTGTACAAAAAGTGTTAGAAAATAATCCTCAATCAGTAACTGATTATAAAGCTGGAAAGGATAAAGCATTAGGCTATTTAGTAGGACAAGCTATGAAAGAAACTAAAGGAAAAGCTAATCCACAAATGCTAAATAAATTATTTGTGGAAGAATTAAAAAAATAGTAAAATTCATTGCATACAAATTTATTAGGAAAATTTGTGTGCAATAAATTTTTTTGTTGAATAGGAAAAATCGAGTTTTTACTATTCAACAAAAAACGACATTGCACAGAAAAATCTTATTTATACAATAGGAAAGTTATCCTTTCCTATTGTATAAAAGTCGCTACACTCTAACGACTGCACACAATTTTACTTGCGTAAAATTGGCTTAGGAACAAATTTACTAAAAAGCCAACGAGAAAATATTAAATTAGTACAAATTTTAAGGCTTTCCGATTTGTTCTTTAATTGTAAAATACATAAATTAATTATTATTTAGAGATTTGTTTTTGAATTGTATCAAAAGCAATACCAAATATAATAAAAAAACAAATAAAAAACAAACTAGTTTTTAAAAGAGAAAAACCTATAGTGTATAAAATTGGTGAAAGAAGTATATAATTATATGTAAGTAAAATTAAAATAGATATTATTGTTAATGATAAAGAGAACTTTAATCCTTTTTTTACAATAGAAATAATATGGTTGTCTTTTATTTTTAACATATTTATAAAATTATTCATTAAAACCTCCTTGTTTAAGCTCATATTTTTGAATTATAGTAAATAGCATTTCCATAACTTGAAAATATACAATACACAAAAAATTTAATATGTATGAATCATTTATAAGAATATGTTAACATAAATAAATAATGAAATCAAATGAAATAAATGGAAAAAAGACGTTTAAAACGCCTTTTCAATATAAAAATATTGTTGTCATTGACAATAAAAAACTGTGCACAATTTTTTACTATGCCATTGCAGTGTTTAGTTTTTTGGCTAATTTAGATTTTTTTCTTGCAGCTGAATTTTTAACAAGAACACCCTTTGTGCAAGCTTGATCTATTTTTTTATTAGCATTAGCAAGTAAAGCTTTTGCTTCATCAATGTTTCCTGCTTCTACAGCTTGCTCAAATTTTTTAACAGCTGATTTATAACCAGATTTAATCATATTATTTCTTAAAGTTTTCTTCTCAATAATATTAACACGTTTAATTGCTGATTTTATGTTTGGCATTTTTGCACCTCCTTAGGTTAATAATATTTAACGCATAATATTTTATCATAAAAAAAAGAAAAAATCAATACATATGCCTAAAATTACCAGTTTAAAAAAATAAATAATGCACAATATATATAATGAAAAAGCAAATAAAGTTTTTTCATAAAATAAATAAAACAATTTACATGGTAATTAGGAGGTGAAACACATGGCACATTCATCAAACAATAGCAATTATAGTGTAGTTCCAGAAGCTACAGATGCATTAAATAAATTCAAATATGAAGTTGCAAGTGAAGTTGGTGTTAACCTAAAAGAAGGATATAATGGTGATATATCTTCAAGAGACGCTGGTAGAATCGGTGGAAATATGGTTAAAAAATTAATACAACAAGCTGAAAATCAAATGATAGGAAAATAGTTACTATATTATAGTAGTAAATCCTATAAAAGGACCTCCTTAGATATACATATTTAAGAAGGTCTTTTTTCGGTAGAGTATAATCTGGTGGTGGAATACAAAAAGTATTTGCACACCAGATTATATACTACCTATTCCTAATATATTGGATCCATTGCACACAATTTTGACTTTGCAAAATTTGGCTTAGGAACAAATTTACTAAAAAACCAAAGATGAAAATGTAAAAATAGTATAAATTTTAAGATCTTTTAATTTGTTAAAATTAAGCTTCAGGTTCTACTAAGCCGAAATTCTTACCATCTTTTAGTTTATATATAATATTAACTTTACCACTATCTATATTAACAAATGCCAAAAATTTATTTTGAGCATTTTCTAAAAGTTTTAATTTTGCATCTTCAACATCCATAGGCTTTATATCATATGAAATAATTTTTATTACTTCATTTTCAATATTAGAAGTAGTAGAATTAGAAGCTGTTAATCTGATAGAATCTGTCATGTTTTGTTTATCCTTTTTTGTTTTTGCTTTTCTAATTTGACCTTCTAATATATCTATAACTTTATCAATTGATGCATATAAATCTTTATTAGATGAATTAGCTCTAAAATTATCCTTTCCACATACAACAGCTATTTCAGCAACTTGTTCATTTCCTTCTGTTTTTATTGTAGCAGAAACATCAAACTCCTCTCCAAAATATTTTATTAATCTTTCTGATTTTCTTGCAATATAATCTTTAATAGACTCTGTTGCTTTAAGTTCTTTTCCTGTTATTTTTATATTCATAACAATCGCTCCTTTCATAATTGCTTCATTCTTTAGTTAATATAAATTTATTATATAAGATTTTTGAACAATTTTCAATACAAAATAGTAAAAAAGTACTTTTTGTTACTTGCACAATAAAACAAGGTGTAGTATAATTAATCGGATATTCATTTTATGATGAATAATTTATAAAAAAATGAGGAGAATGATAAATGTACAAATTAATAGCAATAGACTTAGACGGAACTTTACTAGATTCTTATGGAAATACATCAACAGAAAACATAAATGCAATTAAAGAAGCAAAAGAAAAAGGAGTAGATGTTGTATTAGCTTCAGGCAGACCAGTAATGTCTGTAAAGAGTATAGCAAGTGAAATAGGAGTGGATTCTTATATTATATGTGGAAATGGAGCAATTACATATGACTTAAAAAAGAAAGAAGTTATATATAATAGATTTTTAGAAAAAGATAAAGTATTAAAAGTGATAGATATTTGTGAGGAAAATAGTATATATTATTGTATTTATACAGAGGATATGATTATAACAAAATCACTAAATTATAATGTATTATTTTTTAATAAGGAAAATGCAAAAAAAGATCCAAGTAAAAGAGTAAAAATAAATATAGTACAAAATGTAAGAGAATATATAGAAAATTCAAACAATCAAAAATATTTAAAATTCACGATCTGTGATTCTAATAAAATTATATTTACAAGTATTAATAAAAAATTAAAACAATTAAAAAATATAGAAGTCTTAGAAGTATCACATATTTCAAGAAAAATGATAAAATCTGGAACTGATGAGGTTGTATTAGAATATTATTATACAGAAATTACTAATGAGAATGTGGATAAATGGTATGCAATTGAAGATTTAATAAATAAATTGAATATAAAAAAAGAAGAAGTTATAACAATAGGTGATAATTATAATGATTTAAAAATGTTAGAAAATGCAGGAATAGGAATAGTTATGCAAGGAGCAGCAGAATATATAAAGGAAAAAGCTAACTATGTTACAGATAGTAATGATAATAGTGGAGTAAGTAAAGCAATAAAAAAATTTGTATAATAATAAAAAAATAGCACATAATAAGATTAAATGATTACATATGAAAAAAATCTTATTGTGTGTTTTTTGTACTATAAATAATAGAAAGAAGGATGAAAAGTGAAAAGATATTTAAGTAATGAAATAGAGGATGCTACAAAATACGGAGAATTTGTTTCTTCATATTTTGCATGGCTTACATTAGGAAAACAAAAAAGAAGAGCAGAAGAATTGGAAAATATGACAAGTAATAACAATAAAAAAGATTGATATAGTGAGATAATTACATGAAAATCAAGAGTATATAATGAAAAATTGATATAATCAAAAAAAATCGCATAAAAACGAATTTGCAAAAATAAAAAAATAATATATAATAATATCATAGGTCAAAGAAAGTCAAAGTCAAAAAGAAGGTGAGTAGATGAGGATATCTGATATGATTGAACAATTTATAAAAGAAATGTTTGAATATGACGATTATGTAGAGATTCAAAGAAATGATTTAGCTGAACATTTTAATTGTGTGCCATCACAAATAAACTATGTAATATCAACAAGATTTAAACCATCACAAGGATATTATGTGGAGAGTAAACGTGGAGGAGGAGGTCATATAACAATTAAAAAAATTAAAGTGACCAAAAGTAATTATTTAATGCATATTATATCTAGTATAGATGATAAATTAACAGCAAAAGAAGTAGATATCTTCATAGGAAACTTTTTATCATATAATATAATAAGCGAAAAAGAAGCTAAATTATTAAAAGTTGCAACAAGTGATAATGTTTTAAATGTATCTCAACCAATACGAGATAATTTAAGAGCGAGAATTTTTAAAAATATGTTATTAAATTTAGTAGAAGACTAAATTTAGAAAGGATGATTATTATGTTTTGTCAAAATTGTGGAAAAGATAATGCAAATGTAAAATATACACAAATTATTAATGGTGTAAAAAAGGAAATGGTATTATGTGAAAATTGTGCAAAAGAATTAGGTATAGATAAAATGAATTTTAGTATGCCTATTGATTTTTCAAGTTTTTTAGGAGACTTTTTTGAAGAGCCAATATCAAATGCTGGATTATTAGGAGGTTTTTATAATGAACCTTTGAAATGTAATACTTGTGGGCTTACTTATGATGATTTTACACATACAGGAAAATTTGGATGTAGTGATTGCTATAATGCTTTTGAAAGAAAATTAGATTCAATATTAAAGAATTTACATGGTTCAAATAGGTATGTAGGAAGGAGATTGAAAGAAAATAAATCAGAAAATGTAAAAGTAAATATAAAAAATATAGAAAATCAAGAAAAAGAAGAAACCAAATTAGAAAAGATGAAAAGGAATTTAAACAAAGCAATACAAGAAGAAAGATATGAGGATGCAGCAAAAATAAGAGATGAAATAAAAAAGATTGATAAACAATAAAAAAGAAAGGTTGGATAAATATGTCAAATTGGTATTTACAAAATGGTAAGGAATCGGATGTTGTATTAAGTTCGAGAATAAGAATAGCAAGAAATTTAAAAAAATATCCATTTCCAAGTGTATACAGAAAAGAAGATGCAAAAATGATTTCAGATGAAATAGAAAATGTAACTCCTTCTCTAGGATATGGATTAAAATTTTTAAAATTAAAAGATATAGATGATGTAACTAAAATGTCATTAGTTGAGAAACATATAATAAGTCCAGATTTTGCATTAAGTAAAAATGAATATGCAGGACTTTTAATAAATGAAGAAGAAAATATATGTTTTATGATAAATGAAGAAGACCATATACGTATGCAAGTATTTGCAACAGGATTAGAATTAGATAATTTACTAAAATTGGCAATAGAAATAGATGAAAAATTAGAGAATTTTGTAGTATATGCCTATAGTGAAAAATATGGATTTTTAACATCATGTCCAACAAATGTAGGGACAGGATTGAGAGCTTCTGTAATGGTTCACCTACCAGGATTAAGTATGACTGGTAATATTCAAAAAGTTTTAGATGTTGTCAATAATTTTGGAATGAATATAAGAGGAATTTATGGAGAAGGAAGCAAAAGTCAAGGAGATATTTATCAAATTTCGAATAATCAATCATTAGGAATAACCGAAGAAGAGACAATACAAAAAATAAAGAAAATAACAGAAAAAGTTATAGAACAAGAAAGGATGGCAAGAAAAGTATTAGGAAAAAACACTATAGATTTAGAAGATATGGTCTATAGAGCATATGGATTAATTTCTAATGCTAGAAAAATATCATCAAACGAATGTAGAAATTTATTATCTCAAATAAAATTAGGTACAGATTTAGGAATTATAAAAGAATTAGATGATTCAAAAGTAAATAAATTGAATTTATATACAATGCCTGCAAATTTACAAAAATATGTAGGAAAACCATTAAATGGATATGAGAGAGACATTAAACGTGCAGAAGTGATTAAACAAATAATTGGGTAGAAAGGAGAGATAAATATGATGTATCAATTTACAAATAGAGCACAAAAAGCTTTAGAATTAGCAAATGAAATAGCTATAGAATTAGGACATAATTATATAGGAACAGAACATTTATTATATGGATTGGTAAAAGAAGGAACTGGAGTGGCAAGTAGAGTATTAACACAGCAAGGAGTTACACCAGAAGATATTGTGCAAAAAATTGAAGAATTAATAGGGAAGAACGAGAATGCTAATATAGAAGAAATAGGTTTTACTCCAAGAACTAAGGGAGTAATAGAAAATGCTTTTATAGAATCAAGAAAGAATGGATCACAATATATAGGAACAGAACATTTATTATATGGAATAATGAGAGAAGGAGATAGTGTAGCTGTTAGAATTATGATGGATTTAGGAGTGAATTCTCAAATATTATATAATCATTTAATAAATGGTGTTAAAGAAGAAACAATTAATTCAAAAGATAGTGGAAGTAAAACTAAAAAATTAGGTAGCTATAATCAAACACAAACATTAAATCAATATGGTGTAGATTTAACAAAAAAAGCAATTGAAGGGAAATTAGATCCAGTTATAGGAAGAAAAGATGAGATAGAAAGAGTAATACAAATTTTATCAAGAAGAATGAAAAATAATCCATGTTTAATTGGAGAACCAGGTGTTGGAAAAACAGCTGTTGTTGAAGGATTAGCAGAAAAAATTATAGCAGAAGATGTACCAGAAATGTTAAAAAATAAAAGAGTAGTAAGTATAGATATTTCTAGTATGGTTGCAGGAGCAAAATATAGAGGAGATTTTGAAGAAAGAATAAAAAAATGTTTAGAAGAAGTGAGAAAAGTTGGAGATGTAATCTTATTTATAGATGAGATACATACAATAGTAGGAGCAGGCTCAGCAGAAGGAGCAGTAGATGCAGCAAATATTTTAAAACCTTTATTAGCAAGAGGAGAAGTACAAGTAATAGGTGCAACAACATTAAATGAATATAGAAAATATATAGAAAAAGATAGTGCTTTAGAAAGAAGATTTAGCCCTGTTACAGTAAATGAACCTACAGAAGAAGAAACTATACAAATATTACAAGGATTAAGAGATAAATATGAGGCACATCATAATGTTGAAATAGGAGAAGATGCAATAAAAGCAGCAGTAGAATTATCAAGTAGATATATTAATGATAGATTTATGCCAGATAAGGCTATAGATTTAATTGATGAAGCAGCATCAAAACTAAAAATGAGAACTTATACAAGACCAGAAAATTTAAACAAAATAGAAGAAAAAGTAAATAGTTATGAAAAAGAAAAGGAAGAAGCAATAAGAGTTCAAGATTTTGAAAAGGCAGCTAAATTAAGAGATAAAGAAAGAGAAATGAAGCAAAAATTGGAGAAAGAGAAAGAAAAATGGGAAAGCAAAAATAAGAGTTCTGTTACAAAACTTACAAAGGAAGATATTGCAGAAGTAATAGCAAGTTGGACAGGAATACCAGCAAAAAGAATAACAGAAGACGAAAATGAGAAATTAAAACATTTGGAAGATAATTTGCATAAAAGAGTAATAGGACAAAATGAAGCTGTTACGGCTATATCTAAAGCAATAAGAAGATCAAGAGTAGGTTTAAAGGATCCAAATAGACCAATAGGTTCATTCTTATTTTTAGGACCAACTGGAGTAGGAAAAACAGAACTTTCAAAAGCATTAGCAGAAGTTCTATTTGGAAATGAAAATGCAATGATTAGAGTAGATATGTCTGAATTTATGGAACCACATTCTGTATCAAAATTAATAGGTGCACCTCCAGGATATGTTGGATATGATGAAGGAGGACAATTAACAGAAAAGATAAGAAGAAAACCATATTCAGTAATATTATTTGATGAAGTGGAAAAAGCACATCCAGATGTTATGAATATGCTTTTACAAATATTAGAGGATGGACGTTTAACAGATAGCAATGGAAGAACAGTAAATTTCAAAAATACAGTTATAATAATGACGTCAAATATAGGAGCAAGACTTATTACTGATAAAACAACATTGGGATTTGGAATAAACAAAGAAAGTGAAAAAGAATATGAGAATACAAAAAAAGATGTAATGGCAGAATTAAAGAAACAATTTAGACCAGAATTTATTAATCGTATAGATGAAATTATAGTGTTCCATAAATTAACAGAAAATGAAACAAATCAAATTATAAGAATAATGTTAGATAAAGTAAAATCAAGACTAAAAGAGCAAAATATAAATATAGATTTTGATGAGAGTATAATAAAATATGTAGCTAAAAATGGAATTGATGTAAATTATGGAGCTAGACCTTTAAGAAGGACAATTCAAAACAATATAGAAGATAAAATAGCAGAAAATATATTAGATGGAAATATAAAAGTAGGAAAAAAATATATTATTTCGGAAGAAAACAATAATATAGTAATAAAATAATATTGCAAAAATTTAGTATATGTGCTTATAATATATGAAACAGATATATGAAAGGAACGATAGATATATGCCAATATTAGATAAAAATGATAAAAAAATGATGGAAAAGTATGAAAAATTTTTACGTAATAATGACCAAGCACATATGCTACAATCTCCAGCATGGGCAAAAGTAAAATCAGATAAGTGGAAAAGTGAATATGTATATTTGGAAAAAAATGGAGAAATTGTTGCAGGAATGTTAATATTAATTAGAAAATTTGCAAAGTTCTTTTCTATGATGTATTCACCAAGAGGACCTGTTTGTAAATTATCAGATATAGAAACTGTAAAAAAGTTAATACAAGAAGCTAAACCATTAATAAAGAAAAATCATGTATTTATGTTGAAAATGGATCCTGCTGTTGAATATAATAGTGAAATAGAAAAATTATACATTGAAAATGGATTTAAAGTAACTAGTGATTTTAAAGATATATTAGAATTGATGCAACCAATAAGAAGTATGATTTTAAATATAGATGGAAAAACAGAAGAAGATATAATGAAAGGATATAGTCAAAAAACGAGATATAATATAAGATTAGCTGAAAGAAAAGGTGTAAAAGTACATTATTCGAGAAATGAAGAAGATTTAAAAAAATTTTATAAGTTAATGGAAATAACAGCAAAAAGAGATGATATAGCTATAAGACATTATGATTATTATAAAAGTATAATTGAAGCTTATCCAGAAGATTGTGCAAGAATTTATATAGCAGAATATGAAGGAGAACCATTGTCAGGAGCTATAGCAATCAACTATGCAAATAAGGTAGAATATTTTTATGGAGCAAGTTCTAATGAAAAGAGAAATTTAATGCCAAACTATTTAATGCAAGAAAATATGATACGTTGGGCAATTGAAACTAATTGTAAGTTATATGATTTTGGAGGAATATTTAACACAACTAAAGAGAATGGATTATACAAATTTAAAGAAGGTTTTTGTAGACAAGAAGGATCAACAAAATTTATAGGTGAAATAGATAAAATATATAATGGATTTATTCATTTTCTTTTTATAAAATTAGTTCCAGTAGTAAAACATATAATGCTAAAATTCAGAAAGAAATAAGTTATTTAAATAAATAGTTAAAATACATTACAAAAAATGGAAATATATTTGCTAAAAAATAAAAAATGTGATATAATATATGGTGTTGCTATATTTTAAAGCAAATATTATATAAGGAGAGTGTTTCTCATGGAATCAAATGTAGCAGTAGTAATTGGAACAAATTCTGAAGGTGTTGCAATAAGTGCAACTTTACTAAAAGGTAACCGGAAATTAGGAAGCCTTAGACTGAAAGGAAATCAGGTGATTACGAATTTAAAAAAACATAATAACCACGAAAAGAAAGTAGGGGTTGAAAAAAAGAGCAAAAAAAGGCATGAAAACACAGCATTATGGGGAAAAGTTAATTCTAATTACCTAGGCTTAATGGAAGAATCAAAAAGTGATTACTCTGTAATTACAAAGATTGACGGTCTTGAAGCACTTTTGCTTCACAAAATTTTACAGTCTGGTCAATTTGTTGTATTACATTATGGAAGCAAAACTCTCACGAGAGAATTTGCTAATATGGAAGAAATTAAAGATTACATTTGTACTGAGAATACTGATTGCATTGTTAATACAATCAGCACAGAAGATGTAGCATAAACACTCTTGTCCCCAAGGATTTATATCCTTGGGGAACTTTTGGCGGTGTAGCAGTAATGGGTATTAAATCAATTGCACATAATTTTGACTTCACAAAATTTACTTAGTAACAAATTTACTAAAAAGCCAAAGAAAAAGTTAAAGTTTGTATTAAATTAGGGCTTCCCGATTTGTTTTTATATTATTGCAATATTTTAAAATTGTGTTAAAATATATAGGGAGATGAGAAAAGTGAAAATATTTATAGGTGCATCTGCAAGAAATAATATACCAGAAGAATATATAAAAGATGGTGAAAAAATAGCTAAGTATATTGTACAAAATAATGATGATATAATAATATGTGCAGATGAAAGAGGAATTGTAGGCAAAATATATAGTGAAGCAAAAAAGAATAATAATAAAATAATTCTTACATTGCCAAAAATTTATGAGAAATATGCAATTAATATTAATGAAAAGATAGATAGAATAACAGAAACAATAAATGAAAGAACTCAAATATCAATAAATGAATCAGATATATGTTTATTTTTACCAGGTGGAATAGGAACTATGTACGAGATATTAACAGCAATTGAGACTAAACGTGCAGGAGAACATAATAAACCAATACTGATTTTAAATAGCAATGGTTATTATGACAAATTAATAGACATGATAAACAAAGCAGAAAAAGAAAAATTTTTAAATAAAGAAGATAAAGAAGTATATTGTATAGCTGATAATGTAGAACATGCTATAAAATATATAAATAATATTAGAATGAAAGGATAAAAATCAATGATTATATTAATAGGAGAGAGTGGAAGTGGAAAAAGTACAATATTAAATGAATTATCCAAAATAGGATATCAAAAGGCAATTGATTATACAACAAGACCTAAAAGACCAGGAGATGACCAATTACAAGATATGAGGTTTATATCTAAGCAAGAATTTGAAAATATGTGGAATGAAGGTAAAATTTTACAAAGAGCAGAATTTAATGGAGAATATTATGGGCTTAGTATATACTCTCTTGCAGATAATGTTGTTTGTATATCAATTGTAGATTCAATACGAGATATAAAAAGAAGGGCTAAGGAATTAGGAAAAGATGGAATTTCTATAAAAGTATTTTATATACGTGTTCCATTAGAAGAGAGGATAAAAAGGATGTTAAAAAGAGGAGATAGTATTGATATGGTACAAAAAAGAATATCAATAGATAAAGAAAAGTTTAGAGATGTATATAAAGTTGCAGATTATGTGATAGATAATGATAATTTAGATATGGCAGTTGATAAAATATTAGAGATTGCAAGAATATGATAGAAAAGGAATGACAGTAATATGTATATAATAGTAGGTTTGGGAAATCCGGAACAAGATTATGCAAATACAAGACACAATATGGGGTTTGATGTAATAAATGAAATAGCAAAAGAATTTAATATTTCAGTTAATAAAAAAAAATTTAATTCATTAATTGGAATGGGAGAAATAGAAGAAAATAAGGTATTGCTTATGAAGCCACAAACATATATGAATTTAAGTGGAGAAGCGGTAAAGCAATGTATAGATTTTTTTAAAGAAAATATAAATAATGTATTAGTAATATATGATGATATGGATATAGAAAAAGGAATGATCAAAATAAGAAAAAAAGGTGGTTCAGGAACACATAATGGAATGAAATCAATAGTAAATATGTTGAACTCACAAAATTTTCCTAGAATCCGAGTAGGAATAGGTAAACCAGATGATAAAAATGATATGATAAGTTATGTAATAGGTCATATACCAGAAGAAGAAAGAAAAATTTTAAAAACAGGAGTAGATAAAGCTAAAAATGCAATTATAGAAATTTTAAAAAATGGAATTGATAAAGCAATGAATAAATTTAATTAAGGAGTGTAAATGAAAGAAATAATTATACATACTGAAAAAGATAAACAAATTGTAATGTTAGTGGAAAACGGAAAATTAATAGAAAGATATGAAGAAGAAAATAATAATAAAAGATTAGAAGGCAATATATATTTAGGTATAGTAAAAAATGTTTTACCTGGTATGCAAGCATGTTTTGTTGATATAGGGGAAAAGAAAAATGCTTTTATGCATATAAGAGATATTATACCTAAAAAAAGTAGTTTAACAGGTAATAGAGACGAAGATTTAAATAACTATGATATAAAAGATTATTGTAAAACAGGAAAGCCAGTTATTGTACAAGTAAAAAGAGATAAAACAGATAAAAAAGGAGACAGGATATCAACACATATTAATATAGTAGGAAAATATGTTGTATATATACCGAATTCAAATATAGTTACAGTGTCTCAAAAAATAACAAATAAAGAGGAAAGAGAGAAATTAATTAATTTTGTTAAACCATTGTTAGGTAAAGATGAAGGATTAATTATAAGAACAATAGGTGCTAGATTTGATAAAAATGTAATAAAGAATGATATTGATTTGCAAAGAAAAAAATGGAAAATGATACAAGAAAAAGCAGAAGGAAAGAATGTGCCAACAAAACTATTTGAAGAAGATGGTATTATAGAAAAAGTATTATTAGATTTATCAGAAGATAATATAGAAAAAGTTATTGTAGATGATGAAGGTACAAAAATTATGGTTCAAAAGATATTAAATAATTTACAATCTAAATTATTTATTGAATATAGTGAAAATGATGTAAGAAATAAATACAATTTAAGAAAAGAACTAAAAGAAGCTGAAGAAAGGAAAATTTGGCTAAAATGTGGAGGATTTATTACAATAGATAAAACAGAAGCATTAATAGCAGTAGATGTGAATTCTGGTAAATTTACAGGAAATAGGAATTTAGAAAAAACAGTTTATCAAGTTAATAAAGAAGCTACTATAGAGATTGCAAAACAATTAAGATTAAAAGATTTAGGTGGAATAATAATAATAGATTATATAGATATGAAAGATCAGATAAATAGAAAAAATATATTACAATTATTGCAAAATGAATTAATGAAAGATAGAGCTAAAACGCAAATAATAGGTTTTACAAAATTAGATTTGCTAGAAATGACAAGAAAGCATATTTTTAGTAAATAAAAAAGTCCAGGAAATTAATTTCCTGGAAATGAGAAAATGAAAAATAAATAAAGCTCCAACCCTACCATGGCAGTAAAAACGCAGGGTTGGGCAATCTAGGTATATATTAGAAAATTAGTATAATTTTCTAATATACAAACAGAGAGAAAGATTAATTATTCTGTTTTTCTTTCATTTTATATATAAGGAAGGTAGCATTAACTTTCTAATATATAATTGTCACAAATTTGCATAAATCAAGAGAAGGAATTTGAAATTTATGCAAATTTTAGGACTTCCCGATTTGATCTAAAGAAAAACATGAACAATAATAGTATTCGGTGTCTTTTCCTGATGGAACACTCTCTAAAGTGCATTTACCATCTTTTTGATATATGCAATTTTCAGAACAGTTTATGTTTGTCAAGAAAATCACCTCTATAGTATATTATGTATAGAAAAAATTTTTTTATTCATTTTTTTGAATTTTTACATAAATTTTTTATAGAACATTTTTCACATAATGGATTTTGAGATTTACATATATTTCTACCATGCCAAATTAATATATGATTTATGTCATAATAATATTCTTTTGAAAAAAGATTTAAAATATCTTTTTCTATTTTTATAGGATCTTTTTCTTTTGAAAAACCAATTCTATTAGATATTCTTTTTGCATGTGTATCTATTGCAACACCTTGTGGATTATGAAAAGCTTCTAACATAACAACATTTGCAGTTTTTCTTCCAACTCCTGGTAATGTTATTAACTCTTCCATAGTATGGGGAACTTCTCCATTAAATTTATCTAGTAAAATTATGCTTGTAGCTTTTATATTTTTAGCTTTGTTTTTATAAAATCCACATGGATGTATTAGATCTTCTATATCCGTTAATTCAGCGCTTGCAAAATCTTTTGGAGTATCAAATTTAGAAAAAAGGATAGGAGTTGTTTTATTAACTCTTTCATCTGTGCATTGGGCAGAAAGAATAACAGCAATTAACAGTTCAAAAGGAGTATTAAAATCTAAACTACATTTTGCATCAGGGTATGTATTTTTTAAAATATCTAATATTTCTATTGCTTTTTGTTTTGTCATATTTTATCACATTCCTTTCTAAGTATTTAAAATATTATATAATATACACAAAAAAATATCAAATTAATATAATATATAAAGGGAGGTAATATATTATGTTTAGAGCTTTAAAAAAAACATGTGGTATTTGCTTGATGGGAATAGGGTTAGGAATATTACTTGTATTGTTACTTCCAATTACAGGTTGGCTTATTTTGATAGGGCTTTCAATATTAGCTATAGGTTGTACATGGTTATTATGTAAATAAAAAGATAGGGGGAAAAGATATGACGATTGTAGTAAAAAAAGTTCCAAAATGTTTAAGAGGTATAGTTAAATTTATATTTGGAATAAAATAATACATATGAAAAAAAGCGGATATGAGAATATCCGCTTAAATATGCTTAGCGCTAAACATATTTTTTTAATTATATGAAAACAAAATTCATATAATAAGAATAATTATCATGCTCTTTTAACTTTTCCAGAACGTAAACATTTGGCACATACAGAAATTCTTTTTACTGTACCATCAACATTTGCTTTAACTGTTCTAATATTTGGTTTAAATGTTCTTGTACTTCTTCTACTTACATGCGAACGAGCAATACTTATTTTATTTCCATAAGATAATTTTTTTTCACATATTTCACATTTTGCCATAAATAACACCTCCTATTGTAAAAATGAATAGACTAATAAATAGTTTATCATAAAAATACTAAAATTTCAAGTAATAAACGTAAAAAAATCAGCATAAAGTGAGAATATATAAACCCCCAGTTACTAAAATAATAGAAACTGGGGAATTGTTTACAGTTCAGAAAATAGGAAATTTATTAGGTTATCAGCGCTAAAAAATTCAAACGAGCTAGATATAGTTACTGGAAATTGCTCGCTTGAAATAGAGCCTTTAAATGGTATTATTAGAGCACCATAATTGATAGCCAAAAACATTAAAGAAAAAGTTAAATAAATGACCTCATTCAATAGTTCAGGGTTATTAGTAACAACATTAATCTCTAACAACGTTGCAGTTCGTGGATTAGTTAAAACATGAATAAGAGAAGAATCCATTAGTAATACTCCTTTCTAATTGAATCCATAACAAGGTTTCTATTTCAGAACTGTATCAAAAATATAATATAAATATTATACATTTATATTAAGTTTTTGTCAATATGAAAATAGTACTCATATTGTATAAAAAATCATAAAAGTACTTGAAAAAATATTTGGATTGTGGTAATATATATGTGTTTTGAAAAAATAATAATCCTATGAAAAAGCTAAGTAGATAAAAAATATTATTATCAGAGAAAGAAGTATTTGCTGTAAGCTTCTTAATAAAATTTATCGAAATTCACTTTTGAGGACTTTATTTGAATTTATAGTTAAGTAGAATAAAGCGGTTGCTACGTTATAGCATAATGAGGTCAGCCTTTGCTGATAAAGTTGGGTGGTAACACGGTTTTTATAGTCGTCCTAATGTATAATATAATATATACATTAGGATATTTTTGTTGAATAGGAAAAACTAGATTTTTTCTATTCAACAAAAATACAACATTGCACAGAAAAATTGCTATGCAATTTTTCGCGTCGACAAATCTTTACACTTCTTCGAGAACTTAAATATATATAGTTAAGTTAAAAAAGTAGAGAAAAGTTCTCGCGAAGCGAGATTTGTCGTACAATAGGAAAGTTATCCTTTCCTATTGTATAAAAGTCGCTACGATCTAACGGTTGCACACAATTTTGACTTCGTAAAATTGGCTTAGGAACAAATTTACTAAAAAGCTAACGAGGAAAGATAAAATTAGATTTCTCTTTGATTTTTTAATAGATTTGTTCTGCACTAAATTTGTATGCAATAGGTTTATAGGTAAATCCTTTATCAAAAACCTAAATATATTATACAAGGAATGATTAATTTTTATGAAAGAGAAAATATTAAACTTAAAAGAACAAGCAATAAAAGAAATAAGACAAAGTAATAGCGAAAAAGATTTAAATGACATAAGAGTGAAATATTTAGGAAAAAAAGGAGAATTAACTTTAATATTAAAAGGAATGGGTACTCTTTTACCAGAAGAAAGACCTGCAGTAGGTAGTTTGGTTAATGAAGTGCGCGAGAAAATTGAAACTGAATTGAAATTAAAAACTAATGATTTTAAAGAACAAGAATTACAAAATAAATTAAAAAATGAAAATATTGATATAACATTACCAAGCAAGAGAACTAAATTAGGTTCAATACATCCTATAACACAAATTATTGAAGATG
This sequence comes from uncultured Clostridia bacterium, assembly GCA_944388605.1. GTDB lineage: Bacteria > Bacillota > Clostridia > TANB77 > CAG-508 > CALXJJ01. The sequence goes on from CALXJJ010000008.1 coordinate 36,698, forward strand.
TTAAAGAAATATTTTTAGGTATGGGATATGAAATTGCAGATGGACCAGAAATTGAACTTGCAAAATATAATTTTGATAAATTAAATACACCAGAAGATCATCCAGCAAGAGACATACAAGATACATTTTATATTACAGAAGATATACTTTTAAGATCACAAACATCTCCAATTCAAGCAAGAGTGATGGAAACTAAACAACCACCTATAAAGATAATATGTCCTGGTGCTGTATACCGCTCTGATAGCGTTGATGCAACACATTCTCCAGTATTTCATCAAGTAGAAGGTTTAGTTGTAGATAAAAATATTTCAATGGCAGATTTAAAAGGAACATTAGAAATGTTCGCAAAAAAATGTTTAGGAGAAAAAACTAAAATTCGTTTTAGACCACATCATTTTCCTTTTACAGAGCCATCAGCAGAAGCAGATGTTTCTTGTTTTGTTTGTGGAGGAAAAGGTTGTAGAGTATGTAAAGGAGAAGGTTGGATAGAATTGTTAGGATGTGGTATGGTTCATCCCAAAGTATTAATTAATTGTGGAATAGATCCAAATGAATATACTGGATTTGCTTTTGGTTTTGGAGTTGAAAGAATTGCAATGGCTAAATTCGGAATTGATGATTTACGTTTGTTATATGAGAATGATATAAGATTTTTAAAGCAATTTTAAATAGTGGTTTATAGGTATAACCATTAAAAAACCTAAATATATTTATTAAGGAAGGAAAAATAATGAAAGCAAGTATAGAATGGTTAGAAGAATATAGTGATATTGATGTAAATTCTGCTGAACTGGGAGATATTCTTACAATGACAGGTTCAAAAGTAGAAACAATAAATGAAACAGGAGAAAATATAAAAAATGTAGTTGTAGGGAAAATATGTTTTATCGAAAAACATCCAGATGCTGATAAATTAGTTATAACACAAGTAGATGTAGGAAATGAAAAAATTCAAATAGTAACAGGTGCTAGAAATATAAATGTTGGAGATGTAGTACCTGTTGCAAAAGAAGGTGCTATTCTTCCAGATGGAAAAATAATAAAAAAAGGGAAATTAAGAGGAGTAGATTCTTGTGGTATGATGTGTTCTATTGGAGAATTAGGATTAACAAAAGCTGATTTTCCAGAACAAATTGAAGATGGCATAATGATATTAGGAGAAAAATATGAGAAAGATTTAGGAAAAAATATTGTAGATGTATTAGATATAAGAGAAAGTATTATAGATTTTGAAATTACACCTAATAGACAGGATTGTTTTTCAATAGAAGGGATTGGAAGAGAAGTAGCAGTTTCTTTAAATAAAGAATTTAAGAATCCTAGAAAGAATCTAAATAATATTAATATAAAAAAAGTTGAACAAATAGAAGGATTAAGCGCAAAAATTAAAGATCCAGATTTATGTTATAGATATATAGCAAGAGTAGTTAAAAATGTAAAAATAGGAGAATCACCAGATTGGATGAAAAAAAGATTAAAAGCTTGTGGTATAAGGAGCATAAATAATATAGTGGATATAACAAATTATGTTATGTTAGAATTAGGTCAACCTATGCACGCATTTGATATAAATTCAATTAAATCTAAAGAAATTATTGTAAGAAGAGCAAAATTAGGAGAAGAGATAACAACTTTAGATGGTATAAAAAGAAAACTAGATGAAGATATGTTAGTTATAGCTGATTCACAAAAGCCTATTGCTATAGCAGGAGTTATGGGAGGAGAAAATTCTGAAATAGAAGATAATACAAAAACAGTTGTATTTGAATCTGCAGTTTTTTATGGTGGAAGTATAAGAAAAACTTCAAGAAAATTAGCATTAAGAACTGAGGCATCTACAAGATATGAAAAGGGATTATCTCAAGAGAATGCATTAAGAGCTGTAAACAGAGCAGTAGAACTTGTTAAATTATTACAAATTGGTGAAGAAGTTGAAGAAATAATAGATGAATATCCTACTAAACAAGAAACAGCTAAAATTGAACTTAATTCTGAAAAAATCAATAAGCTTTTAGGATTAAATGTGCCAAAACAAGAAATGATGAGTATACTAAAAAAATTAGAAATGACTATAGTAGAAGAAAACGGAAAAACTTATATAATTCCACCTTTCTTTAGGCAAGATATAGAACAACTAGCTGATTTGGCTGAAGAAATTTTAAGATTTTACGGATATGATAAATTAGAGTCAACTTTAGTTAAGGCTAATACTACAATAGGTTTAAAAAATAAAGAACAGAAAATAGAAGATAAAATAAGAAGTGTAATGATAAATAACGGACTATCAGAAATTTATACATTTTCATTTACAAATTATAATGAGTTAAAAAAATTATGTTTGAATGATGATAATGAATTGATTTTACAAGCAATTAAAGTACAAAATCCATTAAATGAAGATTATACAATAATGAGAACTACTACAGTACCTAGTATGTTACAAATACTTTCTAATAATTTTAATAAAAAAAATGAAGAGGTAAGATTATTTGATATTTCTAGAAAATATAAAAATGTAAATAATAAAATAGAAAAAGAAGAATTACCAGAAGAAGATATTGTTTTAACAATAGGAATGTATGGAGATAATATAGACTTTTTTAGATTAAAAGGAATAGTAGAAAATGTATTGGAAATATCTGAATTAAATAAATATGACATTATTAAAGAGAAAAACAATTCAATATATCATCCTGGAATATGTGCTAATTTAAAAGTTGGAAATGATATTTTTGCAACTTTTGGTGAAGTACATCCAAAAGTAATAATGAATTATGGAATAAATCAAAAAGTTTATATTGCAGAAATTAATATAAACAAAATTACAAAATATGCGAAAGTAAACAAAAAATATCAACCAATTCCTAAATTTCCTGCATTAGAAAGAGATATAGCAATAGTTGTAGATGAAAATGTGGAAGTTGGAACTATAGAAAAAATTATAGAAAAAAAATCTAATAAAATGTTAGAAGAATTAAAATTATTTGATGTATATAGAAGTGATAAATTAGGCAATAATAAAAAGAGTGTTGCATACAACTTAAAATTTAGAATAAAAGATAGAACTTTAAAAGATGAGGAAGTAAATACTGTAATGAAAAATATATTAGAACAATTGGAAAAGGAGTTAAATGCAGAATTAAGAAAATAAATATATAATAAAATTTAAAATAATACTAGACTTTTTTAAAAATATGGAATAAAATTATACAAGCTTAATAAATATCTATTACAAAAGATATTCTTTAGAAATGCAGAAAGGAATGAAAAATAATGAATATATGGCATGATATAGATGAAAATAGAATAAAAAAAGACGATTTTATTGCAATTATAGAAATAACAAAAGGGTGTAAAAATAAATATGAATTAGATAAAGAAACAGGAATGTTAAAATTAGATAGAGTTTTATATACAGCTACACATTACCCTGCAAATTATGGTTTTATACCAAAAACATATGCAGATGATGATGATCCATTAGATGTTTTAGTATTATGCCAAGAAGAGATTTTACCACTTACATTAGTTGAAGCATATCCTATTGGTGTAATAAGAATGATTGATGGAGAATCTGAAGATGAAAAGATAATTGCTGTTGCAAAGCAAGACCCATTTTTAAACGGATATAATGATATTACAGAAGTTCCAAACCATATTTCAGCAGAGATAATGCATTTCTTTGAAGTTTATAAGCAATTAGAAGGAAAACAGACTACAGTGGAAAAAATAATGGGAAGAGCAGAAGCAGAAAAAATCATACAAAAATGTATGGATATGTATAAGCAAAAATTCAATAAATAGAAAGAGCGTTGTAGAATGATTTTAGAAAGAATAATATTTAGTGTATTATCATTTTTACTATTTATAATAATCTTTTCTAAAATGATAAAAAGAAATGATACTAATTATTTAATAATAATAATTTTGCAAGCATTAGGAATATTAATTAGATTTATAGAAATGATTTTTAATATAGAAATTTTATTGATAATACATGTATTGACATATATAATGTCTATTATTGTTCCAACAATAATTATAGTATTAGAAAAGAAAAAAATACTTTTCCCAGAATTGATATGTATTATGAAGTATTATTTATATAGTAATTCCAATAAAAGTAAAAAAATATTAATTGATTTTATAGAAAAATATCCTAACAGTAGTAAAATACATAAAAAATTAGCTAAAATATATGAAAATGAAGAAAAATATGAATTGATGGCAAATGAATATCACAGAGTTATTGAAATAAATTCAGAAGATTATAGTTCATATTACTATATGGCATTAGCATTGAAAAAAATAGATAAACAATCTGAAGCTATAAATACATTGAATGTTCTATTAATAAAAAAACCTGAATTTTTTGAAGCGAGTGATTTACTAGGCACTATTTATTATGAACAAGAGAGATATAAAGAAGCTGTGAATGTTTATCTAGAATCTATGAAATATAATCCTATGAAATATGAAATATATTATAATTTAGGACTAAATTATTCAATGCTAAATGATTTTAAATTAGCTAATGAATATTATTCAAAAGCAGCAGAAATCAACTCAATACTTTATAAAGCTAAATATAGTTTAGGACAAATAGCCTTAATATCTGGAGATTTGGATGAAGCTGAAATATACTTTATGCAAAGTTTAAAAGGAAAAGAAGTAGAGATTGGTTCATATTATTATTTAGCACAAATAGCTATGCTAAAGGGAGAAGAAGATAAAGCAATAAATTATATAAATATAGCAATAGAGTTAAATCCTAAATTATATGATAAAATACAGCTAGATCCAATTTTTATTAAAATAAGAAATAGAATTAATAAAAATAGAGAACAAGAAGTTGTAACTGAAAATAGAAACAAGTTAAATAAAAAAGAATTGAAAGCAATAAAACATTTGGCGAAAACTTATGAATTAGTAGGAAAATTAAATAATGATGATATTAAAATGATGAAAAATATGAAACAAAAAGAAATAGATAATTCTAAGCAAAGGTGATATATTTTTTACTAAAGAATATAATATAAAAGAAACAGTTGAAAAACCAAGCGTCTAATTTGAATATTAATTTCAAATTAAATTGAACGTAGAAAGGAAAGAAATAAAATGATACAAACAATATCAATTATTGGAGGAGATTTAAGAATTGTTAAATTAATCGAAATGCTTTCAAATGATGGATATGAAATATGGACATATGCATTAGAAAAGGCAGAAAATCTAGATAAATTGCCAAATGTACACAAATGTAAAACAATAGAACAGGTAACAGAAAAGTCAGATATAATAATAGGTTCAATTCCTCTTTCAAGTAATAATACAGATGTAAATACGCCATTTAGTGATGAAAAATTAACAATTGAGAAATTGACTATGAATATTATAGGTAAGACTTTTATAGCAGGTAGCATAAAACAAGAATTTTACAAATTTTTAGAAGGAAAGAAAATAAAAATAATAGATTTATTAAACCGTGAAGAATTAACAGTATTAAATACTATTTCTACAGCAGAAGGAGCTATTCAAATTGCTATGGAAGAAACAACAAGAACTATACATGATAGTAATATAATGGTTATGGGATATGGAAGAGTAGGAAAGATCTTAGCTAATATGTTAAAAGGAATAGGAGCAAATGTATATTGTGAAGCAAGGAAGAATGTTGATTTAGCATGGATTAAAGCTTATGGATATACACCAGTTCATTTAAATGAAATTGAAAAAGTACTAGGAAAAATGGATATAATAATTAATACAATTCCACATGTAATTTTAGATGAACAAAAATTAGAAAAAATTGATAAAGACTGTTTAATAATTGATTTAGCTTCAAATCCTGGTGGGGTTGACAGAACTGTAGCAAAAAAACATGGATTAAAAACTATATGGGCATTATCATTACCTGGAAAAGTCGCACCATTGACTTCAGCAGAATTTATTAAGGATACTATATATAATATTTTTAAAGAATTATAGTTTTTTAGAAAATAATTGACTTTTGGCAATGTGGAAACTACATTCGAGAATGCTTTGGTGTACACAAAGTATGTTCTAAATTTTTCATTTGTTTGCCTAGCGAAAAAATAATAATATTAATAAATTAAATTTTGAAAAAAAGAAAGGGAAGAAAATAAAATGACAATATTACAAGCATTAGTATTAGGAATAGTACAAGGATTAACAGAACTATTGCCGATATCAAGCTCAGCACATTTAACAATATTACCATGGTTGTTTAATTGGACACAAATACCAGAAAGCTTTGATGTAGCCTTGCATTTTGGAACTTTACTAGCGATAGGAATATTTTTTGCAAAAGATTGGATACAATTAATAAAAGGCGGATATAATCAAATTATAAAAAAAGAAAAAAGTTTTGAAGGAAAAATGTTTTGGTATTTAGTAATTGCTACAATACCGGGTGGAATAATAGGATTTATATTAGATACGTTTGTGGGAGATACATTAAAAGGTCCTACTCTTATTGCTATAGCATTAATTATAATGGGTATAATTTTATATATAGTCGATAAAAAGTGTCCATCAGATACTTCCTATGAAAAAATGAATTTTAAACAAACTTTTTTAATAGGATTATCTCAAGCACTTGCTTTCATACCAGGAGTTTCAAGATCAGGAGTTACAATGACAACTGCAAGATTAATGGGAGTAAAAAGAGAATCAGCAGCAAAATATTCTTTTATGCTATCAGCTCCAATTGTATTAGGTGCCACAATATTCAAAATTAAAGATTTTGTTTTTAATATTCCATTTATTATTGGAGTATTAGCAAGTTTTATTGTCGGAATAATAGTTATTAAATTTTTATTAAAATATTTGCAAAAAGGTAATTTTAAAATATTTGCAATTTATAGAGTTATATTTGGAATAATTATTTTAGCTAAAATAATTATTGGATAACAAAATCGGAAAATCTTAAGAACTAATATGTTTTTTAAGATTTTTCGTTTTTTTTGTTGAATAGGAAAAACTCGATTTTTCCTATTCAACAAAAAAACATTGCACAGAAAAATTGCTATTGTTCTTATATTAGAAAATATATTATATACAAAATCACAATTATCAGAATTAATAAATTATAAAAAATAATAATACAAATATTACAAATATTACAAAAAAATTACAGTTGTATTACATTTAAAAATAAAGTATTGACTTTTATAAAAAAAAAGATAAAATATTATAAGAAATGATATTGCTTTCCAAAAAACGTCAGTATTATTTCAAAAAAAAAGTATAAAATATAAACAAGAGAAAATAATAGGAGAAGTTAAAATGCCAAGTTGTTTAGGATTGTATATTGAGAAAAATTTAATTAAATATGCTAAAGTTTCAAAAGAAAGAGAAAATATTAATATAGATTCATTCGGTATAAAATTTTATGATAAATTAGATGAAGCAATCAAACAAATAGTTACAGAAACATACAGCTTTAAGATACCAATAAGTGTAAATTTATCTGAAGAAATGTATGCTTACTTTTATATGTTTAAATTACTAAATAATACAGATTTAAAAAAAGCTATAAAAACAGAATTTGGATCTTTTTGTTATGACAAGAATATGAATGAAAATGCTTTTGAATCAAGATATGCTATAATGGATTCTTTAGAAGATAAAGATAAAATTAAAGTGTTATACTGCTATGCAAACAAAAATGAAATTAATAGAAAAAATCAACAATTTGAACAATATAAGCTAGGAACAATTTCTCCAATCTCTACAACAATTGCCAATTTAGCAGATGTTAAAAGCAAAGAAAATGTAGCAATTGTAAATATAGAAGATAAAACAACAATAACAACGATTATAGATAAAAAGGTATATGATATAGATATAATTGAAAAAGGTTCAGTAGATATTTTGGATAGAATAAATGCAAAAGAAAATTCATATACAAAATCATATAATATTTGCAAAAATTCTACAATATATACAATGGAAGGAAAGGATTTACAAGAAGAGGAGAATGAGTATTTAGAAGATATAGTTCCAGTATTATTTGAAATTGCAACAAAAACAAAAGAAATTCTTGCAGAAAAAATAAAAAAAATAGACAAGGTTTATATAACAGGTACAGCATCAGTAATAAATAATGTTGACTTATATTTTCAAGAATTTCTTACAGAATGCAAGTGTGAAATATTAAAACCATATTTTATAACAAATAGTGTAAAAATAAACATTAAAGATTATATAGAAGTAAACTCTGCAATTGCATTAGCATTACAAGGATTAGGATATGGAATAAAAGCAATGAACTTTAAGAACAAAACATTATCAGATGATTTTAAGAAGTTCATATCAATGGAAGCAAATAGTGGAAAAACTAAAGGAATAAAAGGAAGTTTTTTTAAAAACGATTTAGGAGAAAAATTAGATAAAGCAGAAATTTGGATGGTAAGAACAGCAGTTGGCTTACTAGTGTTAAGTTTAATATATTCTGGTTTTTCAATATTCTTAAATAGTGAAATAAATAGGAAATCTAATGAAGTAGATGATTTAGTAAGATATACTAATAAGCAAATAGCAAGTATTGAAAAAGATTCAACAGAAGTAATTACAAGAACAAGAAATTATCAAAAAATGATAGATTCGTTAGATAATTTAAGTGAAAGAGTTACGCAAAAATATGAAAATAAAAATGCTATTCCAACATTGTTAAGTCAATTAATGTCAATAATTCCTAAAGGAGTAAAAATAACATCTATAGAAAACACATCAGGAAAGAAAGTAGAAATAAAAGCACAATCAGAGCAATATGAACAATTAGGGTATTTTAAAGTAAAAATTAAAAGTGACGGAATACTTGTTCCAACATCTGTTGTTTCAACACAAGGAATAAAACAAGGTAATGTTGTAACTGTTACTATAGAAGGAGAATTGCCATGAAAAAAATATTATTAAGTATTTTGCTAATTCTATTATGTGTACTTTTATATTTTGTAATATTTAATGGAATAAGTATTGGAAACTTTGAAATTTCTAGTGCAGAACAAATTTCAAATGATAATGATAAATTGGATGAATCAATAGAAAAACTTAATACATTATCAAGAGTTACTTATGAAGAAAAAAATAATGAATTAACAAAACAAATAAAAGAATTATCTGATAAAAAAAATGAATATTTAGATAAAGCAAATTTGAGTTCACCAGAAGAAATAAAATTAGCAACACAGGAAGAAAGTTATAAAATGGAATATTTATGGACAAAATTAGGAAATTATGCTACAGAAAAAGGTGTAAATTTAAGATTCGAAGTAGTAAATGGAATTGATAATTATAAAAATTTGAATTTTACATTAACAGGAAGTTATGTAGCAATAATAGATTATATCTCAGCAATAGAAAATGATACAGAACTTAATTTTACTCCTGTGAATTTTAAAATGGTTAATAATACAGGTGATACTTCACAAGGTAAACTTCAAGCTACATTTACAGTTGAATCAATACCAATTGTTATAGAAAAAGTAGAATCTAATTCTACAGATGAAAACTCTGATGACAAAAATACAGTAAAAGATGAGGAAGATAAAAAGGAAAATACAAATACAGTCCAAGAAGCTGAGTCATAGGAGGGGATAAATATGGTTAAATCAATATTAAAAGAAATAATTATATTATTGCTGTTGTGTGTTGCAATTATATTAGTATTAGGTGTAATTTTCTATGAGGATATACCATCAACTAAAGTGTTACCTTCAAAAGTGGAAGCGTATAAAACACCAAATAGTATTGCAGAAGAAATAAATACAGAAGTAAATGGATTGGAAAAAATAAATATAGTTTATGAAGTAACAGATTCTGATTTGAATATATATAAAAGTAGCAAAAGTTATGTTCCAGGAAAAGTAGATCCATTTTCTGATGATATTTCAGAAAATGTAAATACTACAACAAATAATAATAATGCAAATAACAGTTCTAATAATAATAATACAAATAATAATTCTAATAATAGTGCTAATAGTAATTCTGAAGATAATAATACTTCTGAAGAGCATTTCTATAATAGCACAGGAACAAAATAATTTAATTAGGTTATATTTATATTAAATAAATATATACAAAAAAATAATAAGGAGGAATTTTTTATGAGAAATCAAAGAGGTATTACTTTGATAGCATTAGCTGTAACAATTATTGTGTTAATTATATTAGCAGGTGTTACAATCACATTAGCTATTCAATCAAATGGTCTTTTCAGAAAAGCTGAAGAAGCTCAAAAGTACCAAGAAAATGCAGCTGCATATGATGATCAATTAACAGAAAATGTTGAATATTTCGTTGATGATTATGTTAACGATGTAACAGCAAATCAACAAGCATCGGGAGACTAATATTTGATCTATATAAAGGTTACCTAAAGAGTAATAAATTTTAGGTAACCTTATTTAGAATACGAGGGAATAAAAATGAATTTAATATTATATATTTTAATATTTATGATAGGTACAGTATTTGGAAGTTTTTTTACATTAGCTATTTATAGATTACCTTTAGGAAAAGATATTATTCATGAAAGATCTTTTTGTCCAAACTGTAACCATAAGTTAAGATTTTTAGATATGATACCAATATTAAGTTATATTTTCTTAGGAGGAAAATGTAGATATTGTAAAAATAAAATAAAACCAAGATATTTAATACTAGAAGTTTTATCTGGGATAACATTTTTGTTGTTTGCAATTTCACTAGATTTAAATATATATGATTTATCAGCAAGCAAGTTAATATATGTATGTTTAGGACTTTTATATATAGCAGGATTATTTATTATAGCAGGTATAGATAAACAAAATAGGACAATTCAAGTATCAGTTTTGTTATATGAAAGTATTATTTCAATATTATATATGATTTATCTATATGTAGTAGAAGAAGCTAATATGTATAGATATGTTATATATTTGTGTTTATTCTGTTTATTAGAATTATATAATATAAGATATATAAGAAAAAACGGTAAAAATAATTATATATTTCAGACTGCACTATTATGTCTATGTATGTCACTATTTTGTGGGGAAGGACCTTTTATAATAAGTGCAATATTAACTATATTAGTATTTTTAGCTATAGTTTTAGTGAAAAAATTGAAAAAGCATACATATAATTTAAAACAAATTATGAATGGTACTTCAGTAGTATATATATTATGCATTTGTAATATAATATCATTAATTTTAACAAATTATTTAATTTACAAATAGGAGTGTGAGATTGTGAGAGCGAAAAAAGTAATTTTATCAGAAAGAGCAGTGACAGGAACAGACATAGTTGTTGCTATGGTAATATTTGTTATGTTTATTGGTTTATTTTCAACTACTTTTATAAAAGTATATAAAGCATCAACTTTCGCTACTGCAAGTTCAAATGCTATAGGTTATATCTCTCAGATACTAGAGCAAGTAGAAGCAATACCATATGATGGAATTACAAATGGTACAAATGATGAATTAGCAGAATATATTAAAGAATTGAAAATACCAGAAATGTATAAAGTTAGTGTTGATGTTACAAAATACAATCAAACAGCAGGAAATACAAGTAAACAAGATATAATAAAAATTGTAAAAGTAAAAATAGATTATTCCTTGCAAGAGCAAAATGAAAATATAGAAATAAAAAGATTAAAAGTTAAAGTATAAATATAACAATTATTTTCTAGTATATTTGCATTAAAAGAAAGGAATGATAATAATAATGAAACAAGAAAAAGGTATAACATTAACTTCTTTATGTGTGTTTTTAGTTGTATTAACAATTGTAATGGGTTCATTAGCAGTATTAACAAATTTTTTTAATGAACATTTTAGTTATATGCATAATTCAGGTAAAAATGCAGGAGAATTTACAAAATTTAATTTAGCTTTTTTATCAGATGTACAAACATCTAACATAAAAGTAAACTCTATAACAAATAGTCAAATTGAATTTTCTAATGGTAGTAAATACACATATAAAAATGAAAAAATTTTTAGAAATGGAGAAGTATTAGCAAACAATGTAAAACAAATGAGTTTTACAAAAGAAGATAAACAAGTGGATAATTCAACTTTAACAATAGTAAAAGTAAGTATTCTTGTTGGAGATAAATATAGTTTTAATAAAACAATAGAATATACTTTAAAAAATTATTAATACGAAAGAGAGGAATGTGATAAATATGGATGGGAAAAAAAGACAACCTTTAGGTGTTGAACTAGTAAAGAGAGGTATAGTTACTGAAGAAGCTATTGATAAAGCTTTAGAGTATCAGAGAACTCATACAAATAAGAAATTGGGAGATATTATTTCTATATTAAATCTTGCTGACAAAGCTAGTTTGATAGAAGCGATAGGAGATATTTTAGGCGAAAAAACTATGCTTTTAACTGAAAAAGAAGTTAAAATTAATGTTATAGATTATATATCTTTAGATGTAGCAATGCAAAATAAAGTCGTTCCTTTTGATATTATAGGTGGAAAAATAAAAGTATGTTTTGCAGATACATCTAATAGAAGGGCTGTAGAAACAGTAAGATTGTTGATGCTTAATAAAGGATTAGTAATGGATAAATATATAACATTTGAATCTAATATATTTAATATATTAGAGAGTCTTACTGGTGAAGCATCTGATACGATTAATACTAATAGAGATATATCTGGATTGATAGATACTATTATAAAAACTGCGATGGAAAAAAGAGCAAGTGATATTCATATAGAACCAGAAGAAGAGAATGTAAGAGTAAGATATAGAATAGATGGAAGACTTGTAAGTGCAGCAACTATAGAAAAAGAAAAACAGCAACAAATAATAGGAAGATTAAAAGCTATTTCTAATATGCATCAAGAAAAGCAAGATTCACAAGATGGAAGAATATTATTATATCCTGATTATAATATCCGTGTTTCTTCACAAAGAAATGTATATGGGGAAAAATTTGTTTTAAGATTATTAAAAAAGAATTCAGATGTAAAAAGATTATTTGAATTAGGATTCCCACAAAATGATAAATTAGTAAAGGACGCATTTGAAAAAAGAAATTGTATAACAGTTATAGCTGCACCAACTGGAGAAGGAAAAACAACAACATTGTATAGTATAATAGATTTACTAAATAGTGCTGATTTAAATGTTACTACAATAGAAGATCCTGTTGAAATAAGAATACCAGGATTAAATCAGATAGAGATTGACCCAAGAATAGGGTTTACAAATTCATTAAGAACTGTATTAAGACAAGATCCAGATATAATTTTAGTAGGAGAAATAAGAGATAATGAAACAGCAGAAATAGCATTACAAGCAGGGCAAACTGGACATTATGTTTTATCTACTATTCATACTATAGAAGCAGTAGAAGTAGTAACAAGATTAAGAAAAATGGGAATTTCAGATTATGATATATCTAGTACATTAGCAACTTCAGTATCACAAAGATTGATGAGAAAAATGTGCCCATATTGTGCAAGAGAAAGAGATTTTACAGATGAAGAGATTAAAATAATAAATCAAATAGGAGAAAAATATAATTATACATTTAATTTAGATGGAAAGAAAACATATACTCCAGTAGGTTGTCAAAAATGTAACCAAACAGGCTTTTATGATAGAATAGCTGTATATGAAATACTACTTGTAACTGATAAAATTAAAGATATGATAGCTTCACATAGTTCTACAATAGATATTAAGAAAGAAGCTATGAAAGAAGGATTTGAACCATTACCAATAGATGGAATTAATAAAGTTCTTAGTGGAATAACAACATTAGAAGAACTTAATAATAAGTTATTAATATTTTAATGGAGGATAACAAATGATAGATATAGATTATGTATTAAAGAAAGCTATAGAAAAAGATGTCTCAGATGTTCATTTAATATGTGGATTAAAGCCAATACTTAGAATTATGAGAGATTTGGTTTTTATAGAAAAAGGTGATATATTAACTGAAGAAGATATGTATGAAATATATGACTACTTTGTAAGGGGAAATGTTGATAAAGATGAAGTCTATAAAAAGACAAAAAAATTAGATGCATCATTTGAATTTTCAAATATTCGTTTAAGAGTAAATATATCAATGGCAAATGAAATACCAGTATTTACATTACGTTTAATAAAAAACGAATTACCAAGATATGAGGATTTAGGAGTACCAGATATAGTCAGAAGAATGTTAAATCAACCACAAGGATTAATGCTAGTTACAGGAAAAACAAATTCAGGAAAAACAACAACTTTAAATGCCTTAATAAATGAAATTAATGAAACTCAGAATAAAAAAATACTTACATTAGAAAATCCTGTCGAATATGTTCATAAAAGTAAAAAATCAATCATAGTTCAAAAGGAAATAGGTAAAGGTAGAGACTGTTTATCATATAGTGATGGAGTTAAAAACTCTTTAAGAGAAGATTGTGATATTTTAATAATTGGAGAAATAAGAGATAAAGAAACAATGGATGCTGCTATAGAAACAGCAGAAGCAGGACATTTAGTTATAGGAACACTTCATACAAAATCTTGTGCAGAAACAATTGATAGAATGATAAATTTCTATGATATTAGTGATCAAGCGAGCGTAAAATATTTAATATCCTCACTTCTAAAGTTAGTTGTATCACAAAGGCTTTTAAAAGGTAGAAATGGTAAATTAATATTAGTCCCAGAAGTTATGGTTGTTGATAATATTGTATCAGGAATAATTAGAAAAGATAAAATAAGTGTTTCAGAGATAGAAGACGCAATACAAAGTAATTCAGAAAAAGGAAGTGTATCTTTAATTAATTCTATATCAGAACTATTTGTAGAAGATAAAATAACATTAGAACAAGCAAAAGCACAAATAGAAGAGAAAAATATTGAAACATTAAATAGAACTATTATGCAATTAAAAATAAAGAGAAATCAATCTCATACAAATATGTAGAAAGGAGATAAGAAAATGCCAGAATATGTGTATAAGGCTGTAAATAAAAATGGTCTTGTTGTAAAAAATAGAGTAGAAGATTCAAGCAAACAAACTCTAATAAAAAGACTAAAAAATAATAATTTATTGCCAATAGATATCATACAAGTTGCTTATGGAGGCAATAAGAAAAATCGAACAGCAAAAAAGCATATGACAGATATTGATGATATTATGAGAACTGCAAACAGTAGTAATATATTGCAGGGAAGAGTCAAAAGTAAATTTACAGTACAAGAAAGAATAAATATTGCACTTTCAAGATCTGAAAAAATAACTAATAGAGATTTAATAATATTTACACAAAATTTTTATTTATTAAAAAAGGCTAATTTTAATAATATTCATGCTTTACAAACTATTGCAGATAGTACTGAAAATCTATCTTTAAAAGGAATTATACAAGATATATTAGCAGGTGTAGAAGCAGGAGAATATATGTATACTACAATGGAATATTATGCAAATGTATTTCCATATATATATATAAATATGGTAAAAGTTGGAGAGCTTTCAGGAAACCTTACAAAAGCTTTTGAACAAGCAATAAAATATTTAGAGAGCACAGATGATATAAAAAGTAGAGTTAGAAAAATAGTTATACCAAATATAGTACAGTTCGTATTATTAATTATATTATTAGTTGTAGCAACACATTATGCAATACCAGCTATAGAAGGTTTATATAAAGCCGTTGGAACAACAGCTACATTGCCAGCTGCAACAGTTGCATTCCAGAAGTTTGTTTATTGGTTTGAATCAATTTGGTATATACCAGTTGGAATATTACTAGCAATTATAGCAGGAATATTTTATTATGTTAATACACCAAAAGGAAAATATAATTTTCACTATTTTAAATATACAATGCCGATATTTGGAAAATTAATTTTTTCAATTGATTTTTCGAGATTTTTAAAATCAATGTTATTAAATTTAGAAAATGGTATGAGAATACAAGATTCTTTGGAAGTAAGTAAAAGTGTTGTAGAAAACTTTGTTATGTTATCTATGATAGAAACATCAATTAATAATATATTAATGGGTAATTCATGGATTGAGCCATTTGAAAAATCAGGTTTGGCGTCACCAATGATTATAGAAATGTTAAAAATAGGTATGCAAACTGATTTAACAGAAATGCTTAGAAAATTATTAGAGTTTATGGATATGGATATAAACCATACTTTAGAGAAGATAATGAAAGTATTGCCAGAAATAACATATTCTTTTGTTGGAGCAGTATTAATATTCTTTACAATAGTAATATTGGTACCATGTATAGAAGTTTATATGGGTAACTTTATGCTAACAGCAGCAGGAATAAGTTAATTACAAATGAAAAATAGGAGTAAATCTTTTTCAAAAAATAATATGAAAAGGACAATGCCTATTTTTTCATTTATAGGAGGAAATATTATGAAATTAGGGATAGATTTTGGAGGAAGCCATATAGGAATAGGAATAGTGGAAAATGGAACAATAATAAGAAAGAAAGATATAAATATACAAGTAAAAAATATATCTGAAGTATTAGAAAAATATATACCAATATTAATAGATGAATTAAAAATAGTATGGAATGATATTGATTTAATAGGATTAGGAATTCCAGGAGATGTGAAAAATGGAGTATCATATAATTTAGTTAATTTAGGTGAAAATGAAATAAATATAAAAGAAGAAATAAGAAAGGTTATTCCACAAAGCAAAAATATTAAATTAATATGTAGGAATGATGGAAAATGTGCAGGTTTAGCAGAAAAACAATATGGAAGTTTAAAAAATTACAAAGATGCAATATTTTTATGTTTAGGTACAGGAATAGGTAGTGCAGTTTTTATGAATAATAAGTTATTAATTCCTAAAAGACATACAGGATTTGAACTAGGTCACATAATTATAGAAAAAAATGGAATTAGTTGTAACTGTGGAAGTAAAGGATGTTTAGAAAGATATGCTTCAATGAAATGTTTTAAAGATGAAGTTAAAAGATGTTTAAATACGCAATTAGATGGTAAAGAATTATTAAATATAGTATTAAAAAATGAAAATCGTGTAGAAAAAATAATAGATAGCTATATAGATAATTTAAGTATTGGAATATCAAATATAATAAATATATTCGAACCAGAGGCAATTTCAATTGGCGGAAGTTTTAAATATTACAAAGATATATTATATAATAGATTATTACATAAAATGTATAAGAAAGAATATGTTTTTAATAAAACAGATATTCCAGATATATTATTGGCAGAACTAGGAAATGATGCAGGAATAATAGGAGCAACCATAGAATAGAAATATAAATAAAGAATGTGCATATTGCACATTCTTTATTTATATTTCTATGGCTGGGGTACTGTGATTCGAACACAGGAATGTCGGAGTCAGAGTCCGATGCCTTACCGCTTGGCGATACCCCAATATATAGAAAAATATTATACAATTATTATTATACAATAGGAAAGGATTAGTTTCCTATTGTATAATAGTTACTTTACTCAAATAGTTGTACATAAATTATTTCACAATAACTCTACATTAGCCATTTCAAAATGACTTTTTTACTTTGAATTTTTTCTATAATAAGCATATGCTATAAAAGAGAAAGATACTAAACTAAATAATCCTATATACATTAAAGTATTATTAATACCTGTTTGAGGAAGTGGTGTTGGTGCTACAGTATTATCAACAATATTATTACTTGGTGGAGTAATAGTATTATTGATAATAACATTATTAATTGTATTATTATCGGATGGTTCTTCTGGAATTTCTTCTTTAACAATCACTTCAGGTGAATCTGGTGTATTCTGAGAACCATCTTCTCCATCTATTGTATAATCTATTTTTAAATCTTCATTTGTTGGCAATACTTTGTCAACAATTTCTTTACTATAATCATCCTTTAATATTAATTTATAACTTAATGTTGCAACTTCTCCTGGATTTAATACTTCTACATTCCAAGTAATAGTATTATTTGTTTTATCAATTTCAGCAGAAACATTTCCAATATTAGGTGATGCTACATATTCAAAATTAAAGTTATCAACAATTTCTTGAGGGAAAGTATCTGTTACAACAATATTTTTAACACTATTATCTACAGTTACAAATAATTCATTATAAATATTGTTTGTAATAACATCTTCTATTTGGTCATCTGAAATATAATGAAAAGATCCATATGTTGGATTTTCAGGAGTTCCAAAAACTTCTTGTGCTAATTCTTGATATGTTTTATTAGTTGATGTTTCTAATTTATTATCAATTCCTGTCATCATAGTTATTAAATTTATATTACTTGATTTTAAAGAATTAATTGTATTTATGGTTCTAGTTGCTGTTTCTCCAGAAAATCTGCCATATATTCCCCCAACTGCATTATTTGGTACTCCATCTGTTAATAAAATTATGTATTTTCTGTTTTGCTCAGAAGAAAACGTAGTTTTAGCAACTTGAAGTCCAGCATCAATATTTGTTCTAGGTCCATCAGAAACAATATTATCTATTGCAGATAAAACTGCAGTTCTATCATTTGATAATCCGATTTGAAGTTTAGCATCATTTATTGTTCCTTCTGTTTCACCTTCAGCTGCATTTAAACTAGAAAAACTAACAATACTAATATTTATAGATGGATTTTTATCAAACAATTTATTGACAAGAGTTTTAGCAGATTGAAATACTAAATCTTTTCTGGTTGTTCCATTTGCAGGTCTAGTCATTGAAGAAGAATCATCAATAACTAAAGTGACTTCTGATGGTAATTCTTTAACTTCTTCACTTGCAGTATTTTTTAAAGTTAATTGGATGGTAACTGATCTTTCTTGGCTATTAAATTCAATTAGTTTCTTTTCCAATGTTGCTTTATCTTCTATTTCAATAAAAGCCGAGTTATCAGAAACTAATTCAAAGATAGTATTTATTTTTGAATCTGATGAATCTGTATCATATAAAGAGGCCATTACAGGACTAAAAGTTATTATAATACTAAGAATAAATACTATAAAGAAGCTTATTATATATTTATTATGGTTCATAAATTATCACGTTCCTTTCAACATCTTACAAATATTATTATAATATAAAAATATAGCTTTTTCAATAGTATGTTAGCAAAAGATTAGAAAAAAATATCAGTAGACTTTTTAAATATTATGTGATATATTATATAAGTCAACTTTAATAAAGCAAATGAGAGTATTGCTTAAATGGAGGTTTTTATACACATGTCACAATTTTTAGATAATATAAATGAACCAAAAGATTTAGAAAAGCTTAATTATGATCAAAAAGATGAATTAGCAAAAGAATTAAGAGATTATGTAATAAAAGTAGTATCAGAAACAGGTGGACATTTAGCATCTAATTTAGGTGTTGTAGAGCTTACAATTGCACTTCATAGTGTATTTGATGGAAAAAAGGATAAAATAATTTGGGACGTAGGTCATCAAACATATATACATAAAATACTTACTGGAAGAAAAGAAAAAATGAATACATTAAGGCAATTAAATGGAATTTCTGGATTTCCAAAAACAAATGAATCAGAATATGATTCTTTTAACACAGGTCATAGTAGCACATCCATATCTGTAGCAATGGGAATGGCAAGAGCAAGAGATATTATGAAAGAAGATTACAGTGTTGTTGCAGTAATTGGTGATGGAGCGTTAACAGGAGGAATGGCATTAGAAGCTTTAAATGATGCAGGAAGCAGTAATAAAGATATAATAGTAATTTTGAATGATAATGAAATGAGTATATCAAAAAATGTAGGAGGACTTTCAAGATTTTTGGGATACATGAGAAGCAAAAGATTTTATACACAATCAAATAAAAAAATAAAAAAAATTGTAAGAAAAATTCCTAAAATCGGAGAAAAACTTATACATCTTACAAGAAGAGTAAAATATGGAATAAAGCAATTATTTATTTCTAATATGTTTTTTGAAAATATAGGTTTTACATATTTAGGTCCAATGGAAGGTCATGATATAGAAAAGATTGAAAGTATGTTAAAAATGGCTAAAAAAATAGGTGGACCAGTACTAATACATTTGGTAACCAAAAAAGGTAAAGGATATAAACCAGCAGAAGATGATCCAGAAAGATTTCATGGAACAAGTAGTTTTGATATACAAACAGGAAATCCAAAAAAGCAAAAAGAAATAGATTATTCGAAAGTATTTTCAGAAAAGATAGTTGAACTTGCCAAAAAAGATGAAAGAATAGTTGCAGTTACAGCTGCTATGGCAAGTGGAACAGGTCTTAAAGAGTTTAAAAAAGAGTTTCCAGAAAGATTCTTTGATGTTGGAATAGCAGAACAGCATGCTTTAGGCATGTGTGCGGGATTGGCAAAATCTGGATTAAAACCTATAATATCATTGTACTCATCTTTTTATCAAAGAGGATATGATCAAGTAATACATGATATAGCAATTCAAAAATTACCAGTTGTAATGTGTGTTGATAGAGCCGGAATTGTAGGAAATGATGGCGAAACACATCAAGGACAATTTGATATGGCATTTTTTCAGATTGTTCCTAACATTACAATAATGGCACCTAAAGATTTTGAAGAACTAAAGCAAATGTTAGAATATGCATTTAAATTAAATAAACCAGTTGTAATAAGATATCCAAGAGGGGGAGAAGGAAATACAAAATTTATTATGCATTCTCAAATTGCAGAAGGTAAGGCAGAAGTTATTAAATATGGAAATGACGTTAGTATTATAGGAATAGGCAAGATGGTAGAAAAAGCAAAAGAAGTGGCAGAATTATTAAAAATAGATAATATTGATGCAGAAGTTGTTAATGTAAGATTTTTAAAACCTATAGATGAAAAACAGATAATAGAATCAATTAATAAAACAAAAAAAGTTGTAACAATAGAAGATGGAACTATTGTAGGGGGATTATACTCAAAAATATGTGAAATAGCAAATAAATATAATATTAACAAACATATATTAGGTTTTGCTTATCCAGATGAATTTATAAGACATGGAAGTGTTGTGGAATTAGAAAAATTATATGGACTTGATAGTAGTAATATATATAAAAAGGTAAGGGAAAGTTTATGAATGAAGAAACTAATTTTAATATTGGTATGGAAGAAGATAAAATATTGATTTCTAAAGTACTGGATAAGTTCGAAATGGCAAAAAATAAAATACAAAATACTAATTTTTTAGATTTAAGACAAATAAATATTGTAAAAAATGTACTAATTAAATTAAAAATTGAAAATTATATTTTATATGGTGGATATGAGCAATCAGAAAGAAAATGTTTGATTATGTATCCAGAAAAACTTAAGGATATTTTTACAAATAATCAATTTGATTTTAATTTAATAATTAGTGTGATAGATATAGAAATACCAAAAGAAAATGTGATGACACATAGAGATTATTTGGGTGGAATAATGAAAACAGGTGTGAAAAGGGAGAAAATAGGAGATATAATAGTTAGAAATAATGGTGCAGACATAATAATTTTAAAAGAAATAGAAAAATTTTTATTAGATAATTTACCTAGTTTAACAAGATTTCAAAAAAGTATAATTAATAAAATTAATATTGAAAATATTAGTCCTGTGATACCAAAAACAGAAAATATAGAAGTAATAGTAAATAGCATGAGATTAGATTCTATTGTTTCAGAAATACTTCATTGTTCTAGAAATAAGGCAAGTGAAAAGATAGAACAAGAAAGAGTTTTGTTAAATTTTAAAATAGAAACAAAACTTTCTAAGGCAATAAATTATAATGATATGATAACAATAAGAGGAAAAGGAAGATTTAAAATAGGGAAAATATTAAGAACTACCAAAAGCGGAAAAAAAGTTGTTTTGGTAGAAAAATTTATATAAATAAAATCAATACATATAAAAATCACTTCATAATTTTTAATATTAGTAAATCTTTTATAATATAGGAAAATCGAGCTTTTCCTATATTATAATGAATATCGCTCTGCTCTAACGATTGCACACAATTTTACTTATGTAAAATTGTGTGCAATCGTTAATAAACTAAAAAATCATATTGCTTTTATTTTTCTACAATTTGGGGTAATGAATCAGAAATTGAATCTGCTTCCTCCTGAGTAATATAACCATATTTTACTAATGAATATATGACTTTTTCTTGTCTTTTTTTAGTTAAATCTGGATTAATAGTTGGGGCATATACACTTGGAGCGTTTGGTATTCCAGCCATCATTGTAGATTCATTTATGTCCATGTCTTTAGGTTCTTTATTTAAATAACCTTTACAAGCTTCCTTAATTCCATAATAACCATCGCCATAATATATTGTATTCATATATAATTCTAAAATATCATCTTTAGAATATAAATTTTCTAAGTCATTTGCTAAAAAAATCTCAGCAATTTTTCTAATTGCAGGTGAGTCATTATCTTCTATAAAATATAAATTTTTTGCAACTTGTTGTGTAATAGTACTTCCTCCTTCTACAAGTTCCATTGCTTTAATATTTGAAACAATTGCTCTACAAATAGCTATTATATCTATAGCACCATGTTCCTTGAATCTATGATCTTCTACTGCAATAATAGCTTTTGGAAAAATATCAGGTACTTCTGAGAGTGTTATATAATTTTCGTCAGACTTTATATCAGTTATTTTATCATTTATACTAGTTTCGGAGATAGCTTCTTTATACATATTATATCCTTGATACAAAAATACAGAGCCAATTACTAATAATGCTACAAATATTACTATAAATATTTTAAAAAATAATTTCATAAATACCTCCAATTTTCAAATTATATAATTATTATACAATAAAAAAATGGAAAAAGATATTAAAATTGTATTAAAATTATATTAAATATGTTATACTAATATGGATATCAAGCAAAAGGAAGTGATAAATTTTGAAGGAAAAACATTATGAAGATTTAGATTTAACAGATAAAGATAAATATGAAGAATTAAATAATTTATTTGATTTAGATTCTTTATTTAAAGATGAAGAGCAAGATGATGAACAAACTGAAGAGAAAAAAGATAAATAAAATATTTGACAAACACTAAATTTTAATGGATAATATATATGGATAAAAGAAAAAAGATACAAAGGAGGAAATAAAGTGTATATATTTAATAAAATTACGGTAAATCCGCAATTACCTAAAAGAATTGAAAAATTATCTGAAATTGCAAATAATTTTTGGTGGTCTTGGAATACTGAGTTCTTAAGGCTATTTAAAGAGATAGATATAGATTTATGGGGAAGAACTGAAAAAAACCCAGTTAAGTTCTTAAAATTAGTAGAACAAGATAAATTAGAAAAAATTTCTAATAACAATGAATTTTTGAAAAAATATGATAAAGTAGTTGAAAATTTTGAAGATTATATGGATAGTAAAAACACATGGTTCAATAAAAAATATCCTAATAATAAAACAGATTTAATAGCATATTTTAGTGCTGAATATGGATTAGATCAAATTTTACCAATTTATTCTGGAGGATTAGGAATATTATCAGGAGATCACTTAAAATCAGCAAGTGACTTAGGAATTCCACTAGTTGCAGTAGGTTTATTATATAAACATGGATATTTTCATCAAAAGATAAATGGATATGGAGACCAAGAAACAGAATACAAAGACATAGATTTATCAGTATTACCAATAGAGTCGGTAAAAGATGTTGATGGAAAAGAATTATTAGTATTTGTTAAAATGCCTAAAAAGAAATTATATTTAAAAGTTTGGAAAGTAAATGTAGGTAGGGTAAAATTATACTTATTAGACTCTGATATAGACGCAAATATAGAAGAATATAGAGAAATTACTAAAACTTTATATGGAGGGGATCAAGAAAGAAGAATACAACAAGAAATAGTTTTAGGAATGGCAGGTACAAGCTTACTCAAAACATTAGGATTAAAACCAACAATATATCATATGAATGAGGGACATTCATCATTTTTACTTTTAGAACTAATAAAAAATACAATAAGAGAAAAAAAGGTTTCATTTGATATTGCAAAAGATATTGTATCATCAAGGACTGTTTTTACAACACATACACCAGTTCCAGCAGGAAATGATATATTCCCACTTTCATTAGTAGAGAAATATTTTGATGGGTATTGGAATAGATTTTCAATAACAAAAGAAGAATTCTTTAAAATGGGGATGAAGCCAAATAGCACTACTATGAATAGTGGGTTCAATATGGGAATATTAGCTCTAAAAATAGCTGGAAAGAAAAATGGAGTAAGTAAATTACATGGTGAAGTATCAAGAGATTTATTTAGTGAAGTATGGCCAAATATAGCTTCAGATGAATCACCAATTACTCATATCACAAATGGTATACATACATGTTCATGGCTTGCACCAAAAATGAAAGAATTATATAATAAATATTTAATACCATATTGGCAAGACGATATACAAAATAATAAAGTATGGGAAAATATAGCTAAAATTCCGAATGAAGAATTATGGAAATGTCATAGAGAAAGAAAAGAAAAATTATTAAATATAGTAAAAAGTAGTACTGCAAATAGATTAAAAAGAAGTGGATATGGATATGAAGAAATTAATGGTATAGTTGGTAATTTAAGTCCAGATACTCTTACAATAGGTTTTGCAAGAAGATTTGCTACATATAAAAGGGCTACTTTAATATTCAAGGACTTAGAAAGAATAACACAGATCTTAAATAATAAAGAAAAACCAGTTCAAATTATATTTGCAGGAAAAGCACATCCATTAGACAAAGAAGGAGCAGGATTAATAAAATATATTCATGAAATATCTATGAAGCCACAATTTAAAGGAAAAATATTTTTATTGGAAAACTACAATATTGAAATGTCAAGATATTTAGTCAGTGGTGTTGATGTATGGTTGAATAATCCAAGGAGACCATTAGAAGCATCTGGAACAAGTGGGCAAAAAGCATCTGTTAATGGAGCAATAAATTTTAGTGTACTAGATGGTTGGTGGGCAGAAGGATATAATAGTAAAAACGGATGGACAATAGGAATAAATGCTGATTATGATAGTTATGAAGCTCAGGATGAATATGATAGTCAAGATATATACAATACATTAGAAAATAAAATAATTCCAATATACTATAATAGGAACGAAAAAGGTATATCAGAAAAATGGATGGAATATATGAAAAATTCAATAATATCAACAGGTGGAAAATATAGTACATCAAGGATGGTTTCAGATTATACAGATAAATTATATATACCATTATGTAATTTATATAATAAATATTATACTAGTTTAGAAGAAGTAGGACGTTTTAATGAATGGAAAAGTAAAATGTACCAAAATTGGAAGAATATAGAAATAACACAAGAAAAAAATGTAGAAAATATTACAATAGATGCAGGAAATACTATAGAAGTAAAATGTAAAGTCAAATTAGCTAATATATTGCCAGAGGATATAGAAGTACAGGCATATTATGGAAAGATAAAAGAAAATGGGATTGTAGAAAAAATCAAAGTTATTCCAATGGAATTAGTAGGAGAAAATAAAAATATTTATACATATAGAGCAGAAATAGGCTTAACAACAGGTGGAGATTATGGATATACATTTAGGGTAATGCCAAGAAATGAAATGTTATTAGACAATGCAAATATGGATTTAATAAAATGGATGGGATAAAACTTATTATTGTATAAAATTTTTTATAATCTAACATTGAACACAAATTAACAGAAAGCCTAGAAGAACAGTTTCAATCAATCTAAATGTTACTAAAAAAGAAAAAGTATTGCAAAAATAGTAGGAATAAGTATATAATAAATAAAAGTTGTAGGAAAAATGATAATAAAAAATAAGCAAAAGGAGAACAAAAGAAATGAGAAAAACGGCTGAAAGCCTTGAGGCTGTATATATATATATATATATATCGTAAACTTTAGAGGAAAAATAAAATGGAGATAGAAGTAAGGTGGATGAGGATTCGAGTAGTTGGGGAAATTATAAAGATAGTATATCACCAGCGAATGTATCAGGATATGGAAGTGAGCAAAATACAGGATATAG
>CALXJJ010000009.1 GCA_944388605.1 uncultured Clostridia bacterium
TAGATAGGTAGAATTTTGTTGCAAGACTAAATTCTAGTTTTAGACTAAATCTAGAATTTAATTTTGCAATTAAATAAAATAATAAAATTTTATGAAAATAGGTTGAAGTTTTTTGAAAATTATTATAAAATCTTAACAGCGGAGGTAAACATATGATAACTTTGGAAGATGTGAAGAAAAATGAGGAATTGCAAGAATTAATAGCAAGTTCTCAAAAACAACTTAATGCACTTGGTTATACAGAACATTCAATAAGACATATTTCAATTGTTTCTGAGAGAGCGGGAAGAGTGTTAGAAATTTTGGGATATGATAAAAATAGAATAGAACTTGCCAAAATTTCTGGTTATATGCATGATATAGGAAATTGTGTTAATAGAGTGGATCATGCACATAGTGGTGCTATTATGGCATATCAAATATTAAAAGATATGGGAATGGATATAAAAAGTAGAACTGAAATTATGATGGCAATAGGGAACCATGATGAAAATACAGGAACAGCTGTAAGTGATATATCAGCTGCCCTAATTTTAGCTGATAAATCAGATGTACATAGGGATAGAGTTGTAAATACTAACATGTCTACATTTGATAAACATGATAAAGTAAATTATGCAGTGACTAAAGCAAATTTTATTATAAATAAAGAAGAAAGAAAAGCAATATTAGATTTAACAATAGATACGAGTATTTGTCCAGTATTAGATTATTTTGAAATATTTATGGAAAGAACAATGATGAGTAAACATGCAGCAAAATACTTAAAGATTTGGTTTGAGTTAATTATTAATGGAACAAAGTTGTTGTGAATTAATATATTATAAAAATAAAAAATCTAGTAATTAAAAGAAAGGAAAGTGTAAAAAAATGAAGAAAAGCTTAAAAATTACATTTATAATTTTTGTAATTGTTTTAATTTCATGTATATCATTTGTAGGAATATATGTACAAAATAAAGGGAAATTTGAAAATATTATAAGAGATTATCAATTAGGAAGTGGGTTGACAGGTTCAAGACATATAACATATAAAATAGATGATACTGTAAATGATACAGTTTATGATGCAGAAGGTAATGTGATTGAAGATACAGAAGAAAATAGAGCTTTAGAGGGAGCTAGAGTTGAGAGTATAGCAGTAAATCCTCAAGAAGTTCTAACTGAGGAAAATTATGAAAAATGTAAAGATATTATACAAAATCGTTTAGAATTAATGGGAGTACCATATTATTCAATTAGTTTGAATAAAGAGAACGGAGATATAAGTATTGAACTTCCAGAAGATACTAATACAGATGTTACATCACAATATTTAAAATATACAGGTGAATTTAAAATTACAGATAGTGAAGATGAAAATAATGTATTATTAACAAATGATGATATAAAAGATGTAAAAGTAGGATATAGAACAGAAACAGAAGGAATAGTTGTTTACTTAAATATAGAATTTAACAAAGAAGGAAAAGAAAAATTATCAAATATAAGTAAAACATATATCAGTACAACTGATTCAGAAGGAAATCAAACAGAAAAAGAAATTTCAATGTATATTAATGGGACAGAATTTATGACAACATATTTTGGTACACCAATAGAAGATGGAATTTTACAATTACAAATGGGACAAGCTGGTAGTGACGAAGTATCTCAGTATTTATATGAAACATCAAATATTGCAGTCCTACTAAACTCTGGTAAATTACCAATACAATATGGCGAATTATCAGAAAATAGATATATTTATGCAGAAGAAAATACTAAATTAGACAATAAAATAATGCTAGGAATATGTATAGTGATAATAATTATTACATTTATAATATTAATTGTTAAATTTAAAATATCAGGAATATATACAATATTTGAAAATATAGGATTTATTGCTTTAACTTTATTAGCTATTAGATATACAAATGTTGTATTAACAAGGGAAGGCATAATAGCATTGGGATTGTTATATATAATTAATTATATTATAACTTATAAATTAACTAAAGTTGCTAGACTGGATTTAGAGTACGATGATAAAAGTAAGAAATATTATAAGATTGCAAATGCTGAATATTTCAAATTACTTCCAATTTTAATAATTGCTGTTGTATTATGTTTTGCAAAAATAGAAGCATTATATAGCTTTGGAAATGTATTGTTCTGGGGAATAGTTATTAGTGTACTTACGAGTTACACAATACAAAAATGGTTAACAATTAACAAAAAGAAGGAAGTGAAACAATAGATGAAAAATAAAAAAATAATTATTGGAATTTTATTATTATTAATAATAATAGCAGGAATATTAACAATTGTATTTGCAGGTTTTAAGTTTGATTTATATTATGGAGCAAGTAAAACA
Organism: uncultured Clostridia bacterium; assembly: GCA_944388605.1. Taxonomy (GTDB): domain Bacteria; phylum Bacillota; class Clostridia; order TANB77; family CAG-508; genus CALXJJ01. The sequence continues at coordinate 2,359 of CALXJJ010000009.1, forward strand.
ATAAGTATAAATATAGGTAAAGAATTTAATTCTGAAGAAATTAAGGAATTAGCAAAAGAAGTATTTGGAAAAGAAAAAGTAATAGTTCAAAAAGAAGAAATGTTCAAAGATATTGTAGCTATAACTGTAAAGGAAATTAATGATGAGCAAATTGAACAATTACAACAAAAGATAAATGAAAAATATGGTTTGGAGTTAGATCTTACTCAAGAAAATGTAGATTATAATTCACATATTAGAGGAAGAGATATAATAAAACCATATATTTCACCAATACTTATGGCAACTTTATTTGTAGCAATATATATAGTTGTAAGAACTAGAAATTTATGGTCAGCAATAAAATATGTATTAATTCTTGGAATTACGGTTTTATTATATGCAAGTATTATTGCTATTACAAGAATACCAGTTAATATATATGTAGTACCAGTAGGATTAGTATTATTTATTTTAATAACTCTAATATATTTTAATATATTAGAAAAAAATTTAAAGAATAAAAGTGAAGATTAATGATTTGTTGTTATATATTATGAAAGTCATACTGAAGAAAAAGCAAATAATTTTACATTATTTGCTTTTTGTAGTATATATATGTGTTTTTTTATTAAATTTATACATATTACAAATATTACAATCAGTACAAATTTTAATTCTTTCTTCAAAAATCAAATTTAAAGTATTAATAAATTCATCAGAAGAATCAATTAGATGAATTATTATTTCTTTAGGTAAAATAGTAAGCAAAGTATTTAAGGCATAATCATTAGATGAAAATGAAATATCAGATAAAAATTTGGCATCAAAAGTATCTTCTGATGGAATAATAATATTTCGATTTGTATCTAATAAAATAGATTCACCATTTTGATAAACTAAATGAATTATTTGACCTGAAGATGCTTTTGAATTAATGTATAATTTTAAAAGATTAATGAACTCAGTATATTCTTTTTCAACTATATATTGATTTACTGATAAATCTACTAATTGATCTAAATACCTATCATAATCTAATAATCTAAATTGTGAAAAACCATCGATGATTAAACTATGATTTTCAGATATATATTTAAGACAAGAAGCCCAAACAAGTTCTTTTTTTTCATTTTGAATATTTAGATCATTATCTATAGTATTCTTTAAAATAGTAAAAATTTTTTCTAATTCTAATTTATCAAAATAGAAATAGTTAGAATATAAAATTTTTCTATACTTGTTTTCTTCATAAAAAACAAGTATACATTTAGTTAATATATCGGATAATTTACTAAAGAATTCTGAAGAATTATCACCTTTGTAGTGAACGATTATATTTTCATATATTTTAAAACTATTAATCGAATAAAATATATTATTCATATTCATGTTTTTAATATTTGTTAGTAGATAATCTATAATGTTTTTTTTATTTGTTTTGAAACAAAAATATTCCATGATAATTCTCCTTTCGTCGATAAATATATTATCTACTAAAATTGATTAATCTATACATATTTTATGCAAAAATATTTAAAGAGTTACAAAGAACAAATTGTAAAGTCTTAAAATTTATATTAATTTTAACTTTCCTCGTTAGCTTTTTAGTAAATTTGTTTCTAAGCCAATTTTACGAAGTCAAAATTGTGTGCAGTCGTTAGAGCATAGCGACTTTTATACAATAGGAAAGGATAACTTTCCTATTGTATAAATTAAAAAGAATCAGAAATTATAATGAATTCTTATTATATTAAAAGCAATTTTGAGATGTTTTTTCATAAAAAAGAAAAAATGAGTAATAAATACTCATTTAGAATATATTGTATAATCAATTTCAGGAAAAGCACAGTCTATTTTAGAAATTGAATGTAAAAAATCTTTATCTATATTATCTTTTTTTATTTGATTATATAATTTAGTAAATCTTCCTATATGATCTTTAATTCTTTTTTTAGCATAATCTACCATTGTGCCATTTGTTATAATAAATAACCAATCACTACTTTGAGCAAGTAATAATTCTCTTGCACATTGATTTAAAGCAAATCTTTTTAAGCTATTTTGGGCTTCATTTGGAAATAGATTAGCTAGTTCAACCATTCTATTCCCAGCAACATGTAAATGCTTATGTACATAGTCATTTGTAGGATTTAACCACACCTCACTATATCCATTAGCTCCCCAACTAGAACGACAAGGAGTAGACATTTGAATAGAAGGAAAACGATCTATGTATTCACCTGGGGTAATTAGTTCAAAATTACAGTTATCATAATAAATTTTTTTAAATAGTATATATAGCCAATAAGGTCCTTCATACCACCAGTGACCATAAAGTTCAGCATCATATGGACAAAGAATAATAGGTGGAACATCCATAATAGATGATAGATTCTCAATTTGTGAAGTTCTACAATCTAAAAAATGACCAGCTTGTTTTTCAGCAGAATCTTTTGCCCATTGAATGTTATAATAGTCTTTATCACAATCTTTACCTGTTATTCTAAAATATTTAAGTCCTGTATGTACGCGTACTCCATTAGAAGCAATATAAGGTTTTATATAATCATATGGAGCATCATATCCAATATCTCTATAAAATTCTCTATAATTAAAATCACCAGGATATCCATTAATAGAACTCCAAACTTGTCTTGAAGATTCTATGTCACGACCAAAAGCAACAACTCCACGAGGAGAGACTATTGGAGCAAATGTACCATAAACTGGAGTAGGATCTGCATATAATATTCCATGTGATTCTGTAATTATATATTGTATACCAAATTCTCTTAAGTATTTGTCTGCTTCTGGAACATATCCACATTCAGGCAACCATATTCCACGAGGTTTTCTACCAAAATATTTTTCATAAGTTTGGACTCCAACTGCAATTTGAGCTTTAACAGCTAACTCATTCACATATAAAATAGGAAAATATCCATGTGTAGCTCCACAAGTAATAATTTCTAAAACACCAATATCTTGGAAATGTTTAAATCCTTCTATTAAATTACAATTGTATATATCTTTAAAAACATATAAATCATTTGAATATCTGTTAAAATAGTAATGAGCCAATTCATTTTCTCTAGGATTATTTTTGGTACGTTTAATTTCTTTTTCAGATAATTCAATATGTTTTTTTAAATATTTTATATATCTTTTCTGTAATAGTTTATTATCTAACATATTTAAAAGAGGTGGAGTTAAAGACATTGTAATTTTAAAATTAACATGTTCATCTTCTAATTTTTTAAAATTCAATAATAAAGGGATATAAGTTTCTGAAATTGCTTCATATAGCCATTGTTCTTCCAAATAATCTTCACTTTCCGGATGGTGTATAAATGGTAAGTGAGCGTGTAAAACAAAGCTTACATATCCTTTAACTTGTTTCTTTTGCATAATAATTTCATTCCTTTCTTTCTTGAATGTAAAAAATTTTACGCTTTTTTGAAAACTTAAATATTTACAGTTTAATATGTAGATAAAGAAAAGTTCCAAAAAAGCGAAATTTATCTAAATGTAGATGTAGGATTATTAGAAGAAGGATTTTTTAAATCTAATTCTTGTTCCTTATACATCTTTTTATATAAATCATAAATATTGTAAATTTTACCAATTCTTTTCATAAATGAAAGAGAAGCTATATCTTTTGTAGTAATTTCATTATTTTTAACATTCATATAATAGATAGTATTGCCTAATTCTTCAAATAAAATATGATCATTTGGAGATTCAATTTCATTAGAAGATGTTATAGAAAGATAATTATTAGGAAATATAATTTCTGATGATCGAGAACGCCTTCCTAATTCTATGTGATACTTGCATTTACTATCAGGAACATGTATATACCAATTATTAGCAAAATCATCAATAGGCACTTCAAAATGATAATTTTTACTAAGATTGTGAACAACCAAAACAGGATATGTTGAGTTAAAGAAATTTTTTCCATAGTTTGTTTCTAATAATTCCCTATCTTCTTTAGATATTTCCCAATATACAAAAAGAATTGTAGGAGTTTGTGCTAAAACTTTTATAACTGTTTGATTATATGAATAAGGCAAATCATAGTATTCTATTAGGTTTGCAAATAATTTTGCTCTTTTTAATTTTGTTTTAATAGTTTTAACTACTCGTATAGTTTTAAGATTTTTTTTGTTTTTCTTTGAAGGTACTTTTTTATTAAGTGTTTTTTTTGATGTAGTAGTTGTTTTCTTTACAGTAGATTTTTTATCTGTATTTTGTACTTTTTTGGCTACTTTGGAAGAAGTTTTTTGTGTTGTAGAAGTTCTAGTACTACTAGTCTTTTTAGTAGTTGTTTTAGATTTATTAGAAGTCTTTTTTACATCCTTGTTTATATCAGAATTTTCTTCCTTAGTTTTTGCTTTTCTTGGCATTTTTCTTCCTCCTTGGTATAAAAAATATCTACATATAATACTATATCAAAAATTGACTTATTGCAAGAGATAAATGAAAAAAAATAAAAAAAATGTAACAAAAGAAAACACGTAACATAATATATATAAATTAATGTTAAAAGTGGAGGTTGGTATGAAGAAAAAATTTATATCAGTATTATTATGTTTAATAATATTATGTGTTCCATATGTTGTAAATGCAATTACTCCTGCTTCAGACATTATTTATGAAGGAATAGATGTAAGTGGTTGGCAAGGGAATATAGATTTTAGGCAAGTAAAGGAAAGCGGAATAGATATTGTATATATAAAAGCAAGTCAAGGACAAAGAAAAAATGATTATTTAGAACAAAATTATGAAAAAGCAAAAGCAAATGGACTAAAAATTGGATATTATCATTATGTAACAGCAAGAACAGTAGAACAAGCTAAAATAGAAGCAACTTTTTTTGCTTCTGTAATATCAGGCAAAACTGTTGATTGTAAATTAGCAATGGATTTTGAAAGCTTTGGTAATTTATCAAATAGTCAAATTAACCAAATATCAAAAACTTTTTTAGAAACATTAGTAGAAATTACAGGAAAGGAAGCAATAATATATAGTAATACCTATAATGCAAGGACGGTCTTTAGTCAAGAACTTGCCAATAGATATGCTTTGTGGGTTGCACAATATGGAGTTAGTAGTCCAACAAATAATGGAAAATGGAATACATGGGTAGGATGGCAATATTCAGATACTGGAACTATTCCAGGAATCAATGGATATGTGGATAGAAATAAATTTACAAAAGATATATTATTAAATACAAGTGAAGAAATACCAAATATTACACCACCAGATGAAACAAACTCATACATTAATTATACAGTAAAAATGGGAGATACATTAAGTGAAATTGCATTAAGATATAATACAACAGTCAATATTTTGACAAGTATAAATAATATATCAAATCCTAATCTGATTTATATTGGTCAAGTATTAAAAATACCATCAAATGGTGAGAGTAACAATGTAGTTGATGAAAATAATTATTGTTGTATTATAAATTATAAAATAAAAAGAGGAGATACTTTAAGTAGAATTGCTTCTAACAATAATACTACAGTTAGTACACTAGTAAGTTTAAATAATATATCAAATCCAAATTTGATATATGCAGGTAATATTATAAAAATACCATGTTCTAATTGTGAACACGAAGCAGGTCATGCAATATACACAGTAAAAAGAGGAGATACATTAAGTGAAATTGCATTAAAATATAATACAACAGTTAATGAATTAGTAGAGTGCAATCAAATATCAAATCCAAACTTGATATATATAGGTCAAAAAATAAAAATTAGATGTTAATAGAATAAAAAAGAAAAAACTTCATACTTATAAAGTATAAAGTTTTTTCTTTTTGGGAGGAATGAGAATATATGTATAAAAAAGTCTTGAGCACATTTTTGTTATTTATTTTTTTAGGAATAAACATTAGTTATGGAATAGATGGAACAGAATTTATTTGGTCAACAGATACTATCCCTATTGTAGATACTGTTCAGACAAATAGTAGTAATAATGAAAAATTGGATGAAAATATAAGTACAGATTTGAATTTAGAGTCTGAAAGTGCTATTCTTATAGAACAAAATAGTGGCAAAGTTTTATATGAGCATAATGCTCACGAAAAATTAAAGCCTGCTAGTGTAACCAAAATAATGAGTATATTACTTATAATGGAAGCTATAGATTCAGGAAGAATATCTTATGAGGACAAAATACCATGTAGTGAAAATGCAAGTAGTATGGGAGGCTCTCAAATATGGCTTGATGTAAAAGAAACTTTAACTGTAGATGAGATGCTAAAAGCAATTTGTGTAGTATCTGCAAATGACTGTGTTGTTGCAATGGCTGAGTATCTTGAAGGAAGTGAAGAAGCATTTGTAGTTAAAATGAACGAAAAAGCCAAAGAATTAGGAATGAATGATACTACTTTTAAAAATTGTCACGGAATAGATGAAGATGGACACGAAACTACTAGTTATGATATTGCTTTAATGTCAAAAGAGTTATTAATAAATCATCCTAATATTACGAAATATACTACAATTTGGATGGATACATTAAGAGATGGAAAATCTAGCTTAGTAAATACAAATAAACTAATTAGAAATTATGCAGGAGCTACAGGATTAAAAACAGGCTCTACATCTTTAGCTTTATATAATTTATCTGCAAGTGCTACAAGAGATGGATTATCTTTAATAGCAGTTATAATGAAAGCTCCTACAACAAAGATTAGATTTGAAGAAGCGGAAAAATTATTAGACTATGGATTTGCTAATTATCAGTATAAAAATTTAACAACAAAAGGTATGATAGTAAAAGATGTAGAAGTGATAAAAGGAGTTAAACAGAAAGTTAATGTTATAGCAGAAAATGATATGGGATTATCAGTGAAAAAAGGAACAGATAAAGATATAGTACAAAGTGTAACAATTGAAGAAAATATAATTGCACCAATTAGTAAAGGACAAAAATTAGGTGAAATAATATATACATTAGATGGAAGCGAAGTAGGAAGAGTTAATTTAATTGCAGAAGATGAAGTGAGTAAAATAACTTTTTTTAGTATTGTTACACATGTATGTGAGAATTGGTTTAGTATGTTAAGGATAGAATAAATTTAAAAATCTTAAAATTTATACTATTTTTAAGTTTTATCTTTTGCTTTCTATTAAATTTATTTTGTGTGTAATGGATTTTATATATTAGGGAAAGTCAGTATGACTTTTCTAAATATATAAAATAGGATATTTTGGCTTTTATTAATTCTAGTGTAAGCAACTTTTATACAATGGAAAAGCGATTTCAATTGAAAGTTAACTTATTCTAACAATTCGAACACTAACATAACTATCATCTGAAGAAACATATAATTTTATATCATATCCAGTATCATTTCTAAATTTTAAGTCCATTGAACCATAGGAAATTGCAGCATCATGGTCTTTCTCAACATAGGCAACAGGTTTCCCATGAGGATGTCTTTCAGTTACTACTAGTCCGCTTGTTTGTAATACAGCATTATAAATTGTAGAACTAACTTGACAATTACCTCCACCTAATCCTTGTTTTTTTTCACCATTAATAATTACATCAGCTTCTTGATAACCTTTAGAAGTTGTAGACTTACCAACTATTGAATTAAAAGAAAAACTTTCACCTGCATGAATTGTTGTACCATTTATTGTATTACAAGTTATTCTAATATTATTTAAACGTGAATCTGTTCTAGATAAAAGCTTAGTAGAAAATTCGGATAAATTTGTTTCTACAGGTTCTTTAGGAATAGATTGTTCAATTTGATTTTGCTTACTTTCAATAATATTTGTGCCATTTTCTTTAGAAATGTTTATTTCTGCTGTAGCTCTCATAGAACCAATATTTTCTGAATCTATATTTTCTTCTGTATTATTACTACATCCTGTAAGTATAAGTAAAGATGCGATTATTAAAATAATTATTTTAAACATAATAAAAACATTCCTCCATTATTATAATGTATTGTTAGTATGTGTAAAAAAATTAAAAATATACAAAATATTAATTTGTGATAAAAAATTTGTAACATAAATGTAATATTATTTTTTTTGATTTTAATTGACGTAAATTTACAAAAATGATATACTAACTGTTAGAAAAAAATAGAAAAAAGAGAGGAAAAACTTATGAAAAAATATATGTCATTAATTTTAGCATTAACAATAGTATTTTATTTTCTAATTTTTTATTCACAAAGTTATGCAACTCAATCAAGAGAACCTCAATCAAGTAAACTTGATAATTACCCAGGATACTCACAATTAATAAATAATTTAAAACAAGCACATCCAAATTGGAATTTTACAATATTGTATACAGGCTTAGATTGGAGCCAAGTTATAAAAAATGAAACAGTTGCACTTCATGGAAAAAATTTAGTTGAATCAAATAAAGGAAGTGACTGGATTTGCTCAACATGTGGAGATACTCCATATGATGGGAGATGGAGATGTGCTTCTGAAGCAGCAGTTTCATATTATATGGATCCAAGGAATTCACTAAATGAAGATTATGTATTTCAATTTGAAAATTTAAGCTATAATCCAGACATTCAAACAAGAGCTGGTGTAGAGACAATACTTGCACCTTGTAATTATATGCAAGGAACTATAACATATGTAGACATAAATGGTAATACACAAACTATAGGAAAAACGTATATAGATGTAATAATGGAAGCAGCTGCTGAATATAATGTTAGTCCATATCACTTAGCATCAAGAATTAGACAAGAAATAGGAACAGGTAATGGTTCTGTAATTGTAAGTGGTACATATAATGGTTATACAGGATATTATAATTATTATAATATCGGAGCAACTGGAGCAAATCAGATAGCAAGTGGTCTAGAGTATGCAAAATCAAAAACATGGACAGACCCAGAAAAGGCTATAAAAGGAGGAGCCTCTTTTTTAGCAAGTGGATATATTTCAACAGGTCAAGATACATTATATTTACAAAAATTCGATGTAGATGATTCAGATGGGTCTTTATATTCATATCAATATATGCAAAATGTATCTGCTTCAAAGACAGAAGGAAATTCAGTAAAATTAGCATATGAAACAATGGGAATGTTAAATGGAAGTATAAATTTTGTAGTACCAGTATATGAAAATATGCCTCAAGAAGCATGTAGAATACCAGGAACAAATAATATAGTAACACAAAACGTACAAATAAATGGTATGCAAGTTCGTATAAGAGAAGGAAAGGGTACAAATTATGCAGAAATTGCAACTTTAAATACAGGAGATAAATTGCTAAGAATTGAAATTGCTAATAATATTGAAAATGGATATTATTGGGATAAGGTTGTTTTACCAGACGGAAGAAAAGGATATGTAGCAAGGGATTATTTGCAAAAGATAGATGATATAACAACTTGTAATGAAAGTGTTATCGCAACAACAGGTGTATATTTAAGAAATGGACCAGGAACTAATAATACAACAACAATAATGTTACTTGTACAAAATCAAAAACTTACAAGAATTACTCATGAAGAATATGATGTAGATGGATACAAATGGGATAGAGTAAAATTATCAGATGGAACACAAGGATATGTAGCTACAAATTATTTGCAATTAGCAAGTGATAATACTGGAAACGCAGGAGAAAACACTGGAAATGAAGGTGAAGCTACAAATGAAACTATAAGGGTTATATGTCCATCAGGTCTTTGGGTAAGAAATGATGCAGGTACAGATAAAAGCAGATTAACATACTTAGATACTGGTGACACTGCTACAAGAATTGCCAAAAATGTATCTAATGTAAATGGATATATTTGGGATAAAATAATAACTAATGATGGTATAACAGGATATATAGCAAGAGGAGATTCTTCAGGTGATTATATAGAAGTTGTTTCAACTCCAAATGTAAATCCACCAGTAGACTCAAAAGATAAAGGTGACTTGGATTTAAATGGTATTGTAGATGTTGTAGATATGTTATATATGCAAAAACAATTAATAGGAAGTATATCTTTAAAGGATCAAGCTTGGATAAATGCTGATATGGATAATAATGGTATTGTAGATGTTGTAGATATGTTATATATGCAACAAAAATTAATATCAACATAAATTACTAAATGTAAATTACTAATATTCTCAAAATATAGGAAATTTGAGATAGATAATTTTAATCTCTAGCATTCTTACGAATTTAATAGAGGTTATTAAATAAAATTTTTAATGGAGCTAAATTTGCTCGAACGGAGGTTAAGATGAAGAGACAAATAAAATATGTTTTAGGAATAATTGTATTTATAACTTTTATGATCATATTTTCAGATAAAGTAGATGCATCAAGTGCTAGTATAAGTACTTCAGTATCAGACAAAACAGTAACAGTAAATATTAGTGTGAATGAAACTGCAGCTTGGAATTTAAAAGTTACATCAAATATGAATTTGATAAGTGGAGAAACTGCATTTGCAGCAGCTTCTTCAGATGCAAAGAATACATCAAAAGTAGTTGCTACATTAAAATATCAAGCACCGGAATATGGAACTTATAATGTATCTTTAGCAGGCGAAATTACAGATGAAAATGCTAATAAGTCTACTGTTTCAGAAACAAAGAGTGTTAGTGTAGTATCAAATAATTCAAGTAGTGAAGGTAGCAATAATAACAATAGCAGTAGTGGAAATAATAATTCGAGTAGTTCATCACAAGAGACTCCAAAAGCTACTTATACAGAAGTAAATGAAACAGTATATGCCACGGGTAGTGTTAATGTAAGAAGTTCAGCTAGTACAAGTGCAAGTATAATAGGTAGTTTATCTGTAGGTCAAGAAATAACAAGAATAGGTAGAGGTAGTAATGGCTGGAGTAGAGTAAAATACAATGGTCAAACAGCATATGTTAGTAGTAATTATTTAACTACAGAGAAAATGGAAAGCAACGCATATTTAAGTAGTTTATCAATAGAAGGATTTGAAATTTCACCAGAATTTAGTAAAGATGTAATGTCATATTTTGCAAATGTTGGAATAGATGTAGAAAATATTAAAATAAATGCAATAGCTGAAAATGATAGTGATATAGTAACAATAGCAGGAAACGAAGGGCTAAAAGAAGGAAAGAATATCGTAACAATAAATGTAAAAACAGAAGAAGGAGTAGAGAATAATTATACAATTGAAGTTACAAAAGGTGAAAATTTAGAAGATAAATTAGGTTTGAAAAACATAACAATAGAAGGATATGAATTAACACCAAACTTTTCAATAGATGTATATGAATATACAATAAACATAGGAACAGATATTAATAAATTAAATATAGAAACAGAATTAAATTTAGAAGGAAGTACAGTAGAAATTGTAGGAAATGAAGAATTAGAAGATGGCAGTATTATAACAATAATAGTAAAGTCAGCAAATGGAGAAGAAACAGCTACATATCAAATAAAAATAAAAAAAGGTGAAAATGTTGTTGGTAAAAATTTAAGATCACTTTCAGCACAAAAGCAAAAAGAATTCTTAGAAGCATTAACAAAAGTATATTTTGTCTCAGCAGTAGTTACTACAATTTTTGTAATAATAACTATTATATTATTAATATTTAGGTATAATACAACAAAACAAGAAGATGAAGAATATTATAATGGATATAATAATACAGATGACGATTATAAAGACAATTATTTAAATCAAATATATAATGAAAATATAAATAATAAACAAGAAAATAATTACAATGATTTAAGCAGTACTGAATATGATAGAGATTATAATAATAATTATAGCAATGATAATATATTTAAAGATAACAATGATAACCAGAATGATGATGATAGACCAAGACGAGGGAAACATTTTTAGAATATAAATAAAAAGTTTTAGAAAGTGAAATCATAATAACAAGAAATAAGAAAAATCTTTGATTTTTCTTATTTCTTGTTATTAGTTAGTTTAAAAATACTTAAATTATTAGTTGATATAGGATTGTAATCACTTATAAAATTTCTTTTTATAGAATTCAAAACACCGCCATGTGTTATTACAAGTATATTTTCATTGTTATGATATTTTTTAAATATTTCGTTTACAAATGATGAAACTCTTTTGTCAATTTCATTATTAGATTCTGCTCCAAGGATAGAGCCATTATTATATAATTCAGTTATTTGTTTTTTTGTATAAATTTTTTTCATTCCTTCTAATATTCCAAAACTTCTTTCTATAATTCTATTATCATAAATAGGTTCACAATTAGGTAAAATAGCTTTTAATGTTTGTTTAGTCCTTTTTAAAGGAGAGCAATAAACTACATCAAAATTAATATTTAGTGTAGTTCCTAGTAATTTAGCATCTTCTATTCCTTTAGAAGTTAAATTACAATCTATTCTTCCTGTAAGGAGTCCAGCCTTATTATATTCTGACTCAGCATGTCTGATAAATATAATATCCAATTTAATACCACCTCTATAAATAATTATAACATTGTAAGTTCAAATAAATATATATTTTTTGTTAAATTATTGAAAAAAATAAGATGATTTGTTAAAATTGAAATAAAATTATTGATAGAGAAAAGAAGGAATTTTTATGAAATGGACAAGTGAACAAGAGCAAGCAATTATGGAAAAAGGTTCAAATATTTTAGTAGCTGCAGCAGCAGGAAGTGGAAAAACCGCTGTTTTAGTTGAAAGAATAATAAATAAAATTATAAAAGATCATATAGATATAGATAAAATATTAGTTGTTACATTTACAAATGCAGCTGCTAGTGAAATGAGAGAAAGAATTTTGGATGCAATATACAAGAAATTAGATAAAGAACCGAATAATGAAGAATTGCAAAGACAGATATTTTTGTTAAATAAATCAAGCATTTGCACAATACATTCTTTTTGTTTAGATGTTATACATAATAATTTTTTTGAATTAGATATACCATCAAATTTTAGAATAGCAGATACTACAGAAATTGAATTGTTAAAACAAGAAGTATTAGAGGATTTGTTTGAAGAAAAGTATAATAATAATGATAGTGATTTTCTAAAATTAATAGAAACATATACTAGTTATAGTGGAGATGAACCACTTAAAGAGTCATGCTTAGAAATATATGAGTATATTCAAAGTAGTCCATTTCCAAATGATTGGTTAGAAGAAAAGGTTGAAATGTTTGCAAAAAAGGAAAATGATGATTTTGCAAAATCTACATGGGGGAAAATATTAATAAATAAATTTGCTAAACAGATAGAAAATGAAATTATTATGTTAGAAAATGTAAGAATGAAACTACAAAGGGAGAGTAATTTAGATAAATTTATAAAAGTGATAAGAAAAGATATAGATATGTTAGAAGAAATAAGGATAGCGACAAAAAAATCTTGGAATGATGCATATAATGTAGCTATGAAATTAGAATTTGACAAATGGCCAGTAGACAGAAAAATCGTCTCAGATACTAAGGAACAAGCAAAAAAAATAAGAGATATAATGAAAAAAAATATAAAAAAAATAATAGATGAAATGTTTTCATATAATTCTGAAGAAGCATATGAAAGTATATATGAAATGTATGAAATTTTAAAAATTATGAAAAACTTAATAATTGATTTTAAAAATAAATTTTCTAAATCTAAAAAAGAAAGAAATATAATTGATTTTAATGATATTGAGCATATGGCATTAGAGATATTAGTAAAAAAAGATGGTAAACAAATAATACCTACAGAAGTTTGTAAAAAATACCAAGAAAAATTTGAGGAAATTGCAATAGATGAATATCAAGATAGTAATTTAGTTCAAGAATATATATTAAATAGTATATCAAGAAATAACAATATTTTTATGGTAGGTGATGTAAAACAAAGTATTTATAGATTTAGACAAGCTAGACCAGAACTTTTTTTAGAAAAATATAATAAATATAAACAAAAAAATGAAAAAGAAGAAAGTGAAAATTTAAAAATTAAATTATTTAAAAATTTCAGAAGCAGAAAAACTATATTAGATATAACTAATTTAATATTTGAAAACATAATGAGTAAAGAATTTGGAGATATTGACTACAATGAACAAGAATATTTGAATTATGGAGCAAATTATGCAGAAGGAAAAGAAGAACCAAAAACCAAAATATATATGCTTGATATGCAAGATGGAGATGAATTAGAAGAAGAAAGTGAAGATAAATTTATTGAGAAAGAAGAAATAGAAGCTAAGTTTGTAGCAAAAAAAATAAGGGAAATAGTAGACAGTAAAGAATTGGTTTGGGATAAAAAACAAAACAAATATAGAGAGGTTATGTATAAAGATATAGTAGTATTATTGCGTTCAACGTCAGTACTTGCACCAATATATGAAAAAGAAATAATGTCACTTAATATACCAGTATTTAGCGATACATCATCACAGTATTTAGATTCAATAGAAATAAGTACAATAATGAGCTTACTTAAAATTATAGATAATCCAATGCAAGATATACCACTTGTAACCGTATTAAGAAGTCCAATATTTAATTTTTCAGATAATGAATTAGTAGAAATAAGATTATGTGACAAAAAAAGTCAATTTTATGTAGCTTTAAGAAAATCACTTGTTCAAGTAAATGATAGATTAAAGTCAAAAATAGAAGATTTTTTAAATAAAATAGAAGAATTTAAACAATATGAAAAAGAAAAGCCATTAAATGAATTTATATGGAAGATATACATAGAAACTGGTTACTATGATTATGTTACATTAATGCAAAATGGGAAACAAAGAAGAGAAAACCTAAAACTATTATTTGAAAAAGCAAAACAATATGAAAAAGCTAGTTTTAAAGGTTTGTTTCATTTTATAAATTTTATAGAGAGAATGAAATTAGGTAGCCAAGATATGGGAGCTGCTAAAATAATTGGAGAAAATGAAGATGTAGTTAGGATTATGAGTATACATAAAAGCAAAGGATTAGAATTTCCAATAGTATTTTTATCAAGTACAGGTAAAAAATTTAATTTAAGAGATTTAAATGGAAAAATACTTTTACATCAAGATTTAGGTATTGGACCTGAATATATAAATTACGAAAGAAAAATTTCTTATTCTACTATGGCAAAAGAAGCAATAAAATTAATTTCAAAAAGAGAGAGTTTATCTGAAGAGATGAGAGTACTATATGTTGCTCTAACTAGAGCAAAGGAAAAGTTAATAATAACAGGAATTAGCAATAATGCAAAAAAAGATATAGAAAGAAAGAAAGAATTACTGAATATTTATGGGAATGAAATACAAATAAGTTTATTGGAGGATTGTAAAAATTATTTAGATTGGATAATGTATGTACAATTAAAAGAAAATCCAGTGGAATTAATAGATTTTTACATTCAGAACGTATCAGATATTGATATAGAAGAAAAAGAAGAAGAAAATCAAGATAAATTGAAAGAAATAGAATATAGGATGAATGGAAAATGGAGTAAAGAAATAGCAGAAAAACTTGAATGGAAATATACAAGAAAAGGGTTAACAAATATTCCAACAAAAATGTCTGTAACTCAAATAAAGCGAATTAATGAACGAAAAGAAGAAAAGGAGAAAATAGATACAGTACCTAATTTTATGAAAGAAGAAATAGAAATAACAAGTGCAAGAAAAGGTACATTAATGCATTTATGTATACAAAAAATGGATGAAAATAAGGAATATAGCATAACAGATATAAAAGAGTTTATAAGAGACTTAGAAGAAAGATATATAATAACAAAAAAAGAAGCTATGAGTATACCAATAAAAAAATTATATGAATATACAAAAACTAAGTTATGGAAAGAATTAAAAGAAGCAAAGCAGATAAAAAAAGAAGAACCTTTTTATATAGAAATACCAGCAAATGAAATTATGGAAATAGAAGATAATGAGAAAATACTTGTACAAGGAATAATAGATTTATATTATATTAATAAAAATGATGAGTTGATTTTAGTAGATTATAAAACTGATTATGTAAAAAGTAAAGAAGAATTAGTGAATAAATATAGGACTCAAATAAATTTATATGCTAAAGCGTTAGAAAAAGCATTAGGAAAAAAAATAGCTAAAAAAGAAATATTTTCAATATATTTAGAAGAGGAAATAGAAATAGAACAAATAGGAAAGACTTAAAAAATTATTGTAATACTAGAAAAAATTTAGTATAATTAATGTATAGTGGTTAGAAACAAAAGAATAATACAACGAAAAATGTTTATTGAGGAGATTGCAATGATAAAAAAACTAATAAAATTTATATTTTTTGTTTTAATAATTTTTTTAGCATATATACTTTTTTCATATTTTAATTTTAATGAGTTTTCAAAGAGTGAATATATAAGAGGAAATGCTAAATTTAACAGAGATTTTTCAATAAAATATTCTAATATGAATAGTTATTATATGGAGAATATAGATTATGATGATGCAATGTTTTATAGAGATATAAAAGTTGAACCATATACTCCATATAAAGTATCTTGTATGGTAAAAACAGAAAACATTGAGAATATTGAAGGAAAAACAATGGGAGGAGCACAAATTGCAATAGCAGATAGTTTAGAAAGATCTGATGTTATTACTGGAACTAATGATTGGACAAAATTAGAGTTTTATTTTAATTCTAAGAATAGAGAGACTATACAAATTGCCTTTAGATTAGGAGGAAATGCAGAATTAGTTAAAGGAAAAGCATGGTTTTCGGATTTTAAAATAGAAAAAGGACAAAATGATGATGATAATACTTGGAATATGGTTTGTTATTTGTTTGATACAATAGAAGCACAAGCAAATGGAGAAAATGTTAAGTTTGAACTTACTGATGAAGAAAAAAACGTGCTTTCCCAAGATATGAGAAGATTTTCAGATTTATGTGTAGAAATGTCTAATAATAAAATAAATATAAATTACCAAGTGAAAGAAATAACAAAGCCAGTAACTAGCATATCATATGATGAAGAAAATGGTTATTATGTGGATCCAAAAGATGTTTATAATATAATAAATGAAGATGTAAAAAATAATGAGTATGATCATATTTTTGTTGTTGTAAAATTAGGTGACTTGAATACAAATAAAACTACGAAAGATTGGATAGGATTAGGTTCAATGGATTATTTGGGTATAGGTTTTTCTAATATAAGAGTACCTAGTGAAGATTATAGTTATAATTATGAGTATAATCCAAGTATAAACACATTCCCAGAAGAAGTATTTTTACATGAATTTTTACATACTTTAGAAAGAAATGCAGAGGAATATGGATATGATTATATTGCATTACATGATCACGAAAAATATGGATATAAAAGAGATAGATTAGATAGTTTAAGATTATGGTATGATGATTATATGAATAAACAAATAGAAACAGAAAAAGGTAAGATTGGATTAGATTCAAGAGCATATAAAACAAAACCAGTGCATGATAGTAATTTTGAATATTCAACACAATTAGACGAATTAAGTGAACCAAATAACGTGATAGAAGAATTTATAATAGTATTTAATAGAATAAAAGATATAATTAGTGGAAAAGAGGTAATAAATTGAAAGTAGTAGATTTTGATTATAATTTACCAGAAGAATTAATAGCACAGACACCTTTAAAAAAAAGAGATGAATCAAGATTAATGGTGTTAAACAGAGAGAAACAAACTATAGAGCATAAATATTTTAAAAATATAATTGATTATTTAAGACCTGGAGATGTTTTAGTAAGAAATAATACAAAAGTTATTCCAGCAAGATTATATGGGAAAAAGGAAACTGGAGCAAATGTTGAATTTTTATTATTAAATAATATAGAAGGGGATATTTGGGAGACAATAGTAAGACCAGGAAATAAATTACATATAGGAACAAAAGTTATATTTGGAAATGGTATTTTAAAAGCTGATATATTAGAAGTATTACCAGGGGGAACTAGAAAAGTAAAATTTGAATATAAAGGAATATTTAATGAAATATTAGATAAAATTGGATTAATGCCATTACCACCATATATACATGAAGAATTAAAAGAAAAAGATAGATACCAAACTGTTTATGCAAAATATGAAGGCTCTGCAGCAGCACCAACAGCAGGGTTACATTTTACAGATGAATTATTAGAAAAAATAAAGAAAAAAGGGATAGAAATAGCTAATGTGACTTTACATGTTGGAATAGGTACATTTAGACCAGTGAAGGAAGAAACAGTTGAAGCACATAAAATGCATTCAGAACATTTTTACATAAAAGAAGATGATGTAAATAAGATAAATGAAGCAAAAAAAGAAGGCAGAAGAGTAATAGCAGTAGGTACTACATCTTGTAGAGTATTGGAAACTATAGCAGATGAGAATACCGGAATGGTAAAACAGATTGAAGATGACACAAAAATATTTATATATCCTGGCTATAAATTCAAATGTATAGATGGATTAATTACAAATTTTCATTTACCACAATCTACTTTATTAATGCTAGTATCTGCATTGGCAGGAAAAGATTATATAATGAAAGCATATAATGAAGCGGTTAAAGAAAAATATAGATTTTTTAGTTTTGGAGACGCTATGTTTATATATTAGGAAGGAGTATTGATTATATTGAAAGAGGCAGTAACATATGAATTATTACATGTAGATAAAAATTCTGGAGCAAGAAGAGGAATAGTACATACACCACATGGAGATATACAAACCCCAATTTTCATGCCAGTAGGAACACAAGCTACTGTAAAATCTATGACACCAGAAGAATTGAAGGAAGAAGTAAAAGCACAAATAATTTTGTCAAATACATATCATTTGTATTTAAGACCTGGTCATAAGTTAGTAAAAGAAGCTGGAGGACTACATAAATTTATGAATTGGGACAGACCTATTTTAACAGATTGTGGGGGATTTCAAGTTTTCAGTTTAGGAGATTTAAGGACAATAACAGAAGAAGGAGTAGAATTTAAATCTCATTTAGATGGAAGTAAACATTTCTTTTCACCAGAGAAAGTAATAGAAATTGAAGAAGCACTTGGAGCAGATATAATAATGTCATTTGATGAGTGTGTAGCATATCCAGCAACTTACGAGTATACAAAAAATTCAATGGAAAGAACAACGAGATGGGCAGTAAGGTGTAAAAAAGCACATAAGAATACAGATAAACAATCACTTTTTGGAATTATACAGGGTGGTTTTTATGAAGACTTACGAAAAAAATCTGCCGAAGATTTAATAGAACTAGATTTACCTGGATATGCAATAGGAGGAATTAGTGTAGGAGAACCTAAAGATGAATTTTTAAGAATATTAAAATATACTGCACCACTTATGCCAGAAAATAAACCAAGATACTTAATGGGAGTAGGTTCACCAGATTATTTGATAGAAGCTTCTATTGCAGGAATAGATATGTGTGATTGTGTGCTTCCAACAAGAATTGCTAGAAATGGCACTGCAATGACATGGAATGGAAAAGTTGTTGTAAGAAATGCAATATATGAAAGAGATTGGGGTCCACTAGATAGTGAATGTGATTGTTATACTTGCAAAAATTATACAAGAGCATATATTAGGCATTTAATAAAAACTAATGAAATTTTAGGTATTAGATTATTATCTATTCATAATTTAAGATTCTTGACTAAATTAATGGAAAGAGTTAGAATAGAAATAGAGAGAGATAATTTAATAAATTTTAAAAACGAATTTTATAAGAAATATGGTTATACAAAAGAATAATAAGAAAGGGATGTGGTATGTATGAATTTAATAGAAGAAGAAGTGAACTATAAAAAAAATAAAGGTAGTAAAATAGCAAAATTTTTGATTGCCCTAGTTATATTACTAATCATAGCAGGAATTGCAGTGGGAGTAACAATTGTATATTTACAATCAGAAATGTTAAAGTTTACTATAGATGGAGTAGCACAAACAAATTATGCAGATGATTTATTTGTATTTCAAAATGGTAAAGTATATATATCATTAAGAGATATAGCACCTTTAGTAGGTTATAAATATCATGATGGAGATTATGAACAATATTCAGCAGATAAAAATAAATGTTATGTTGATAATGCAGATGAAGTTGCTTCTTTTTCAGTAAATGATACTAAAATGTACAAAATACAACCAATGCAAAGAGATTCTGATTATGAGTATTTTGAATTAGAAGAACCAATAAGAATGATTAATAATAAATTGTATGCGAGTTCAGAAGGAGTATCAAAAGGATTTAATATAAATTTCCAATATGATCAAGAAAAAAATAGTATAAGTATTAGTACATTAACATCTTTAGTTAATTATTATACATCACAATTAGGTCAAAAACAAACAATAGCAGAAGATTATAATAATCAAAAAGCAATATTGTATGGAATGTTAGTTGTAGTAACAGATTCAAAATATGGTGTTATAGATCTAAATGGAGAAGAAATATTAGGAAGTAGATATAAAACAATAAAATATGTAGAAAGTGCAAATGAATTTATTGTTACAACTACAGATTCTAAAATGGGTATAATAGATGCAAATAGAAGAGTAAAAATTTCTCCACAATATGATGAATTAAAAGTATTAGATAAAGATTTAAAATTATATTTAGTAAAAGGAAATGGAAAATATGGAGTAGTAGATAGCAATGGAACTTATATAGCACATTTGGAATATGACGAAATTGGTATAAGTAATTCTTCTGATTTTAGAAATAATGATATAAAAAATCAATATTTATTATTTGATAATGCAATACCAGTAAAAAAAGCTGACAAATGGGGATTAATAGATAGAAACGGAAAAGTTATTTTACCAATAGAATATGATAGAATAGGTTCAATAGAAGGAACATCTTCAGATAAAGCAGCTAATAATTTATTATTAGTTCCAGATTATGAAGGAATAGTAATTTGTAAAGATAAAAAATATGGATTAGTTAACTCTCAAGGAACAATATTAATATTATGCCAACTAGATGCAGTATATTCTATTACAAATGGTGGAGTAAACGAGTATTATATGAAATATCATGATGGAACAGGAGAAAAAACAGAAGATATGATAGAATTTTTAAATGAAAATTATGGCTCACAAACTACTAATAATGAACAGACTAATACTATAGTTGAAGAAAATGTTATAAATAATAACGAAATAAATAATACCACTGTTGTAAATCAGGTAGATCAAACAAATAATATAGAACAAATCGGAAAGCATTAAAATTTATATTAATTTTATTTTTCCTCTTTAGCTTTTTAGTAAATTTGTTCTACGCAATTTTACGAAGTCAAAATTGTGTGCAACAAAAAAAGAACAATATAATGAAATATTGTTCTTTTTTTGATTAAAAATTAATAATATTAAATAAATAATAAAGAAAGGAATTGAAAAAATATATGGAAAATAACAATATAAAGGAAAATAATTTATTGAAAATTATTAAAGGAAGTATAATATCGATTATATGTAGTATATTTCTCTTAATATTATATGCATTAATACTTACATATACAAATGTAAGTGAAAGTACAATAGTACCAGTTACAATAATAATAACATGTTTTAGTATTTTTTTAGGTAGTTTTATAGTAGCAGGAAAAATACAAAAAAATGGATTAATAAATGGAGGGTTAGTAGGATTAATATATGTTTTATTTATTTATTTATTATCTAGTTTAATGTTATATGGGTTTTCTTTAAATATTAATTCAATAATAATGCTAGTATGTTCAATAATTTTTGGAATGCTAGGAGGAGTGCTAGGAGTTAACCTAAGAAAATAAAAACTAAAATTTTAAATCTTGAATTTATTATAAAAGTATAGTAAAATAATATGGAAAAAAGAAACATATAGTTTGGAAATATAGAAAGGGATGTAACAAATAATGAAATTAAAAAAGATTCATATAATTGTTATAATAATAGGAGCTATTATAATGTTGGCAGGAACATTCCATACGAATATATGGTTTGATGAAAGCTATACAGTTGGAATGGTAAATCAAAGTTTTAAAGATATGATAGTATCAGGAATAGATGATGTTCATCCATTATTATATTATATTTTGTTAAAAATGTATAGTTTGTTTGTTGGAACAGGAATCATACAATTAAGGATTTTCTCATGTATAGGTATGATAATATTGTCAATATTAGGATATACACATATACGAAAAGATTTAGGAGAGAAAGCAGGATTAATATTTTCTTTATTAGTTAGCTTTTTACCAGTAACATTATTATATGCAAATGAAATAAGAATGTATTCTTGGGTAGCTGTTTTTGTAACACTAACAGGTATATATGCATTTAGAGTATGGAAAAACAATAATAAAAAAGATTGGATACTTTTTGCAATATTTAGTTTGGCTTCAGCATATAGTCATTATTATGGTATGATGACTATTGGGATTATAAATATTATATTAATGGTAATAGTATTAAAAAATAGAGAAAAATATTTAAAAAATTGGATTAAGACTGCTATAGGTGAAATAGTGTTTTTCATTCCAGGACTTATAATATTTATAAAGCAAGCATTTTTAAAAACTGGAGGATTTTGGATTACAGTTAAATATCCAGATATATTAAAAGATATAATAACTTTTAATTATACAGGAGTATTAGACTCAAAATTATTTAATATTATAATATTTACATTTGCTAGTATATTTAGTATATACTGGATATATAAATTAATTAAACAAAGAAAATCAGAAGATTCTAAATTACCAGTGTATGCAACCTTAGTATACATAATTTCTATTGCAATACCATTAATAATATCTATAAAATTAGATATGTTTGTAACAAGATATACAATACCAATGCTAGGATTATTATTAATTGGAATTGCATATATATTAAGTAAAGAAACGAATAAAATCATATTAACAATTGTAACAATGTGTATAGCAATATTATCAATATCAAATATATATATTTTCTATTCACAAATATATGATTCACAAAATAATGAATTAAATAATGTTTTATCAGAATATATTTCAGAAGAAGATATATTTATATGTAAGGATATAACTCTAGCAGGAGTAATTGCTGAAAAATATCCAAACAACAAATCATATTTTTATAATATAGATCATTGGGATATAAAAAATGCATATAACGCATTTTTGCCACAAATGGAAGTAATAGAGGATTTAAGTTTAATAGAAAATTATGAGGGAAAAATTTGGTTAATAGATTCAGGAGATGAGGGATTATATAATTTATTTTCAGAAGATGTAAGAATGGAAGAAATAATAGTCAAAAGAAAAGTACATCAGCCATACAAAAATTTGAATTTTATAGTTACACTAATGGATAAAAATAACTAAATGAGAGAAGGAAACAAAATGTTTTTAGATAATATTTTTGATGTAAATAAAATAAAGGTTTATGCTTTTGTTGGACCATCTGGAACAGGTAAGAGTTATAGAGCGCAATTAGTAGCAGGCGAGAACGGTATAAAATACATTATTGATGATGGATTATTAATAAAAGATAATGAAGTAGTAGCAGGCACTTCGGCAAAAAAAGCACCAACAAAAATTGAAACTGTAAGACATGCAATTTTTATAGAAGAAAAAGAAAAAGAAGAAATGAGGAAAGCAATAAAAAAATTAAAACCTGAATCAATATTAATATTAGGAACTTCAGATGGTATGGTAGCTAAAATTGCAGAAAATTTAGGATTGCCAGAGATTAGTAAAACTATATATATAAATGAAGTTGCTACAGAAAACGAAATGGAAACAGCAAGAAGAATTCGTGTAACAGAAGGCAAACATGTTATACCAGTACCAACTTTTGAAATAAAAAAAGATTTCTCAGGTTATATATTAGATCCTTTACAAATTTTTAAATCTAAAGGAGCCGGAAAAAAGCCATATATTTCAGAAAAGTCAATAATCAGACCAACTTTTAGTTATTTAGGAAATTTTACAATATCAGATACTGTATTTAGACAAATATTAGAATATTTAGCTAAAAGAAATGAAGCAATACATAAGGTTTCTAGAATACGTGTTGAAAATTACGGAGAAGGTCCATATATATACATGGAGGTTGTAATAGAATATGGCTATAATGTAATAAAAGTATTAGAAGAGTTTAAAACAAAGATTAAAAAAGAAATTGAAAATTTAACAACTATGAATGTACAGAAAATGACAGTAATAGCCAAAGGAATACATGTGGATTTAGATAAAATGAAAGAAGAAGAAGTATAAAAAGTAAGAGCTTAGCTCGAATGGAGGTAAAAATGAGTTTTATAGTAGCAATAGATGGACCAGCAGGTACTGGAAAAGGAGCAGTAACAAAAATACTTGCAGAAAAACTTGGATTAGTTAATATAGATACAGGTGCAACATATAGATGTGTTGCTCTAGAAGTATTAAATAAAAAAATATCTTTAGAGCAAAAAGATGAAATTATAGAAATTTCTAAAAATATAAAAATAGAGTTAAAAAATGAGAATAGAGAACAAATTGTATTATTAAATGGAAAAGATGTAACTTCAGAAATACGATCAAAAGAAGTTACACAAATTGTATCTCAGGTATCATCAATAAAAGAAGTAAGATTAAATATGGTTGATTTACAAAGAAAATTGGCAAAAAATAAAAATGTTATTATGGAAGGTAGAGATATTACAACATATGTATTTCCAAATGCAGATGTAAAAATATATTTAGATGCTTCTTTAGATGAAAGGGTAAAAAGAAGGTATAAGCAAAATGCAGAAAAAGGAATACATATAAGTTTAGAAGAATTAAAAAAATCTATGAATGAAAGAGACGAAAATGATAAAAATAAAGAAATTGGTTCTTTGATGATTGCACATGATGCTGTATATATTGATACAAGTAATTTAAGCATAAATGAAGTATGTAATAAAATAGGGAAAATAATAAAAGATAAGCTAGAAGATATAGAATATACAAAAAAAATATATGCTATTAGACCAGAAACAAAATGGAAAAAATTTGTTAGAAGAATAGTCAAAACTATATTAAATGCATTATATCACATATTTTATAGGATAAAAATAGAAGGAGAAATACCAAAAGAAGGTGCATGCATAGTTTGTGCTAATCATCTTAACTATATAGATGCAGCAGCTATTGTATTATTTAATAAAAGAAAGGTTATGTTTGTTGCTAGAGAGACTCTATTTTACAGTAGAATATTAAATTGGTTAGCTCATCTTTTTGATATAATTCCAATTAAAAGAGGAAAACAAGATATGGAGGCAATGAAACGTTCACTTAAAGTATTATCTTCTGGACAAGTCTTAGGAATTTTTCCAGAAGGAACAAGAAAAGGTTTAGCTAAAAATGCAAAAATAGGAAATGGAGCAGCATATATGGCTTTAAGAACAGGTACAAAAGTAGTTCCTGTAGGAATTAGTGGTTCTTTTAAACCTTTTACAAAGGTATATATAAGATATGGTGAACCAATAGTTTTTGAAAAACAAAAGAATCCAGATAAAGAGCAATTACAATTTGCAACAAATCAAATCATGGAAACTATTATTATGTTGACAAACAAAAAGGATTAGAGTATAATATATAATTGTAGATTTAAAAGGGGTTAGAGCGTAGCGACTTTTCTACAATAGGAAAGGATAACTTTCCTATTGTAGAACAAATCTCACTTCTAAGAGAACATTTTTTAGCTCCATAATAAAACTATAAATTTTAAGTTCTCATAGAAGTGTAATTAAATAACGGAGTAATCTTACTTCAGAAAGGAATAGTAATAAAATGTATAATGAAAAATTAAGAAATATAGCAATAATTGCACACGTAGATCATGGAAAAACAACATTAGTTGATGCTTTGTTACGTCAAAGTCATATATTTAGAGAAAATGAACAAGTAGCTGAAAGAGTAATGGATTCAGGAGATATAGAAAAAGAAAGAGGAATTACAATACTTTCTAAAAATACTTCTGTTATGTATAATGGAGTGAAAATAAATATAGTAGATACACCAGGACATGCAGATTTTGGTGGAGAAGTAGAACGTGTATTAAAAATGGTAGATGGAGTTTTACTTTTAGTGGATGCATTTGAAGGACCAATGCCTCAAACAAGAGAAGTTCTAAAAAAATCATTAGCATTAAATTTAAAACCAATAGTAGTTATAAATAAAATAGATAGACCAGGTGCAAATCCATTAAAGGTTGTAGACCAAGTACTGGAATTATTTATAGAATTGGACGCTAATGATGAACAACTTGATTTCCCAGTTGTATATGCATCAGCTAAAAATGGAATAGCTAAGATGCACTTAGAAGATGAAACAGATAATATCACTTGCATATTTGATACAATAATCAAAAATATTGAACCACCAAAATGCGATGATGAAGGTACTCTTCAAATGTTAGTATCTAACATTGATTATGATGAATACTTAGGAAGAATTGCAGTAGGAAGAATAGAAAGAGGAAGCATAAAAGCAGGAATGAATGTTGTTATTTGTGGAAAAGAAAAAAATACTAATGGTAAAATTGCAAAATTGTTTACATATGAAGGATTAGCGAGGAGAGAAGCTGAAGAAGTAAAAGCAGGTGATATTGTATCAATATCAGGAATAACAGATATTAATATTGGAGACACCATATGTGATGTAAGTAATCCAGAAAAAATACCATTTGTAGATATAGATGAGCCTACAGTTTCTATGACATTTAGTGTAAACAATGGTCCTTTTGCAGGAAAGGAAGGTGAATTTGTTACTTCAAGACATATTAGAGATAGATTATTTAAAGAACTAGAAAGAAATGTTAGTTTAAGAGTAAAAGAAACAGATTCACCAGATAGTTTTGAAGTATGTGGAAGAGGAGAATTACATTTATCTGTACTAATTGAAACAATGAGAAGAGAAGGGTTTGAATTATTGGTTTCTAGACCAAAAGTTATTTTTAAAGAAATAGATGATGTTAAATGTGAACCTATAGAAAGATTAATAGTAAATGTTCCTGATGATTCAATCGGCAATGTTATCGAAAAATTAGGAAGAAGAAAAGCAGAAATGGTTAACATGGAACCAGCAGAAATAGGACATACGAAAATTGAGTTTAAAATACCTGCAAGAGGATTAATAGGTTATAGAACAGAATTTTTAACAGATACAAAAGGAACTGGAACAATGAATAGTGTTTTTGATTCATATGAACCATATAAAGGGGAAATACAAGCGAGAACAAGAGGTGTACTTGTAGCTTTTGAACAAGGAACATCTGTAACATATGGTTTGTACAATGCACAAGAAAGAGGAGAACTATTAATTGGTCCTGGTGTAGAAGTTTATGAAGGAATGATTGTAGGAATTAATTCAAGAAATGAAGATATTGCAATAAATGTATGCAAAGAAAAGCATTTGACAAATACAAGAGCTTCTGGTTCAGATGATGCACTTAGATTAGTACCACCTGTTCAAATGTCACTTGAAAAAGCAATAGAATTTATAGCAGAAGATGAATTAGTAGAAGTAACACCTAAAAATATTAGATTAAGAAAAAAAATACTAGATTCTAAACAAAGGGAAAGAGAAGCAAGAAGAAAATAAATAGAAAAGTCAGCATAACTTTCCTATTGTAGAACAAAATAAGCGACCTTTAAAGGTCGCTTATTTTGAAAAGCTCTTAATTAAGTTTAATTATAGAGAATTTCAGGCTTGTAAAGAAAAACTTTGTACCTTCCTTCTGAAAAAATAAAGAAAATAGCTTCTTCATTTTCATTAAAAGTGCTTACATGTTTGTTAATTTCATCTCCATGTTGAATTACAAAAGAATGGTTAGGACGCTTACAAATTCTGTTCCATAGAACAAGAGCTGCTACTTGAGACAATTTGCAATCATACCTAGGGTATAACTCAATAGGAAAATTTTGCACATTATTTACCAACCAAGCAATATTTGCCGGGCTCATAAATTGGGTAGCACTAAAGGTTTTGTAATTTTCTGTCAGCCGTTGAATAACTAAATTTGGTGTCAATTTAAACACCCTCCTTAAATAAGATTTACATAATTATATCATAAATATTATAATTTGTAAACAAAAATTAAAAAATTGTTGCAAAATAAGAAAATATAAGTATATAATGTACTAGAAGTAAAATAAATAATAAATTTATAGAAGGAATGATTAAATTGAATAAAAAAGAATTATATAAAATAAAACAAAAAGCACTAGATGAACATATTCCAATAATAATGGATGATACTCTAAAAGTAATACAAGATTTATTAATAAATATAAAACCAAATAGTATATTAGAAATAGGAACTGCTGTAGGATATTCTGCAATTTGTTTTTCAGAATATCTTAAAGAAGGAGGGATAATTGATACAATAGAAAAAGATCAAAAAAGGGTAAGTGAAGCAAAAATAAATATAATAAAAACAGAAGTAGTAAATAAAATAAACATTTTAAATGGAGACGCAGTAGAGATTTTACCAACAATAGAAAAGAAATATGATGTGATTTTTATCGATGCTTCAAAAGGAAAATATCCGTTCTTCTTAAATCAAGCATTAAGATTAATACATAAAGGAGGATATATTATAGCAGATAATATTTTATATAAAGGATATGTTATGAGTGATTATAATAAACATAAACAACGTACTGCAGTTAGAAATCTAAGAGAATATATTAAAGAAATTACAGAAAATAAATTATTGGAAACAAATATTTTAGAAGTTGGAGATGGATTAGCAATTTCAAAAAAAATATGAAATAGAGAGACTTTAATTTAAAGTCTCTCTATTTCATTATGTCATATTTATGGCATTTTACAAGTCAGGGTTGTAATAGTAAACCTGAAAAGATTCTTTACCATCTTTAAAATCATTACAAGGACGAAGATAAAGACCATCACGGTTTAAATCGATTCTATTACCAGTTTCTTTGCTGACTAATTTACCTCCTTGTACAAACAGAAATCTATAATGCTTATACATAAAAGATTTTAAAGAACGTTTGCGAACTATAGAATGGTTGGAGTTAACAACAATGTGATAGTATTTAAGATTAGTGTTTAGCCAATCTAAATACATTGTTGGAATTAAGTAATTGCATGATTTGCATAATTCGCTATATAAGTGAAACGCTGCTCCACTTATACTCTTCCGTTTACTCATAAAAAAACCCTCTTTCTAAAAGTTGTAACACCATTATAACATAAAAATTAAAATAAGTAAACATAAATCATGTTAAATATTTTACACATGAAAATGAAAAATCAAATATCAAAATGAGTGTTAATATATTTATTATTAAAGTAGAATAAATGTACGGTATTTTTGAAATTAATACATTTATATGTTTTTTAAAAAATGGGTAAATAAAATTAATAAATAAAAGTGATATAATTCCCCATACAAAGCTATAAAAAATACTAATTCTACCATTTAGGTTAAAAAATTCATCAGTATAATCCCACCATCTTGCAGAAAATAATGCATCTAAAGCAAAACCAGCAATGTATTCAAATAAAGAAAATAAAATACTTGCATATAAAAATAGTTTTATGGAATTTCTTTTATATTTGCCAAGAAAAGTAATCATAATTACAGCACCAAAACCATAAATAGGACAAAGAGGACCATACAAAAAACCTCTTTTAACAAAAAAACCTAAATTATATATAGCATACAAAGTTTCCATACACCAACCAATGAATGCAAAAATGAAAAAATACAATATTAATATTTGTAATCTATTTAATTTTACATTTTTTTTATTAACAAAATTCACACTAACATCACCTTTTAATAAAAATTGTACTCTTGATCTATGTTACCAAAAAAATAAAATTTTGTAAATGATTTTAATTAAAAATTAAGGATAACAAAAGGTAATATTCGAAAATTAATATAAGCTTTCAAAATTGTAGATTTTTGCAAAAAAAAGTGATATAATGAATAAAGTTAAAATGAAGGGAATGATTTTTTATGAAAAAACCAGAGTTATTAGCACCGGCAGGATCATTTAAAAAAGCAAAAACGGCATTTTTATATGGAGCTGATGCAGTATATTGTGGTACTGGTTCACTTTCATTAAGAAGTAGAGCAGAAGTAGATAATAATGATTTAGCAAAAACCATAGAGTATGCACATAGTATAAATAAAAAAGTATATGCGGCAATTAATATATATGCATTAGATGAATATTATGAAGAAATTAAAGAACAAGCAAGAATGCTTAATAAACTTAAAGTAGATGCAATTATTGCTTCAGATGGAGGAGTAATAGATGTTTTAAAAGAATATGCTCCAGATGTAGATATTCATATAAGTACACAAGCAAATACTGTTAGTTACCATTCAGCAAATTTTTGGTATAGGAATGGAGCAAAAAGAGTTATACTTGGTAGAGAATTAAATAAAAAACAAATAAAAGAAATAGTGAAAAATAAACCAGATGATTTAGAATTAGAAATATTTGTTCATGGAGCAATTTGCTTTGGATATTCAGGAAGATGTTTTTTAAGTGATTTTTTAGCATCAAGAAGTGCAAATTTAGGAGATTGTGCACAAAGCTGTAGATGGGCGTATGATGTTTATGTAAAAGAACATAATAAAGAAAATGGTGGGTTAATGCCTGTTGAACATGATAGTAATGGTACATATATATTTTCATCAAAGGATTTATGCTTGATAAGAGAAATTCCAGAAATTATTGATATGGGAATAGATAGTTTAAAAATAGAAGGTAGACTTAAAACAAGTTATTATTTGGCAAGTGTTGTTAACAGCTATAGAAATGCAATAGATGACTACATAAAAAGTCCAGATAGCTATAATGCAGATAAATATATTCAAGAGCTTGAAAAAACAAAGACAAGGAGTCTTACAACTTTTTATTTTAATGATAGAAATAATAAAGATTTTCAAGAATATGAAGGTAAACAATATAATGCAAATTATGAATTTGGTGGAATTGTAATAGAAAAGCAAGGAGAAAAGGCAAAAGTTGAAATTAAAAATAAATTAAAAATAGGTGATACTTTAGAGATAATTATTCCTAATAAGATAGAAACAAAAAAAATTGTAATAGACAATATGTGGGATTCAGAAACAGGAAAAGAAATAAATCACATAAATCCAGGAAAAACAGGTCAAACAGTACTTTTAAAACTGGCACAAGAAGCTAAAGAAGGATATATTTTAAGAAGAAAAAAATAGAGGTCATGCACTTACAACCTTTGATATACATATAATAATTGTATAGTGAAAGTTGGAGGTGCATATATGTTAGCACTTAGTATAGCAGGTTTTTTTGCTTTTTTAAAAACAGCAGTATTTGTTGTAGGTTATATATCTTCAAGCAATTTATTCCCAGAACCACTTTCAAAAGAAGAAGAGAGTATTTATATAGAAAGATGGGAAAATGGAGATGAAGAAGCAAGAAATATTTTGATAGAGAGAAATTTAAGATTAGTGGCACATGTTGCTAAAAAATATGGATGGTCAAATGTTGATCAAGATGATTTGATTTCTATAGGAACTGTAGGATTAATAAAAGGAATAAATAGTTACGAAAGCAAAAAAGCCACAAAACTTTCTACATATGTATCAAGATGCATAGATAACGAGATATTAATGTATTTAAGAAGTATAAAAAAATTAGGAGCAGAAGTATACTTAGATGAACCTATAGGAAAAGATAAAGATGATAATACAGTGACATTACAGGAAGTATTAGAAAATAATGAAAGACCAATAGATGAAATCGTTGATTTGAAATGGAAAATAAAACAATTATACAATAAAATGAAAAAAGTTTTAAAAGAAAGAGAAAGAACAATAATAGAATTAAGATTTGGACTAGATGGAAATAAGCCAAAAACGCAACATCAAATAGCAAACATGCTTGGAATATCACGCTCATATGTATCAAGAATTGAATCAAAAGCAATAAATAAATTGTCAAAAGAGATAAAAGAATAAAAGTATAATGTTAATATACAAAAAAAGAAAAAAGCATTGCAAAAAGGTAAGAGATAAGTATATAATTAACAATAGCTAGAGAAAAATAAAATAAAAAAACGAGAAGAAAGGGAACGAAAGAAATGGGGAAAATGGCTGAAAGCCTTGAGGCTGTATATATATATATATATATATCGTAAACTTTAGAGAAAATATAATAAGACAATTAAATAGAATAAATCAAAAGCATAGGTTATTTTATGATAAAATAGCCTATGCTTTTGATACGTCATAATTATTGCAAAGCAAAGAATTGACATTTGGCTTGGTGACAGTTTTGCATTGAAAATCCTTTGGTGTTCAAAAGTACACCTCCGGTTTTTTCGCTCGCTTGCCTAGCCAAAAGTTCAATTCTTTGCTTTGCTAGATGAGAGGAATAATTGACTAAATAAATATATGAGAGGAGAATGTTAATGAAACTTAAATTAAAGCAAAGCAAGCGGTATAACACTAATAGCCTTAGCGGTAACAATAATAGTATTAATAATATTAGCATTGGTAACTATAGATGCAACAATAGGAGAAAATGGATTATTTAAAAAAGCTCAAGAAATACAAGATTATTTAGTAAATTCACAGACATCAGATGAAGAAGAAATAAATAAATTATTATCAGAAATAGAAGGAAGTACAAATTCAAATAATGCAGGAGGAGAAGAAACAAATAAAGAAATAACAGTAGAAGTACAAGCAAGCCCTACAAGTAGTACAATAACAATAAATGCAAGTGGAAGTAATGCACAAGGGAAAATAGAAAATGGAACATATAGATATTATATAAGAAAAGTAGAAGTAGGTTCAGAATTTTCAGAGAAAAATGGAACAGGAGAAACATGTATAATAGAAGAATTAGAACAAGATACAGAATATGAAATAAAAGTAGAATGTGAAGATGAAGAAGGAAATATAGGAAGTAAAACAATAACAGTAAAAACATTAAAAGTAACAGATGCAGATGTAGAAAAAGGAACAATAACATTTGAGAATTTAACATGGAGTAATAAACAAGCAAGTATAACAATAAAAACAGATACAGATTATATAATAGAATACCAAATAAATAGTACAAATGGAACATGGATAAGAGGAAGTAAAATAAGTACAATAGCAAATGGATTACATCATGGAGATATAGTATATGCAAGATTAACAGATGGAACCAATTCAGGAGATTATACAACATATAATGTAATAGATAATATAGTACCAATAATAAATAGTTTTACAGTAGAAAATGTAACAGAAAACAGTATAAAAGTAAGTGTAAATGCAGAGGATAATGAGAGTGGATTAGCAGAAAGTGGAACATATGCATATTATAAAAATGGAAGTTTAGTAGAAACAAGTGAAAGTAATACTTGCACATATACAGGATTAACAGCCCAGACAGAATATGAATTAAAAGTAATAGTAAAAGATCAAGGAGGAAAAACATCAGAAAGAATAGTAAAAGGAGCAACAAGCAAAAAGAAAAGTGAAATAGAACAAGCAAGAGATGATGGAACAATATTTGATAAAACAACAGATTTAAAAGATGATGAAGATAATACAATATGGATACCAGGAGGATTTGGAATTGATGAAGAATCATCTACAAATCAAGATGAAGGAATAGTAATAACAGACAAAGATGGAAATGAATTTGTATGGGTGCCAGTGCCAGATCCAAATACAATGTTTGTTTATCAAACAGCTAAATTAAGTGATGGAAAAACAACAACAAATAAGTATAGTAAATTAAGAATAAGAGAGGGAAATAGTTATACAGCAACTAGTCCAGGAGAGTTTAGTCCTAATAATGTAATGGAACCGGATGTTTTAGATGATGGGGATATATATTATATGGATAAACTAGGATATAATAGTCTTAATGAAATGGCAAGTGGATTAGTAAAAGAATATACAGAAATGGCAAACAGTATAGAAAAATATTATGGGTTTTACATTGGAAGATATGAGTTATCTGGTACAAAAGATAAGCCTACAGTACAAAAAGGAACAGTTATTACACTTGAGGATTGGTATGGATATAAAAAGTTATGTGAGGAAGTTATACAGAATAATCCCTATGCTAAAAGCATTATGATATATGGTTGCCAATGGGATGAAACAATGAGTTGGTTAAAAAGAACAAAGTTTGCAGGACAAGAAGAAAAGGTGGATGAAGATTCGAGTAGTTGGGGAAACTTTATGGATAGTACAGGAGAAGCAAATATAGAAGGGGCAGGAAAAGCACAAATTACAGGCTATAGCAAATATTGGAGTGCAAATAATATCTATGATTTAGCAGGAAATTATAGAGAGTGGACACAAGAAGCATGTATTAGTAATATGAGAGTCCGAAGAGGAGGATATAGAATGGATAGTACATTATCAGTATCTAATAGAAGTGCTGATTTGTCAGACAAAATTAATAGTTGGGATACAGCTAGAGTAGTTTTGATTGTAAATTAGTAATCATATTTCAAAAATTTTGGAAAGAAAAAACAAAAAATTTTAAAAATACTATTGATTTAATTTGAATAATGTAGTATAAATATGTTAATATGTTTTTTAGAAAATAACAAAGGAGGAAATAAACATGGATCTAAAAGAAAATATAACAAATTTAGGAGGAATTGAAACAAACGAAGGAAACACAAATATGTTTGGTAATATAGGAAATGAAGGACAAAATAATAGTTTAGTAAATGAACAAGGAAAAAATTTACCAACAAAAGTAAATGGCTGGACAGCTGTTAAAAATTTCTTATTCCAAGAGATTTATGTAGAATTAACACCATATCAAGAAAAAGTTTTTGGTGAAGTACATGATTTTTGGTCACAAAAAATTTCTTTTAAAGATATAAAAAACTTTTTATTTAAAAAAATTGAAGTTAAATAAGAATAAAATTTTGAAAGAATACTTGAAAAGTATTCTTTTTTGTTATAGAATAGAAAAGTAAAATATAGGATGATAGAGAATCATCAAGATAGGAGGAATTTTTATGTCAGTAAAAATAGGAATTAATGGTTTTGGAAGAATAGGAAACCTTGCATTCCAAGCAGCATTATCAAAGAAAGAGGTTGAAGTAATAGCTATAAATGATCCATTTATTACAGCAGATTATATGGCTTACATGGTTAAATATGATACAGTACATGGAAGATTTGATGGAGAAGTTTATGCAAAAGATAATATACTTGTAGTTAATGGAAAAGAAATAAAAGTATTTAATGAAATGGAACCAAAAAATATACCATGGGGACAAACAGGAGTTGAATATGTACTTGAATGTTCAGGAGTATTTACAACAATGGATAAAGCTAGTGCACATTTAGAAGGAGGAGCAAAAAAAGTAATTATTAGTGCGCCTTCAAAAGATGCTCCGATGTTTGTAATGGGAGTAAATAATGATAAATATACACCAGATATGAATATAGTATCTAATGCATCTTGTACAACAAACTGTTTAGCACCACTTGCTAAAATAATTAATGATAAATTTGGAATTAAAGATGGATTAATGACAACTGTACACTCAACAACAGCTACACAAAAAACAGTTGATGGAGCATCTAAGAAAGATTGGAGAGGTGGACGTGCAGCATCTGCAAACATTATACCTTCTTCAACAGGAGCAGCTAAAGCAGTAGGAAAAGTAATTCCAGAATTAAATGGAAAATTAACCGGAATGGCTTTTAGAGTCCCAACAGTAGATGTATCTGTAGTTGATTTAACTTGTAATTTGGAAAAGCCAGCAACATATGAAGAAATCTGTAAAGCTGTAAAAGAAGCATCAGAAAATGAATTAAGAGGAATAGTTGAATATGTAGAAGATCCAGTAGTTTCTTCAGACTTTATACATGATAGTCATACATCAATATTTGATAGTAAAGCAGGTATTTCTTTAACAGATACATTTGTAAAACTAGTTGCTTGGTATGACAATGAATGGGGATATTCAAATAAGCTAGTTGATTTAGCAATATATATATCAAACAAATAAGTATAAAGAGGGACTATAAATTAGCCCCTTTTAAAGATGTAATTAGTTTTAAAATGGAGGTATTTATGAATAAAAAAACAATTAAAGATATTGATGTAAAAGGAAAAAAAGTTCTGGTAAGATGTGATTTTAATGTACCATTATTAGAAAATGGAAATATAAGAGATGCAAGAAGAATTGTTGCAGCTATACCTACTATAGAATATTTAATAAATAATGGTGCAAAAGTTATTTTATGTTCACATTTAGGAAGACCAAAAGGAGAAGTAAAACCAGAGTTTTCCTTAAAACCAGTTGCTAAAAAATTGAGTGAGTTATTAAAAAAGAATGTAAAAATGGCAGAAGATGTAGTAGGTGAGAGTGCTAAAAAATTAACATCTGATATGAACGATGGTGATGTTGTTTTACTAGAAAATGTTAGATTTGAAAAAGGTGAAGAAAAAAATGATGAAGAATTATCTAAAAAATTAGCAAGTTTAGCAGATATTTTCGTAAATGATGCATTTGGAACAGCTCACAGAGCACATAGCTCAACAGAAGGAGTAGCACATTTTTTACCAGCTGTAAGTGGATTTTTAATAGAAAAAGAAATAACATTTATGGGAGATACATTAGAAAATCCAAAAAGACCATTTATTGCAATTTTAGGAGGGGCAAAAGTATCTGATAAAATAGGTGTTATAGAAAACTTACTAGATAAAGTAGACACTATTATAATAGGTGGAGGAATGGCTTATACATTTTTAAAAGCTCAAGGTCATAAAATAGGTAAATCCATATGTGAAAATGATAAATTAGATTTAGCAAATGAATTATTGGAAAAAGCAAAGCAAAAAGGAGTAAAAATAGTACTTCCTACAGATTCGCATATTTCAAAAGAATTTGCAAACGACGCAGAAAATATGATAGTTAAATCAAGGGAAATACCAGATGATTTCGAAGGATTAGATATAGGACCAGAAACAATAAAATCATTTGAAAAAGAATTAGAAGGAGCAAAGACTGTTATTTGGAATGGACCATTAGGAGTGTGTGAATTTGATAATTATTGTACTGGTACAGAAGAAATAGCAAAAGCTATAGCAAAAACAGGTGCAATTTCTATAGTAGGTGGAGGAGATTCAGCAGCTGCTATTGAAAAGTTAGGGTTAGCAGATAAATTTTCTCATATTTCAACTGGTGGTGGAGCTTCATTAGAATTTTTAGAAGGAAAAAAATTACCAGGAATTGAATGTTTACAAGATAAGTAGATTTATTGAAAGGAGTTGTACTTGTAATGAGAAAGAAAGTAATTGCAGGAAATTGGAAAATGAACAAATTACCAAATGAGACCATTGACTTTATAGATAGATTAATTCCAAAAATAAAAGACACAGAAAATGAAGTAGTATTATGTGTTCCATATACAGACTTATTTTATGCGATACTTACAGCACAAAATACAAATATAAAAATAGGAGCTCAAAATATGCACTTTGAAGAAAAAGGAGCATATACAGGAGAAGTTTCAGGTCAAATGTTAAAAGCTATAAATGTAGATTATGTAATTATAGGGCATTCAGAAAGAAGACAATATTTTGGTGAAACTGATGAAACTGTTAATAAAAAAGTAAAATCTGCATTTGCTAATGGCTTAAAACCAATAGTTTGCGTAGGAGAAAGTTTAGAGCAAAGAGAAAATGGAGAAGAAAAAGAAATTGTAACATCGCAAACTAGATTAGCATTAAATGGACTAAATAATGAACAAGTGCAAAATGTGATAATTGCCTATGAACCAATATGGGCAATAGGAACAGGTAAAACAGCTACAAGTGAAGATGCAAATAATATGTGTAAAATTATAAGAGCAGAAATTGAAAAAATCTATGGACAAAATATAGCACAAAGAGTTATAATACAATATGGTGGAAGTGTAAAACCACAAAATGCGAAAGAATTGTTTGAAACATCAGATATTGATGGAGCTTTAATAGGAGGAGCAAGCTTAAAAGTAGAAGATTTTGAGCAAATTGTAAATTATAACAAATAAGGAAGGTAAGAATTATGAAAGATAAACTCACAATGCTAATGATATTAGATGGGTTTGGCAATAATGAACAAGAAAAGGGAAATAGTATTAAATTAGCTAACAAACCTAATATAGATAAACTAATGAAAACATGCCCTGTAGCTACAATGTACACAAGCGGTTTAAATGTTGGATTGCCTGATGGACAAATGGGAAACTCAGAAGTGGGTCATACAAATATAGGAGCAGGAAGAATTGTATATCAAGATTTAACTAGAATAACAAAATCAATAGAAGATGGAGACTTTTTTAGCAATAAAGAATTGGTTACAGCAATAGAAAATTGTAAAAAGAATAATAGCAAATTGCATGTTTTAGGACTTTTATCAGATGGTGGAGTTCATAGTCATATACGACATTTATATGCTATTTTAGAATTAGCAAAAAGAAAAGATTTTGAAAATGTATTTGTACATTGTTTTTTAGATGGAAGAGATACACCACCTTCTTCAGCAGAGGGATATATACAGAAACTAGAAGAAAAGATGAAAGAAAAAGGAATAGGAAAGATTGCATCTATTTCTGGAAGATTCTATGCAATGGATAGAGATAAAAGATGGCAAAGAATCCAAAAAGCATATGATGCTTTAGTAAATGGTGAAGGAGAAACTGCTCAATCAAGTATTTCTGCAATTGAAAGTTCTTATCAAAAAGAAGTTTTTGACGAGTTTGTTGTACCAACAGTTATAATGAATGGAGATAAACCAGTAGCTACAATAGATGATGGAGACTCAGTAATTTTCTTTAATTTTAGACCAGACAGAGCAAGAGAGATAACAAGAACTTTAGTAGATAAAAATTTCAAAGAGTTTAAGACAAAAAAAATGAATTTGTATTATGTTTGCATGACTCCATATGATGAAACAATGCCAAATGTTCATATAGCGTTTAATAAAGAAGAATTAAAAAACACATTTGGTGAATATATATCAAAAAAAGGTTATACACAATTAAGAATAGCAGAGACTGAGAAATATGCACACGTTACATTTTTCTTTAATGGAGGAGAGGAAAAACAATATCCAGGAGAAGATAGAATATTAGTACCATCTCCAAAAGTGGAAACATATGATATGAAGCCAGAAATGAGTGCTTATGAAGTAACAGATAAAGTTATTGAAAGCATAAATTCAAAAAAATATGATTGTATAATATTAAATTTTGCAAATCCAGATATGGTAGGGCATACAGGAAATTTAGAAGCTGCAATAAAAGCAATAGAAGCTGTTGATGAATGTGTAGGAAGAGTAGTAGAAGCAGTTCAAGCACAAAATGGAGTTTTAATTGTTACAGCAGACCATGGAAATGCAGAACAAATGATAGATTATAAAACAGGAGAACCTCAAACAGCACATACAACTAATCCTGTTCCAATTATTTTAGTAGGAATGGAAAACTGTAAAATAAAAGACGGAAAATTAGCAGATATAGCTCCAACTATGTTAGACATTATGGGCTTAGATAAGCCAGAGGAAATGACAGGAGAAAGCCTACTAGTAAGATAGGAGCAATATTGGAGGATTATCATGATAACTACTACGAATATAAAGAATATTTATGCAAATATTCAAGAACAGTTATTTTTTATGATACCAGAAAAATGGGAGAAAGTTTATTTATATGCTTCAATAATGGAATTGATAGACGGAAGAGAAACTGGAGAAATGTTTTTCTATTATTACCCAAAAGGAATACTAAAAAAGAAACCTATAAATGTTTATGAAATACCAAATAGGTTTGATATTGATGAAAGTGCTTTTATGAAATTGGTAAATAAATTATATGAGACAATAAAAAGCTTAAGAAATGAATTTAAAAATGAATCATTTAAATTATGGTCTAATGTAACAATAAGTATTGCAAATTTAAAATTTACAGTAGAGTATAGTTATGAAAATTTAATAAATAGTAAATATACAAAAGAAGATAGACATAATATTTGGGTGTATAAAAATTTAGAAAAACCGTTAGACAGTTTTAAAAAAGAAGAAAAAGTGAAAATATTAC
This sequence comes from uncultured Clostridia bacterium, assembly GCA_944388605.1. Lineage (GTDB taxonomy): Bacteria > Bacillota > Clostridia > TANB77 > CAG-508 > CALXJJ01. Next base: position 42,415 of record CALXJJ010000009.1, read on the forward strand.
AATATTTAGATGAACCTATTCAAAAAATAGATGTATATACGGAATCTATATATAAAAGACCAGAAAAGAAGATTATTAAATATGACAATAGATATAATAGTATTCCAGAAGAAAAATCTAGTTATACATATGAAATAAAAACAAAAAAGAAGTCAAAAGATGTAGAAGAAACATATGTAGAACAAATAGAAAGGCAAAAAGAAGAGGTTAAGAGTCAGATATTAAAAAATTTATAATATAGAGAGGAAGATTTTTATGAAAGAATTTTTAGGTATTGAAAGTGTAAAAGCATTAGAAGTTTTAGATTCAAGAGGAAATCCAACAGTACAAGTTGAAGTTGTAACAGAAGGAGGATTTTCTGGTGTTGCAATGGTACCATCAGGTGCTTCAACAGGAAGCTTTGAGGCAGTAGAGTTAAGAGATGGTGATAAAAGTAGATATTTAGGAAAAGGTGTTTTAAAAGCTGTTGATAATGTAAACAATAAAATTGCTAAAGTAATAGAAGGAGAAAATGTATACGAACAAGCTAAAATCGACAAAATGTTAATTAATTTAGATGGAACAGATAATAAAGGTGTGCTAGGAGCTAACGCAACATTAGGAGTTTCATTAGCAGTAGCAAAAGCTGCTGCAGCATCTCTAGGATTGAGCTTATATAATTATATTGGAGGAGTAAATGCAAAAGTATTACCAGTTCCTATGATGAATATTATGAATGGAGGAAAGCATGCTGATAGTAGTTTGAGTGTACAAGAATTTATGATTATGCCAGTAGGAGCTAAAACTTTCAAAGAGTGCATGAAAATGGGAGTTGAAGTGTATCATAATTTGAAGAAAGTATTAAAAGAAAAAGGATTAGCAACAGGTGTTGGAGACGAAGGTGGATTTGCTCCAATGGTAAATAGTGAAGAAGAAGCAATCCAGTTAATATTAGAAGCTGTAAAACAAGCTGGATATGAAGCAGGAAAAGATATATGTTTAGCTTTAGATGTAGCTGCAACAGAAATGTTTGACGAAGCTAAGAAAATAGGAAAAGACGGATATTATTTCTGGAAAACAGGAGAATTTAAGACTAGAGATGAGATGATAGATTTTATAGTTGATTTAGCTAATAAATATCCAATAATTTCTATAGAAGACGGTTTAGCAGAGGAAGATTGGGGATCATGGAAAAAACTAACAGAAAAATTAGGAGATAAAGTACAATTAGTTGGAGACGATTTATTTGTAACAAATATTAAGAGGTTACAAAAAGGAATTGATAATAAAACAGCTAACAGCATATTAATAAAACTAAATCAAATTGGAACTTTAACTGAAACTCTAGATGCAATTGAATTAGCAAAGAAAAATGGTTATACAGCAGTTGTATCTCATAGAAGCGGTGAAACAGAAGATACAACATTGGCAGATGTTGCAGTTGCAACAAATGCTGGACAAATAAAAACAGGTGCACCATGTAGAACAGATAGAGTAGCAAAATATAATAGATTATTAAATATTGAAGATGAATTAGCAGATGTTGCACAATATTTAGGAAGAAAAGCAATTAACAAATAAAAAGTTAATATTTTCCATTGACAAAAACCTAAAACAATAATATGATTGTTTTAGGTGATTTTTATGAAAAATACAAAAGAAATTAGAAAAAAAACGAAAATAGGATTAATATGTATAATTTTAATATTACTTCTTATTATAATTATAAGTTTTTCTATGATAGATAATTCATTTGCTGTAGTATCAAAAAATTTTAATAATAAAAAATATAAAAAATCAAGTAATAATCAAATAGATATAGAAAATATTGTTCAAGAGAACACAAAAGATATATATAGAGAAGAAATTATAAAGCAAGAAATAGATTTGGAATATACTACAGAATATAGAAATAATCCATTGCTACCAAATGGAACTATAAAAACATTGCAAGAAGGAAGAGATGGAAAACAAGAAATAATAATAAAAAAATCATATATAAATGACGAATTAAAAGAAGATGAACAAATTGGAACAAAGATAACAAAAGCTTCCATTAATAAAATTGTAGAAGTTGGGACTTCTAATTATATAAAAGTACATAAAAATAAAGTTGGGGATACATTATATGTTACTTCAACTACATTAGAAGTAAAAGTAGATCCAAATATAGAATCTAAAACTATAATTACAATAGAAAAAGATGATCAAGTAACATTAGAAGAAATGCAAGGTGAATGGTATAAAATTAAGGTTGGAATATATTCTGGTTGGGTGAATTCAAGTTGTTTAATTTATAAGGAAGAAAAAGTTGAAAACACTGAAACAACATCTGTACAAGAAAAATCGGCTTCAGAATTAAAATCAAGTTTAAATGAAAATATTGCATTAAATAAACCAAGTGGATTATCATTAGAGCAATTTAAAAAGATACTACAAAATGATAGTAATGACAAATTAGGAGTATTTACAGAAAATGCAGAATATTTTTATTATATAGAACAACAATATAATATAAATGGAGTATTTGTGGCTGCTGTGGGAATACATGAGAGTGCATGGGGAACATCAAAAATGGCACAAAATAAAAAGAATTTATTTGGATATGGAGCATATGATAGGAATCCATCAGATAATGCATATGTATTTAAAACATATGCTGAAGGGATAGATTTGTTAGCAAGAGTATTTACAAAATATTATATAAATCCTGAAGGTACAAAAATATATGATGGAGAAACAGCTGTCGGAAATAAATATTATGGTTCTACAATAAAAGGAGTTAACACAAAATATGCAACAGATAAAAACTGGTCTAATAGTGTATATAAGTGGATGAGTTACTTATATAACAAGTTATAATATAGAAATCAAAGTTTACAGATTCATACATTTCAGCAAGAGTTACTTTAATAATAAGTGATATTGTGAATTAATAGAAGAGTAAAAAGTTTTCTTTGGAAAAATATCAAGTTTTACTTGATATTTTTTCATTTGTATTGTATGATATTGTAAGGTGGATTAAATGTATCAAAATGAAGAGAGGAGATAATAAATGAAGAAATGTATTAAAATTGTTTTCAGCATTTTAATCATTTTAACAATTACTGTATTGCCTGTATATGCATCAAACAATATAAATCAAACAACTCAAACAGAGTCTAATATACAAGATACAAAGCAAGAAACTAATGCTGAGAAAATGCTAGAAATGAAAATGAAAGAAGAAAAATCATTACAAGATTATAAGGATTTATATGGTTCAGATTCATATGGATTAACAGCATACTTGCTTGATAAAATACGTGTATATAGTATACCATTTGGATTTGCAGGAATTGCAATAGCAGCACTATATGAGTATGTTATAGGAATAAGAAAACTAGATGTTAGAGATAGAGGTTTTAAGTTAATGATAGCAATAATAAGTTTGTTGATTATATGTCAAATATTACCACTTATATTTGCTATAGCAGTAAATGGTTGGAGGGGTTAACAAATGAAAGTATTATTTGCAGTGAGTAATGAAAATATTTCAGAGTCTATTGTAAAGAAGTATCAACAACAATATAAAGAAATTATTTCTTATAAAAATGTATATTACTTTAATGCAATTGTTAAAGAGTTACAAAGAGATAAAACTTATGATAGAATAGTTATAAGTGAGGATTTAGAGCCATTTTCAAATAACAATTATGAGGAAATAGATAGATTTTTATTTGAAAAATTGGATAGTATAAGTGATGAGGCAGCTAATTTGTCTGGAACAGATATTCCTATTATATTAATTTGTACAGATAGAAGAGAAAAACAAGATAATATATTATTAAAAATATTTGGAATAGGAATATATAGTGCTCTAATAGGAAATGATAGAAGTATAGATAATGTATGTAAATTAATAAATAAACCTCGTATAAAAAAAGAAGCAAAAGTATATTACAACATAGATTCAGAAGATGTTAATTATAAAAGTGAAAGTGAAGAGGCTGTAAGTGAAATTGAAATACAGAATATACTTGACCATTATAAAAGATTAGGCAGAAATGAAGATAGATATATAGATAGTTTTAATAGTATTGCAGCACAATATAATGATGCACAATTAAGACTAATAGCAAGATTCTTACCTTTAAATGTTAAAGCAGTATTAGAGGCAGAATCACCGAAATATCAAGAAATAGTATTAAATGGAAAAATACCAGATTCTCCAAGAAAATATGAACCACTAAAAAAAGAGAAGAAAACACAAGTAAATGGTAAACTTTTAGAAACTAACAGAAAAAAGACTACAGGGTTAGACTTTATAGGAGAAGGTACAAAATTAACAAAACCTGTTGTAATACCAACAGAAGTATCAACTGTAAGTGTAAAGAAGATACAACAACAAGAATATGTAGAACCAGAAGTACAGGAAAAAGAAGAAACTAAAACTCAAAAAAGAGGAAGAGGTAGACCTAAAAAGGTAGAAACAGTAGTTGAAGAAGAAAAACAAGAAAACAATGTTCAAACTTCAAAAAAGAGAAGAGGAAGACCTAGAAAACAGCCTATACAAGAAGAAAATGAAGATTTGAATTTATTTGATTTAGATAATCAAGATGTTGAGCAAGAAGATACATCTGTAATTATGCCAGGAATAGAAGAAGTAGAAGAACCAATAGAAGAACAACCAGTAAAATATGAAAATTACAGTGTTCCAAATACTGATAATACGTATACACAAAATTATCAAGATAATTATAGTATGCCAATGGAATCATATTCAAATTCAGCAGATAATGTTGATATAACAAATTTAATAGCAAATGACAAAAAAATAGTTGGATTTGTAGGAACAACAAAAAATGGAACATCATTTCTAGTAAATAATGTTGCACAAATATTATCTGAAAGGGGAATTAATACAGCGATTTTAGATTTAACAACATCGAAAAATGCTTATTATATATATACAGAAAATGAAGAATCACTAAGAAATACTGCATATGAGTGTGTAAATAAATTAAGAATGGGTGTTCCAGCAGGAATTCAAGTTAATAAAAACTTAACAGTATATACAACAGTTCCAGATAGTGAAGAAAAAATGGAAGACTATTCTAATATATTAACAACATTAGTTCAAAATTATACATTAGTATTATTAGATTGTGATTTTAAAACACCATATGAATATTTTAGAAATGTTCAAGAATTGTATTTAGTTCAATCTATGGATATTTTGACAATACAACCATTAACAGCTTTTTTAAGAGAATTAAAAGCAAAAAATGTATTAGATCCGAATAAATTAAAAATAGTAATAAATAAAGAAATGAGAGTAAGATCATTAACTGAAAAATTAATAATTGGAGGAATGGCATATTATAATGACCCATCAATGTCTGTTAGAACAGAATTATTTAATAAAGATAATGCTAAATATTGTACAATTCCTTTTGATATGCAAGTTTGTTCTAAATATTTAGAAGGATTAGTAAACTGTAAAATTTCACTTAATGGTTATCCAAAGAATTTTATGTTACAGTTAGAAAATTTGGTAAACATGGTTTTTCCATTAGTAACTAATAAACAAGGATTTTCAAATAATAGAAATTATAACAATTATAATAAAAATACAAATGGGGTTTTTTCAAACAAAATGAATAATACTTTAAATAGGATGAAAAAAAATTATTAGTAATAAAAGAAGTTGAGGTGAAATTTTTTGTTAATGTTAATAACTGTAATAATACTAGTAATAATAGTTATTTGCTTAATGATGTATAATATTTCTATTCATAAGAAATTACAAGTTTTTGGAAATTTGAATCAAAAGGTAAATAGTTTAAATGTTTTACAAGAATTTATGAATACAATAAGTGAAAGTAATATGTCAGCAGATGAAAAAATAAGGAAAATAAATGAAATATTAATAGATAGGTATGAAATAAAATATTCAACAATAGTAATTTATGATGGAGCTGAATATACTGTAAAAGTATCAAATGTAGATGAAAAACATTGGGATGCATTAAAATCATTATATAAAGAAGAAATATTTAAAGATAGTATACAAACAGCAACACCAAAATATATAACAGTAAATGGAGAAAACGAAAGATTACCATATCAGAAGATGGAATTTGGCAGGGCAAAATCAGCAATTTTCTTTCCATTATATGTAGATAATGTATATATAGGTTATTGGATTATAGAAGGTAGTATACCTCATGAATTTGATAATGTAGATACAACTATTTTAGAAGTAGTAAAAGAAAATATTGTTGGGGTAATAAAAACTCTAGAAAAGCAAAATGTAATTGAAAATATAGTAAGAACAGATAAATTTACAGAACTTCCTTCAGAAGAATATTTATATGGTGAAGGGAAAAAGATAATAGATAAATATACAACTTCAACTGTATGCATGTTTAAAATAATAAATATAGAATATATAAATGATGAATTAGGGAGAGAATATGGAAATGATACTATAAAAGAGATTGCAAAAACTGTAAGAGAAAATATATCACCAGAATATATATTTGTTAGATATATGGGACCAAAGTTTGTTATTGTATATTCAGGGGTATCTGTAGAAAGTGTAGCAAATTTTATGGAGGAAATAAAAAACAAAATAGAATCAATCGAAATATCAGATGGAGAAGAAACAATAAATCCAAAAGTAAATATAGTACTTACAGAATATTATAAAGGAACAGCACTTGAAGGTACAACAAAGAAACTTGAGGAATATTTAGATAATGCAGATAAAAAGGAATGTGATATAACTCAAATGTAAATGTGTAGAAAGGATGTATTTTATTATGGATATGGATAAAACAATGAGTTTTAATGTTGAAAAAGAAAAGAGTAAGTTTTCTAAAGAAATATTAAAAGAAGTGTATCAAGCTTTAGTAGAAAAGGGCTATAATCCAATAAACCAAATAGTTGGATATATTTTATCAGGAGATCCGACCTACATTACAAGTCATAATGATGCTAGAAACCTTATAAGAAAAATAGAAAGAGATGAGCTTTTAGAAAATATGGTGAAAAATTATATAGGTTTAGAGGAATAAAAATGCGAAAATTAGGTATAGATTATGGAGATTCAAGAGTTGGACTAGCTATTACAGATTCATTAAATATTACAGTACAAGGACTAGAAACAATTCATCATAATGGAAACGATAAAATGGTTTTAAATAGAATAGATGAATTATTGAAGATATATGATATAGATACTTTTGTGATAGGGATACCAATAAACATGAATGGAACAAAAGCCGAAAGAGTAGAGATTACAGAAAAATTTATACACAAATTAAAATGTAGATTTAATAATGTAAAGATAGAAAAAATAGATGAAAGACTTACAACTGTAGCAGCCCATAAGACAATGAATTTTTTAAATGTAAATAAAAGAAAAAAGAAAAATATAGTTGATACAATATCAGCAGAATATATATTAGAAACTTATATAAATAAAAGTATAACTTAGAGAATATTACAAATAATAATTGTTATTAATATTGCTTTTTAGCGATTAAATATAAATTTTGAAAGGAGAAAAATTATGAGCAAAGATGTAAATAATAATATTCCAGATGAGGAGATTGACAATATAATAGTATTAAATGATGAAAATGGAGAGGAAAGTAAATTTGAATTTTTAGATTTAATTGAATATGAAGGAGAAGAATATGTAGTATTATTACCTGTAGAAGAAGAGCAAAATGATGATGACGCAGGAGAAGTTGTAATATTAAAATTAGAAGATACCGATTCTGATGATGAAGAATCATATGTGAGTGTAGATGATGAAGAAGTTTTAAATAAAGTATTTGAATTATTTAAAGATAAATTTAAAGATGAATTTAATTTCGTAGATTAATAACTTAACAATAAAAAATATTAAAAGGGAGTAGCTTATAAACTACTAATCAACATCTCGGCAAAAGCATGGTTAGTAACCTTTAAGGTAAGCAAGACTTTTAAAGAATAATTTTGCCAAAAAAGTGCAAAATATTCTTTAGAAGTCTTTTGTATTAATACAATAGGAAAGTTAGCCTTTTCTATTGTATAAAAGTTGCTACGCTCTAACAACTGCACACAATTTTGACTTCGTAAAATTGGCTTAGGAACAAATTTGTTAAATATTTAAAACTTTTTGAAAGGATGAGATTAATATTGGAAGAAAAATGGTTTACCAAAAAAATAGAACAAGTAGAAAAGGAATTAAAGACAAATATAGATAAAGGACTAAGTGACGAAAAGATAAAGGAGAAGAGAGAAATATATGGATATAATGAATTACAAGCTAAAAAGAAAAAAAGTATTTTTATAAAATTTTTGGAGCAATTTAAAGATTTTATGATAATTGTATTGGTTATAGCAGCAGTTATTTCTGGAGTAATTGGTTATATGGAAGGAGAGGGAATTACAGATTCTATAATTATTTTAATTGTAGTAATAGTTAATGCAATAATAGGAGTAGCACAAGAAAGTAAAGCTGAAAAATCATTAGAGGCTTTAGCAAAACTTAGTAGTCATGCCACAAAAGTTGTAAGAAATGGAACAGTAATAGTTATTCCTTCAAAGGAATTAGTACCTGGGGATATTGTAGTATTAGATACAGGTGATTATGTTCCAGCAGATTTAAGAATTATAGAAAGTGTAAATTTAAAATCTCAAGAGTCATCACTTACAGGAGAATCTTTGCCAGTGGAAAAAAATGCTAATGTAATTGATGATCCTGATGTAGGAATTGGAGATAGAACTAATATGCTATTTTCATCAAGCCTTATTACATATGGTAGAGGAAAAGCCATTGTAACAAGCACTGGTATGAAAACAGAGGTTGGAAAAATAGCAGGGATATTAGAAAATACTAAAAAAGCAGAAACACCTTTACAAATAAAATTAAACAAATTAGGAAAAACATTAGGAATTGTAGCATTAGCTATTTGTGCAGTTATATTTATAATAGGAATATGTATAGGTAAAGATCCTATGGATATGTTTATGACAGCAGTCAGTTTAGCTGTTGCAGCAATACCAGAGGGGTTAGCAGCAGTGTCTACAATAGTGTTAGCAATTGGAGTTCAAAGAATGGTAAAGAAGAATGCAATTGTAAAAAAATTGCCAGCTGTAGAGACTTTAGGTAGTAGTAGTGTAATATGTTCTGATAAAACAGGAACATTAACACAAAATAAAATGACGGTTAAGCAGATTTTTTATAATAATCAATTAAAAAATGTATCAGATATAAAAGAAATGTCAAATAATGAATTGGAGCAATTAATATTTGCAAGTGTATTATGTAATGATACAAAGATAGGGAAAGATAATGAACTTACAGGAGATCCAACTGAAACAGCACTAATAGATATGGGGCTAAACTTAGGAATAAATAAGAATGTATTTAAAGAACATAATAGAATAAATGAAGTACCTTTTGATTCTGATAGAAAGTTGATGACAACGATAAATAAATTTGGAGACAAGTATGTAGTATATACAAAAGGTGGAGTTGATGAGTTATTAAAAAGGTGCAATTCATATATAATAAATGGTGAAATTAGGAAAGATTTAGCAAATTTTATAAAATTGATAGATGAGAACAATGAAAGAATGGCAAAAAATGCATTAAGAGTATTAGCAATGGGATATAAAGAATTAGACCATGTACCATCAGAAGAAGAAATGAAAAGTATAGAAAAAGACCTGATATATATTGGAATGGTCGGAATGATAGACCCTCCAAGAGAAGAAGCAAAAAAAGCAGTTGAAAAATGTAAAACATCAGGAATAAAGACTGTGATGATAACAGGAGATCACAAAATAACAGCAATAGCAATAGCAAGAGAATTAGGAATATTAGAAGAAGATTCAGAAGCAATTACAGGTGCAGAATTAGAAAAAATATCAGATGAACAATTGAAAAAAGATATTAGAAATTACAGTGTTTATGCAAGAGTATCTCCAGAGCATAAAGTGCGAATCGTAAAAGCTTGGCAAGAAAATGGTGAAATAGTAGCTATGACTGGAGATGGCGTAAATGATGCACCAGCATTAAAAACTGCAGACATAGGTTGTGCTATGGGAAAAGTTGGAACAGATGTAGCAAAAGAAGCAGCAGATGTAATATTGACAGATGACAATTTTGCAACAGTAGTATCTGCAGTAGAAGAAGGAAGAAGAATTTATGATAATATATTAAAGGCAATACAGTTTTTATTATCTAGTAATGTTGGAGAAATAATAGTTTTATTTATTGCAATATTAATAACACCATGGTTGTCTAATCAATTTGGAATAGATATAAATCTAATAGTTCCATTACTACCAATTCACATATTATGGATAAATTTAGTTACAGATTCATTACCAGCATTAGCATTGGCTGTTGATCCAGCAGAAAAAGATATTATGAATAGAAAGCCTACGAAATCAGGAAAAGGAGTATTTACCAAAGGAATGACATGGAGAGTAATTTATCAAGGAATTATGATAGGATTACTTACATTAATAGCTTTTATAATAGGACTATCAACTCCAGAATCAAATTTACCAATAGTAGAAGTAACAGATGCTAATGGAATAACAAGACAATTAAGTCAAGAAGAAGTGAAAGTAGAAATAGGACAAACAATGGCATTTATGACTTTAGCATTTTCAGAGTTAGTTCATATATTTAACATTAGAAATAATAAAAAATCAATATTAAAAACAAAGGTATTTAATAATAAAAAATTATTACTTGCAGTTTCAGTATCTGCGTTATTGATGTTTGTAATATTGTTTATTCCAACATTAAGGCATTTATTCAGTATACCGGTATTACCAATAGGAAATATAATAGAAGTAATATTATTAGTGTTTGCTCCACTGCTAATAGTAGAAATATTTAAATTCTTGAAAATAAATACTACAAAAGATGAAGTATAATAAAATAATAAAAGTATTGAAAAAAATATTAGATATGTGTATAATAAGATAAAAAGAAGGGAGTAAGAAATGTTATATGATATAATCATACCAAGAAAAAGGATAAATAAAAAAAGAATTATATTAGTAATAATAGCAATTATTTCTTTGGTAGGATTATCAATAATTACGGCGATATCATTAGTAAATAAAAATAACTGGAAGAAATATGCTATACAAGTAGAAAATAAATATAATGCTATACAAGAATACAAAAAAGTGGAAAAATTGAAAGAACAAGAAAGAGATAAAATAATAAAAATGGAAAATGCAGAATATATTTCTAAAATTAAAAATATATATAATTCTAATGAAAAAAGAGTGTTTTTAACTTTTGATGATGGACCATCGCAAAGTGTGACTCCACTGATATTAGATTTATTGAAAAAAGAAAATATTAAAGCAACTTTCTTTATGTTAGGTAATAGAGTTGAAGCAAATCCAGATATTGTAAAAAGAATATATAATGAAGGTCATACATTAGGAAATCATGGATATTCACATAAATATAAAGAAATATATTTATGTTCTCAAACAATATTAGATGAATATAATAAAACAGAACAATGCATAAAAGATGCATTAGAAAATCAAGACTTTTCAACAAGACTATTTAGGTTTCCAGGAGGATCAAGTGGTGGGTATTATGACAGTATAAAGCAAGAAGGAAGAAAATTATTAGAGGAAAATGGAGTAGGATATGTTGATTGGAATGCACTATCAAATGATGCAGCAGGAGCAAATACAAAAGAAGCACTTTTAGAGAATTTGAAAAATACAATTGGTGAAAAACAAAGTGTTGTAATTTTAATGCATGATGCAGGAGATAAAATATTAACATATGAAATTTTACCTGATTTAATTGTTTTTTTAAGAGAAAAAGGGTATAACTTTAGGGCTATAAGCGATATATTATAAGGAGGAATTATATTTTGTATGATGTAATAATAATAGGAAGCGGACCAGCTGGAATTTCTGCTAGTTTATATACAATTAGAGCAAATTTAAAAGTTTGTATTATATCAAAAAACGAAAGTGTATTAGAAAAAGCAGAAAAAATAGAAAACTATTATGGATTTCCAAAAGGAATATCAGGAAATGTTTTGAATAGTAGAGGAACAGAACAGGCAAAAAATCTGGGTGTAGATATAATAAATGATGAAGTTGTTAATATAAAATATGAAAAAAATTTCATAGTAGAAACAGTAAACTCAAGATATGAAGGAAAAGTTGTTATAATAGCAACAGGAAAGAGTAGAAAAAGCCCAAGCATAAAAGGAATCAAAGAATTAGAAGGTAAAGGAATAAGTTATTGTGCAATATGTGATGCTTTCTTTTATAAAGGAAAAGAAGTAGGAGTATTAGGAAATGGAAATTATGCAATACATGAAGCAAAAGAGTTGTTACCAGTGGCAAAAAAAGTAACAATATATACAAATGGAAAAAAACCGATAGAAAATAGGGATGAAGAACTTAATGTAGATTTTGTAGAAGATGAAATAAAAGAGATAAAAGGTACGAATAAAGTAGAGAGCATAGAATTTTTTTCAGGAGAAAAAAGGAATATAGATGGAATTTTCATTGCAGAAGGAATTGCTTCAAGTGGTGATTTAGCTAAAAAAATGGGAGTAATGTTAAAAGGGAAAGAAATTATTGTAAATGAAAATATGATGACAAATATACCAGGAATATTTGCTTGTGGGGATTGTACTGGAGGATTATTACAGATATCAAAAGCTGTATATGAAGGTACTAAAGCAGGTTTATCTGCTATAAGTTATATAAGAAATAAGAAAGGATGATGTGAAAATGTCAGTATTACATTTAACAAGTGATAATTTTGAAAGAGAGGTTATTAAAAGTGATATACCAGTAATGATTGATTTTTGGGCTAATTGGTGTATGCCATGTAAAATGATGAGTCCAATAGTTGATGAAATTGCAAAAGAAATGGAAGGCAAAGTAAAAGTGGCAAAAGTAAATATAGATGAAGAGCAGGCATTAACACTAAAATATGGTATTATGAGTATACCAACATTTGTTGTTATAAAAAATGGAAATGTAGTAAATCAAAGTATTGGTATGCAAGATAAACAAGAATTATTAAAATTATTAGGTATATAAATGAAAAAGTAGGATTAAAAAATCAATTAAAACTAAAGAAAAAGTATTGCAAAAATGGTAAGAATAAGTATATAATAAATAAAAGTTGTAGGAAAAAATGATAATAGAAAATAAGAAAAAGGAGAACAAAATAAATGAGAAAAATGGCTGAAAGCCTTGAGGCTGTATATATATATATATATATATATATCGTAAATTTTAGAGAAAATATAATAAGAAAATTAAATAGAATAAATCAAAAGCATAGGTTATTTTATAATAAAATAGCCTATGCTTTTGATACTTCATAATTATTGCAAAGCAAAGAATTGACTTTTGGCGTTGTTAAGCTTCACATCGAAAATCCTTTGGTGTTCAAAAGTACACCTCCGGTTTTCTCGCTCGCTTGCCTAGCCAAAAGACCAATTCTTTGCCTTGCTAGATGAGAGGAATAATTGACTAAATAAATATATGAGAGGAGAATGTTAATGAAAGTTAAATTAAAGCAAAGTAAGCGGTATAACACTAATAGCGTTGGCAGTGACAATAATAGTATTAATAATATTAGCAGGAGTAACAATAAACGTAGCATTAGGAGAGAATGGATTGTTTAAGAAAGCAGAGGAGACGAAGGAGTATATGGAGAATGCGATGGCAGCGGATGAGACAGCAATAAATGAAATAATAGCAGAAATGGATGGAATAATAGGAAGTGGAGAGCCAGAAGAGATAGGAGAAATAACAAGAGAAGAGATGTTTGATAAAACAACAGAGATAAAAGATGATGAAGGAAATAGTGTGTGGATACCGAAGGATTTTGGAATAGATGAAGATTCAGCTACTAACCAAGATGAAGGAATAGTAATAACAGATGAAGCTAGAAATGAATTTGTGTGGGTGCCAGTGCCAGATCCTAGTACAATGTTTGAGACAGTAGAGGAGCCAGTCACACTAAGTGATGGTGTAACAACAACGAATAAGTATAGTAAATTAAGAGTAAGAGAAGGAGATATTTATACAGCAAGTATCCCAGGAGATGAAGATAATATAAGAGAGCCAGACGTATTAACAGATTATGATACAGAAGAAGAAGGATATATAGAAGAATTAGGATATAGTAATATAACAGAAATGGCAGAAGATTTAGTTAGAGAGTATAATGAAATGGCGAGGAGTATAGAGACATACCATGGATTTTACATTGGAAGATATGAGTTAAGTGGAACAAAAGAAAGTCCTACAGTGAAGGCAGGAGCAGTATTAACTGCAAGTAGTTCAGGTGCAAAAAATTGGTATGGATTAAAGAAAGCGTGTCAGGAAGTAATAAAGAATAATACAGAAGTAAAGAGTACGATGATATATGGATGTCAGTGGGATGAGACAATGAGTTGGTTAAAGAGAACAAAATTTGTAGGAGAAGAAGAGAAGGTAGATGAAGATTCAAGTAGTTGGGGAAATTATGAAGATAGTATATCACCAGCGAATGTATCAGGATATGGAAGTCCCCAAGATACAGGATATAGTGAAAACTGGAGTGCGAATAAAATCTATGATTTAGCAGGAAATTACAGAGACTGGACACAAGAGGCGAGCAAGGCTAGCGGTCGTATTCACATAGGAGGTAGCTACCACAATCCAGGTTCTCTCATTCCAGGTTCAAGGCGTATCGGAAACAATTCGGTCGCTACGCTAGACTACTGTACAGCGAGAGCCACTTTAATAATAAGTGACACTGTGAGCTGATAAAAGAAAAAGGTAAATATTAATTATTATATCAAATGTAAATGGTATAATTTTATGTAGGAAAATGGCAAAGAAAAATGTCGTTTTTCCTACATATTTTTTGTATCTCAAA